>NZ_JBTNSY010000029.1:0-62134 GCF_054515735.1 Mycobacterium sp. ML4
TGACCCCTTCCAACCCCAACCACCACCATCCGGTAACTAGGCTGATGCAGGCGGGTTGGCCGGCGCCTCAACGGGACTGAACGCCAACCGATCAGCCCTGCACCACCACGTTCCCGCTCCCACTCTTGCTGATTTTCGGCGAGCCGGAGTGGTAGGTCACTTTGTTGTTCAGTCCGGACGCTTCGACGGTGTCGACGGTGTCGACGGTGACGACGTTCTGCAGCCCGGATACGTTGACCGTCGCGCAGTGCCCGGTCAGCACCACGGTGTTCGAGATGCCGCTGATGGTGATGACGTTGCCGTTGCAGGCGATGGTCCTGTTCTCGTTGATGCCCGAGACCGTGACCTCCTCGCCCGCCGGCGCGGTGGCCGACGGCGACGGGCCGGCGCTGGGCGTGCGCGTCTTCCCGGTTGATGGGGCGGTCCGGCTCGGCGCCGGACCGGACGACGTGCTCTCGGTGGGGGAGGGCACCACGAGATCCTCATGGGAGAACTGGTGTGCGGCGTAGGCGGCGATGCCGCCCACCAGTACCAGCACGCCGAGGACACCGACCGCGGCCAGGATCCAGAACCAGCGCATGCCCGACGACGACCGAGGCGTGGCACCGGGGTACGGGCTGCCGTAGCCGTAGGCAGAGGGTGACATCGGGGGCGGCGGCACCGGTCCCGGCGGAGGCGGCGGATAGTTGTAACCGCCGGCGGATCCCAGGTCGGAGGTCGACTCGGATGCGCGTGCCTGATCAGCCAGCGGCTGCTCGAGCTCCCGGATACGGGCTTCCGGGTCATCCTCTGGTTTCATGCCTGAGATGCTCCCATATCCGCGACGCTGCGGAATAGGCTCGGCAGCGTGCCGCAGTTGCCTAATCGCCAGGTCCTGTTGCGTCGCCGCCCCTCTGGTCTGGTGCAGTCCGACGACACCGAGCTGATCACCCAGCCGGCGCCGGCACTCGGGGAGGGGGAGGCATTGCTGCGCACCACCTACGTCGGCATCGACGCCGCCGCCCGCACCTGGCTCGACGACCAACCCAGCTATCTACCGCCGGTGCGACTCGGCGAGGTCATCCGGGCGGCGGGGATCGGCGAAGTCGTCGAAACGCGTTGCGACACTTACGCTATCGGCGATATCGTCACCACGCTCACCGGCTTCCAGGAGTACGTGGTCATCCGGGACGACATCTTCAGCACACCGATCCCGGGCGAGGATGACCAGTTGGCGATCATGTCGGTGTACGGCCCGACGGGCGCCACCGCCTACTTCGGCATGACAGACATCGGCCGCCCGCAGCCCGGCGAGACCGTGGTGGTCTCCGCCGCGGCGGGCGCCACCGGATCGGTGGCCGGGCAGATCGCGAAGATCGCCGGCGCCCGGGTGGTGGGGATCGCCGGGGGGCCCGAGAAGTGCCGGGCGGTGGTCGAAGACTTCGGGTTCGACTCGTGCATCGACTACAAGAACGACGATGTGGTCGCCGCGCTCAAACAGCACTGCCCGCGCCGCGTCGACGTCTACTTCGACAATGTCGGCGGACCCATCCTCAACGCGGTGCTGGGCCGGCTCGCGTCGAAGGCGCGCGTGGTGCTCTGCGGCGTCATCTCCAGTTACCTCACCGGCGAGCACCCGGGACCGGCCAACTACGTCAACCTGCTGGCCAAAACGGCGTCCATGCAAGGTTTCAATGCGCTCGACCAGTGGGGCCGCTTCGATGAGGCGTTCGCCAATTTGCGTCAGTGGGAGTCCGAAGGCCGCCTGCGGCATCGTCAGACCGTCTACGAGGGCATCGAGTCGTGCGTCGACGCCCTCAACGGGCTCTTCACCGGTGCCAACATCGGCAAGACGTTGGTCAAGCTGAGCGAGCCGAGTTGAGTGCCGGATTCAGCTCACCACACGCTATCTTTAGCCACCGCGCGAAAAGCTTGCCGCACTGACCTGGAGCTACGACGACACCGCCTCGCCGGAGTCCACGCGACGCCGAGCGGGCTGCTATCTTCCTTGCCATGCCACAGATGGACCGTCGCCGCATGCTCATGCTGGCGGGATTCAGCGCACTGGCGGCCGCGACGGCGGCCCCGACAGCAAACGCCAGCCCGTCTCGGCCGGCCGCACCCGCCGGTCCCGCGCCGGCACCGGCCGCACCCGCGGCCGGAGCGACCGGTGGATTCATCTGGCGCGACGAGTTCGACGGACCGGCCGGGTCGGCCCCCGATCCGTCGAAGTGGTCGGTGTCCAACTTCCGCACCCCGATCCGCAATCCGGTCGGGTTCGACCAGCCGCAGTTCTGGGGGCAGTACCGCGACAGCCGCCAGAATGTGTTCCTCGACGGCAAATCCAACCTGGTGTTGCGCGCTACCCACGATGGCAACGGCGGCTATTTCGGAGGCCTCGTGCACGGCCTGTGGCGCGGCGGCGTCGGCACCACCTGGGAGGCACGGATCAAATTCAACTGTCTGTCACCCGGTATGTGGCCGGCGTGGTGGTTGTCCAATGACGACCCGGGCCGCAGCGGCGAGATCGACCTGATCGAGTGGTACGGCAACGGCACCTGGCCATCGGGCACCACGGTGCACGCGAACCCGGACGGCACCGCGTTCGAGACCAACCCGATCGGCGTTGACGGTGGTTGGCACAACTGGCGCGTCAGGTGGGACGTCACCGGCATGTACTTCTGGGTGGACTACGCCGAGGGCATGGCCCCGTACTTCTCGGTGCCGGCTACCGGCATCGAGAACCTGGACGAGCCCTTCCGGGAATGGCCGTTCAACGACCCGGATTACACCGTGTTCCCGGTCCTGAACCTGGCGGTGGGTGGCTCCGGTGGCGGCGACCCGGCCGCCGGCACCTACCCGCAGGACATGCTCGTGGACTGGGTGCGCGTCTTCTGACGACCTAGTTCGACAGGTGCAGGTGCCACAGCCCGTCGTCGCCCTGACGGCAGTCCCAGTGCGTGTACAAGCCGTCGTTCTGGGTGATCTCCACGTGCGGGCCGTCGGCCTGGCATGCCGCTAGCGTCGCGTAGCTGCCCTCCACCTGCACCTCGTCGGCATTGGCCACCGCAACGGCCGTGGTGAACAACGCCGCGCCAGCGGTCAGAATCCCGGCAGCGAACATGGTCTTCATCTGCGAGCCCCCTTCTCGAAATTGTTAGCGCTCGGATTACCGAATTGCGCACCGGTCAAACTGTGGCCGTCGCCCATTCGAACGTATGATCGATCGATGGGGCGGCTCGTGTCGATCGGGTACAACGGGCAACCCCTGCGGGGCCCCTTCCGTCCGGTGCGCCCGCCCGTCCCGGTGCTGGTGGACCTGACGGTGCTGTTTCCGCGCGAGCCGCACCGCTCCGGCCGGTACCAGCCGAACGGCCTGCAGCTGCACAAGGTGGTCGAGGGCAAGCTGAGCTGCTGGGGCCTGTGCGAACAGGGCGACTGGTGGGGGCTCGTGACTTACCCGGTGGAGTTCGGGGCCCGGCAGAAGCCGGTGACGCACTGGGTACCCGCCTGGACGCTGCGCCGAAAAGGTGAGCGGCCGTGAGGTTCTGCCCATGCCCACCGTTAGGGTGGACCGAATGAGGGAACGGCCCGTGCGACCGCTGCGCAGCGTCAAACAGATCACCCGCGGTTTGGGCGCGCTGGATCGCGAACTGTTCGAGGCGGTCGCCGAGAGCCCGACCCCGCTGCTCGACAAGGCCATGCCGCCGCTGACGCGGGCCGCCGACCATTCCAAGCTGTGGTTCGGCATCGGCGCGTTGTTGCTCGCGTCCGGGAAACATTCGGCGCAGCGCGGGGCCACCCGCGGCCTGGTGTCGCTGGCTGTTACCAGCCTGGTGACGAATCAGGTCGCCAAGCGCGTCCGCCGGCGGCCACGGCCGCTCTACGATTCGGTGCCGCTGGTCCGGCGCGTCCGCCGCCGCCCCACGTCCAACTCGCTGCCGTCCGGGCACTCCGCCAGCGCCGCCGCATTCGCCGTCGGGGTGGGGCTGGAGAATCCGACGCTGGGCTTCGGGCTGGCGTTGCTGGCGGGCCTGGTCGGGTTGTCCCGGGTGGCGGTCGGTGCGCACTACCCCGGCGATGTCGTCATCGGGTTTGGTATCGGGTCCGGCATCGCCGTTCTGGGCAGCCGACTGGTCCCACCGATCGTCGAGACCGCACTGCCGAAAACGGAACCGCTCAGGGCGGACGTCCCGGAACGCCCCGAGGGCTCCGGGGTGGTCCTGGTCGTCAACCCGGCGTCGAACAGTGGCAGCGGCGCCCGCGTCGCCGAGGAGGTTCGTGACCAGTTGCCCGAGGCGGAGATCGTCGAACTCGGCAGCGATGACGACCCGGTGCAGATGTTGCGCGACGCGGCCGAACGGGCCGAGGTGCTCGCGGTCGGCGGGGGCGACGGCACCGTGGCAGCCGCTGCGGCGGTCGCTGCCGACGCAGGCGTGCCGCTGGCGGTCTTCCCCGGCGGAACCTTCAACCACTTCGCCAAGGACATCGGCTGCGACTCCACCGCCAAGACCATCGATGCGATCCGGCGCGGCAGCGTGGCCTACGTCGACCTGATGTGCTTGAACGAGAGCCAGATGGTGGTCAACACCGCCAGCATCGGCGCCTACCCCGCGTTCGTCCAGCAGCGAGAGAAGCTGGAAAAGCGCATCGGCAAGCCCCTGGCGAGCATGTACGCGATGCTGCACACACTGCGCAACGGCCAGCCCGTGCGCATCAGCTACGACAACAAGACGCTGGAGACGTCGTTCATGTTCATCGGCAATTCCCTCTATCTGCCAACGGGATTCGCGCCGTCGCGGCGCACCCGGATGGACGACGGCCTGATCGATGTGCGCATCCTGGAGACCGGCCGCCGGCTGGCCAGGACCAGGATCCTGACCGCGCTGGCGCTCGGCCGGCTGGAACGCAGCCCGCTGTATCACGAGATGCAGGTGCCGGAGTTCACCTTCACCGCTGTCGACGGACCCACCGTGGTCGCCCATGACGGCGAGATCGGCGAGAAGTACGACAAAGCCACTTTCGCCTCGAAGTACCGGGCCCTGCCGGTCTACCGTCCGCTTCCGCTCATTCGGTGAGGTCTCGGACCTGCGCATAGCGCTGCAGCACGTCCGGTGCGGGATCGGCCGCGTACTGGCGCGCCGCCGGCGGTGACCACGCGGGTGGTTCTGGTGATCCACTGCATGCCCAGGCCGCCTGCCGCGCCGCGCCCAGTGCGACGTATTCGGCCGCAGTGGGAACCGACACGGGCATGCCGAAAACGCTCGGCGCTATCTCGCACACCGCGCGGGACTGCGCGCCGCCACCGATCAGCAGGATGCGGCGCACGCCGACGCCGTGAGTGGTGAGCCGGGCGAGGCCCTCGGCCAGTGCGCAGAGCATGCCTTCCACCGCCGCCCTGGCCAGGTTGGCCGGTGTCGAGTTCGAGACCCGCAGCCCGTGCAGTGCACCAGTAGCGTTGGGCCGGTTGGGTGTTCGCTCACCTTCCAGGTAGGGGACGAGGACCAGGCCCCCGCTGCCCGGTGGCGCCGACAGTGCCAGCCCGGACAGCTCGGCGTGGTCGACGCGCAGCATCGTCGCCGCCGCATCGAGCACCCGCGCCGCGTTGAGCGTGCACACCAGAGGGAGGTAGCGGCCGGTGCCGTCGGCGAACCCGGCCACCGACCCCTGCTCGTCGCGCACCGGCCCGGCGGCCACGGCACACACCACACCCGAGGTCCCGATCGAGACGATCACGTCGCCCTCGCCGGCTCCCAGGCCCAGCGCCGCCGCGGCATTGTCGCCCAGCCCGGCCCCGAATCGTGTTGCACCGTCGATTGATTCGGCGGGTCGCAGGACGCGCGGCAGCACCGGATCCCGCCCGCGCAGGGCCATCTTCACGAGATCGATGCGATAGCGGTTGCTTTCGGCGTCGAAGTAACCCGTCCCGCTGGCATCGCTGCGATCCGTGGTCAGTGCGGTGACGTCGGACTCGTCGCGCAGCCGCCACGTCAGCCAGTCATGCGGCAGGCACACCGCGGCCGTGCGGTCGGCATGCCGGGGTTCGTGATCGGCGAGCCAGCGCAGTTTGGCGACGGTCACCGCGGCCAGGGGCACCAGTCCGACGGCGTGCGCCCACGCCTGCGTCCCGCCCAGTTCGTCCACCAGGTCGCGCGCCGCGTCGGCCGAGCGCACGTCGTTCCACAGCAGAGCCGGGCGGACCGATCGCCCGGCCGCGTCCAGACAGACCATGCCGTGCTGCTGCGCGCCGATCGCGACCGCATCGACATCGTCGATCCCACCTGCTGCGGCGATCGCCTGCCGGGCCGCCGATTCCCATGCGGCCGGGTCGATCTCGGTGCCATCGGGATGGGCGGCGCGACCCGTGCGGAGCACCGCGCCGGTCTCTGCTTCACACACCAGCACCTTGCAGGACTGGGTGGAGGAGTCGATGCCGGCGACCAGGGTCACGACTGCAGCAGCTTCTCGACGGTCACCCGGGCGCCGTCGCGGTGCAGCGAGTCGAGTGTCCACAGGTAGGGCTCCACGAAGCGCGGTTCCTCGATCAGGTTGCCGAAGACGGAGCGATTCGCCAGAAACGCCGCGGGGTCTGCTCGCCACGAGCGGGCGGTCGGAATCAGGGTGTCCGCGCGCGGGTCCACGACCTCGATCGGCCGGCCCTGTTCGTCGACGCCCTCGGCATAGCGGGCCCAGCTGGCGACGACGGCCGCGGACAGGCGAACCGGACCACCCGAGCGCAGGTTGTCGCGCACCACTGGCAGCAGCCACTTGGGAATGCGATCCGACGATTCGGCGCAGAGCCGGGCCACCGTGTCACGCACGTAGGCGTTGGTGAACCTGGGCAGCAACTGATCCTTGAACTTCGGTAACACCTCGAGCGGCGCCAGGGTCGGCATCGCCTCGCAATCCAGGTAGCGCCTGAGGAGTTCGGCGAACAGCGGGTCCTGTGCGGCGTCATGTACCAGGCGGTAGCCGGCCAGGTAGGCGAAGTAGCACAGGGCCTGGTGGCCGGCGTTGAGCAGCCGCAGCTTCATGGCTTCGTACGGCGCCACGTCGTCGACGACGGTGACACCCGCGCGCTCCAGCGGTGGTCGCCCGTCCGCGAAGTCGTCCTCGAGCGCCCACATGACGAACGGTTCCGCGGCCACCGGGCAGGCGTCGTGGATACCGAAATCCGCTCTCAACCTGTCGATCAGCTCGGGCGTGGTGACCGGAGTGATCCGATCCACCATCGAGTTCGGGAACCTGGTGTTCTCGTCCATCCACTGTCCCAGTAAGGGATTGGACGCTTCCGCGTAGGAAGTGAACGCCTGCCGTGCTATGCGCCCGTTTCCGGCGATGTTGTCGCAGGACACGATCGTCGGCGACTTCAAGCCCCGCAGCCGACGCCGATTGAGCGCCTCGGTGACCAAGGGGAAGACCGCGCTGAACGGTTCGTTGTAACCACCCTCGGTGATGGTGAGCGAGATGATGCGCACGGCGCGATCGGCGAGCAGCTCGATCACTGCCTCGGGATCGTCTGGCGCGTAACGAAAGTCGACGATGGAGCCGATGACTCGCGACTCCCGGGTGCCGTCCGGGTGCGCGAGAGTCAGGGTGTACAAGTAGTCCTGGCAGCGTAACGCGTCGCGCATGCGACGGTCGCCGGGCAGCACGCCAACCCCGCAGATTCCCCATTTTCGTGCCAGCCCGTGGCTCAGCAGCCGGTCGATGTACATCGCCTGGTGTGCGCGGTGAAATCCGCCGACGCCGAAATGCACAATGCCGACCTTGATTCGGCTGCGATCGTAGGTCGGCGTGGGTATAGGTAATGCGCTGAGGTTCTGCGCGTTGAGCTTCATGCCGGCAGCTCGTTGCCAAGGCGGCGATAGGCCGATGGTGGGCGGCCCCACGCGCTGCGGAACGCCCGGGTGAACGAGCTGGCGCTGTCGAACCCAACTCTGGTCGCGACCTGCAGCACGCTCAACTGCGGGTCGGCGAGCAGCGCGGCCGCCCGCATCAGGCGCGCGTGCTGGGTGTAATCGCGCCAGGTCATTTGCAACTCGCGCCGGCACAATCGCCGCAGCGAGCGGGGCGACATGCCGGCGGCGGCAGCAGCGTCGTCAATGGTGATGTCCGCCATCCGGTTACGCGTATACGTGAGCGCCGCGGCCAGCTGCGGATGAGTGGTCGTGGGCAGGCTGACGGGGCGCTGTGACTGGAGCAGTTCGGCCAGCAGCGCGGCGAAGCACGCGAAGTACGTATCGGCGACCGCGTCGGACGACGGGCGGTCAATGGGCCAGCGGCAGGCGTACATGATCATCTGCCGAATGAGCGGAGAGACTGCCACGATGCCGGCACCCGGCCGGCTCGGTTGCAGATGAACCGGGTGCAGGAATATCGACACCGACCGTACCCGCGTGTCGATCGTGCTGATATGGCCCAGCCCGGCCGGGATCCAGGCGGCCTGCCGCTCGGACAACACATAAGCACCAGCATCCGTCTCGACTTCCAAAAGGCCCTGGACGACGTACTCGAGCTGGTGCAGGTCGTGGGCATGGCGCGCTGTGGTTACCCGCTGCCCCTCGTAGACAAACGCGCCCGCGGTGCAGGCTGCACCCTGCCGCATGTCGATCAGCACGGGCGTGTCCGCGCAAGACAAGACTCTGGCCGTCTGTGCAGAGAATGTCATAGGCCTCCGATGGTACGACTGAGTGTCATGTCAGCGCAGTCGTTTACGCCCGCCGCGGGAAATCCCAGATACACCAAGTACTACGACGGCGTGATAGCCCTGGTGACGCGCGAAAACACCTGGCGCTCGGCCGTGATCCGGCAGCTCGACCTGCAACCCGGGGATACCGTTGTCGATATCGGCTGTGGCACTGGATCTTTGGCGTTGAGGATGAAGCAGCGGCAGCCTCAAGCGCGGGTGATAGGGGTTGATCCCGACCCTGAGGTGCTCGCCATCGCGGGTGCCAAGGTTCGCAAGGCCGGCGTCGAGGTCGAATTCGTACCCGGGATGGGCGACAGGGCCGTCGAACTCATCGGGCCGGCCATCGCCGAGAAAGTGGTCTCCACTCTGGTGCTGCACCAGTGTCCGGTGGCGATGAAGACAGCCATCACCGCCAACATGTTCGGTCTGTTGAAGCCTGGAGGCGACCTCGTCGTCGCGGACTTCGGACTGCAGCGCGACGCGCTGATGCGGCTGGGCTTTCGTTTGGTCCAGTGGGCTGACGGCAAGCGCGACACTCAACCCAATGCGGACGGGATCGTGCCGCGCTTGATCGAGCAGGCGGGTTTCGCCGACGTCGCCGAGAGGGTGGTCATCAAGACGGTGACCGGATCGATCTCGATCTATCACGCGCGCCGACCTTGATGTTCGGTGCGGAATTAATGGGCATGGGCAACTCGACGGGGTCGAACTCACTTAGGAGGTCGAACTCACCTAGGAGTGCGTGCCGAACCGCTGAGGTGCCGGTCCGTGGGGCTGCACACTCACCCGCGGACCGTCTTGAGCTGCGGTCGAGGCGTGCAGC
Organism: Mycobacterium sp. ML4; assembly: GCF_054515735.1. Classification (NCBI taxonomy): domain Bacteria; kingdom Bacillati; phylum Actinomycetota; class Actinomycetes; order Mycobacteriales; family Mycobacteriaceae; genus Mycobacterium; species Mycobacterium sp. ML4. Next base: position 9,495 of record NZ_JBTNSY010000029.1, read on the forward strand.
CGCAGGATCCGTCCGCCGATTTGCACGTATGCGCCGGGCTCCCATGCGGTGGGCTCCCAGGGGATGAGTTTGGTCCAGCTGTGTTGGGCCGGTTCGCGCAGGTAGACGCCATTGGTCGAGCCGCGGTCGATGACGAACACGTCAACGTCGCCGATGTGCACTTCCACGTGCGCACGCGACGTCATACCCGCGGGGTCGTCGATGGTCACCGGTCGAAGTCCGCGTTGTGCGGCGTCCGACCCGTGCGGGTCCCGGCCGATGACGCAGTCCCGTTGGAGGTCGAATCGGGAGTTGTCGTCCAGGACCACCCAGCGCTGCAGCCGGGATGACGCGACCGGGGGGGCGGCGGGAACTCGGTCACTGGGCTTCCGCGCAACCTGGGCCGCCTGAGCCGACGACCAGATGACCGCCCCGTGCCCGGGCACGGTTCCCTCGGTGAGCCGGTATACCCCGCCTGCCTCGGCCGCCGCGGGTGACCGCTCGCCGAAATCGTCGACGGTAATGACCGTCGCAACCGCGGGGACCGGCATGGATTGGTGCAGCAGGCGTCCGCGGCCGCGCAACACCGTCTGTCCGGTGCCGTCGTCGAGCGCCACCGTGACACTGCCGCAGAGCAATATCTCGAGGCCGGTGGCGACGGGCATGACGATGCCGATGTCCACCAGCGTGTGATCCCACGGCTCTCGGGAGAGTTTGGCGAAGGCGCTCACCAACTTTTGCGGGTCCGTGCGCCGGACGAGTTCGACCAGTGCCGCCATCTGCCGCGCGGCCAGCGAGTGTTGCGAGAGCGGCGTCCGATCCCGGTGGGCGACAACGATCACCGTGCCGTTCACAGTGGCGACCAGGTGCCGGCCGGGCAGGACTTCGATCTCGCTCGGCGTCCTGGGCGGCGCCGAGGAGACTTCGGCGAGTTCCTCGGCTGCCTGCATCGCGGCCCGAAGCGCCAGGTCGTCGAGTGCCGTGGGTGCCTCCACCGGCGCCGCGGCCGGCACTTTCTCGACGGCGTCGGACGGTCCTTCGCTGATCCCGATGCGCGAGTGCAACCACCGCAGCGGCGCGGGCGCCCACCAGTTGAGGTCACCGGCCAGGCGCAGGAACGCCGGCACGACGACGCCGCGGATGATCGTCGCGTCGATGACAACGGCGAGCGCGGTGCCGATGCCGAACATCTTCATGAAGGACAGCCCGTTGGCGAACGAGATCAATGTGATCGTCAGCAGCAGCGCCGCGCTGGTGACGATCCGGCCCACCCGGCCGAGCCCGATGACGGTCGACGCGGTGTTCGACAGCCCGGAGTCGCGGGCTTCTTTGATGCGGCTGAGCAAGAAGATCTCGTAGTCGACGGACAGGCTGAAGGCGATAGCGCACAGCAGGACGACCATGGACAGATTCAGCGGCGCGGGAGTGATTCCCAGTAGGGAGGCCAGATGGCCCTGCTGGAAGACCCAGACCATGATGCCCAGAACCGCGCTCAGCACAAGCAGATTCAGACTCAGTGCCTTCACCGGGACAACGACGCTCCCGGTGAACAGGAACAGCAGGACGAACGTGGACACGGCGATCAGGCCGATCGCCAATGGCAGCTTCTTGCCGATCGCTGCCTGGCTGTCGATCAGAGTGGCGGTCGGCCCGCCCACCTCCACCTGATGGTTGCTGACCTTCGCCCGGATGTCGCGAACGAGGTGTTGAGCGGTGCCGGAATCCGCCTGAACCGTCAGGTAGACGATCGCGTAGCTGGCCCCGGACACCGCGGGTGCCTGCCCGACCACGTCGCCGTGCTCGTAACGGCCGATCGGGCCGGTGACCAATGCGACACCGTCCATCCGCGATACGTCGGGAGCCATGTTCTGCAGCGCGCCGGCGTCATTGCGGGTGACCAGCGTGATCGCCTGCGAGGGGTCCAGGGAGAAGTCTTGCTGCAGTGACTCGGCCACCAGGCGGGCACTTGAATTCGTGGGCAGCGCCCGCTCGTCGGGCGTGGCGAACTGGACGTCGAGAAACGGAATCCCCAGTCCCAACAGCGTTGCGACGACGGGCAGGGCGTACACGAACGGGTGGCGGGTCACCACCTCGGCGAAGTGTCGCCAGAACAGCGAATCGGCTGAGGGAGGCACCTTGCGGCGAATGACCGAGAGCGAGTCGACGCGCTTGCCCAGCAGGGCCAGCAATGCGGGCAGCACAATGATTGCGCTGAACGCCGACAGCAGGACGGTGGCCGTCGCGGCCAGGCCGACCGACCGCAGGAAGTAGGTGGGGAACACCAGCAGGCTGATCATCGCCAGAGTGACCGTTGCCGCACTGAACAGGATGGTTCGCCCCGCCGTGGCGACGGTGGCGACGATCGCGTGATGGTGTTCTTTCCCGTTGGCCAGTTCCTCACGGAAGCGCGAAACCATGAGCAGGCCGAAGTCGATCGACAACCCCAGGCCGAAGGCGGTGGTGACCGTGAGGGCGTGAACTGACACCTCGGTGAGGGTCGTCAGGAGCAGCAACACCGACAGGGTCGACACGATCGAGACGATGCCGACCACCACCGGCAACAGTGCCGCGATCAGACCTCCGAACACGATGACCAGCACGGCGAGCGAGACGGGAACCGCGATGCTCTCGCTGGTCTTCAGATCGTGTTTGACCTTGTCCCGGATCTCCTGCTGGACACCGAGAGCGCCACCAGCGCGGACTGTGACGTTCGGGTCCTTCGGCAGGTTCGCGATGATCCGCTTGGCCGTTTCCGCGGCTTGATCCCCGGTTCCCCCGACATGTACCAGCATCAGGCCGGAGCGGCCGTCTTTGCTGCCCAGATCGGCCGCACCCTGGTCGCCGAATGACCTGGTGAGCTTGGCACTCGGCTCGGTGGCGATGAGTTGGCGCACTCGATCCCGGACCGCGGCGACCTCAGCGCTGTCGATACTGCCCTGGCGCGGCAATAGCTGGATCACCAGATTCGCGGTCGAGGCGAAATGCCGGTCGAGAAAATCGTCGGCCTGGGACGATTCCGAACTGGGGTCGGTGTTGCCGCCCGTACCGAGCTTGTCGGACACCGAGCCACCGAGCGCGACGCTGATCCCGAGCAGGATCAGCACAGCGACGAGCACCGTCTTGGGGCGCCGCACGGAGTTCTCGGCTAATCGCCTCAACATCTCAGTTGCCTTTCCCCGGAGATCGTTGCACTGATTTCAGGAGTCTGGCGAGTGTGCCTTGGAACTTTCTCGGCAGAGATGGCACCGTGACGAGCTCAGTTGCTTGGCTCGCCGGCAAGCCACAGCCGCACCAGGCAGCGCCGCTCACCGACCTGCGGTGAGTCGACGAAGGCACGGCGGTTGTGCAGTGTCGCGTGATTGTCGGCAAAGAACACGTCACCCGGGTCGAGAGTGAATTCGACGTGGTTTGCCGGGTCGTTGAGAGCCCGGTCCAGCGCGTCGAGTGCCTGCCGCTGGCGGTCGCTCATCGGCCGACCACTGCGGTAGTGGCCCAACTCGATGTGCAGGCGGTTGTAGCGGATCTGCACACGTCCGGGGTGTCGGTGAGGACCGATCCATAGGTGAACGGGTCCTCGCCGGGCTGCGTCTCGTGCGAACGGTCGAAGCAGAACTGCCCGTAGAGTTCTTCGACCAACTCCGGCTGGGACGCCAGGAGCGCGTTGTAGGCGGTGTGACCGCTCACCATGACCGACTCCCCGCCGGTCACGGCTTTACGCAGGCACAGCAGGCCCAGTACGTCGGGGCGGCTCCCGGCGTAGGCGCACGCCGAGTCCGTGTGAAAGATTAACTCCGAGTTGGTTTTCGAGCCGCGGGCCTCCGCGACCGACTGGCCGGTGTCGTGGACCAGGTAAACCCGGTCGCCGTGGCGGTTCTGCGGTTGCGGGCCGCCCAGGTAGGTGCCCAGTCCCCAGTAGAGCATCGACGCCTCTTCGTCCGACCAGTCCTGCAGAGGCAGACCGCGCAGCACGCAGAAGCCAGGACCCAGCCGCAGGCACTGCCGGATGCCACGGGCGATCTCCACCAGCTCCGGCTCCTGAAAGTCCGACGCCTCGATGCTGTCCAGGCGCCTGCCCGAGCGCCGCAGCCGGTCACGGATCCGCAAGCAGGCCGCAGCGTGCTGCGGTTCGACTGCGATCATGTAGTCCCAGGCTTGCAGGCTGGAGTGGTCCCAGACCGTCGGTGCGGCGATCGGACGGCGCTGCGTCTGGAAACAGATCCGCCGCGAAACCTTGACCGCGATGCGCATGTTCGCCGCCGATCTGGCGCATACCGACCAGTTACGCGTCAGCGCCGTCGAGGCGCGCGATGTGCTCTGGACCTACCACGCGCCCGAACTCTACGAGCTTCTGGTGCTGGAACGGGGTTGGTCGGCGGCCCGGTACGGCAAGTTCATCGCGACGGCGCTCATCGACGCCCTGCTCACGCGGGAACCGGAACGAGCCCGGAGCGCACCGGCGCAGCGGGCGAGGTCTGGGGAGTGAACCGGATGAACAACCGTGCCACGAAGGGTGCCGCTGCCAACATCAGCACCACCCGGATCACCTGGGCTGCCATTACGAAGGTCACGTTCGAGCCCGACCCTGCGGCGGTGCCGAGCACCGCGTAGACACCGCCGGGGCTGGTCGCCAGGTAGCCGTCGAGCATGCTCAGTCCGGCCGAGTGGGCCAGCACCACACCCATGCCGGCCGCGGCGACGTTGAGCACCATGATCAACGCGAACGCGCCGGGCAGGATCCGGCGAATCGCCCGTAGCGACTCACGGTCCAGCGCCAACACCGTCTGCAGGACGATCAGCACGATTCCGGCCTGGAACAGCGGCATCGGAACCGCGAGCCGGTCGGTCAGGCCGGCGAATTCCAGGCCGAAGGTGATCACCATCGGGCCGATCAGCCCGCCGCCGGGCAGCCGTAGCCGACGTCCGGCCACCGCGCCGATCAGGACGATGGCTGCGATCAGGGGAAGTGTGAAATACCAAGACAGGGAGGCCTTTTCACCGATCTGAGCACTGTGGGACGGAGTGCTGTGGTAGAAGGCGGTGGCGACGACGGGCATGGCGGCCGTGATCAGTGCAACGCGCAGATACTGGACTGCCGCGACGACGCGGTCGTCACCGCCGAGTTCGCGCGCGATGGCGACCAGCCCGGCCGAGCCTCCGGCCACCAGAGCGAGGCCACCGGTCAGCGGGGTGATGTCCCGGTGCAGGCCGAGTAGCGCGCCGCCGGCGACGCTGAAGACGAGGGTGCTGACGGCGACCGCGACGACGACCGGCCAGTGCGAGCCCAGCGCGGCGAACGAGATGTCTCGCACCATCAGCCCGGTGTACACGCCGAGCACGCCCTGGGCGGCCAGACCGATTCCCGGCACCGCTTTGGGCGCGTACCGCGCCGCCGATAAGGCGAAGGCTCCGCAAAGAACTGCCACGATGAGAAGGTCAATCGGGTTCATGGTCGCCAGGGTTCAACAGCCGCCTTGGCGGATTCTTGAGGCGCAGGACAGGGTGTCGGTCAATTCCGGTGTGGCACGGCGCCGGGTCCGAGTGCCTGGACCTGCAGCCGTTGCCGGCCGATGAGACCGAGCTCGCGGCTCTGCTGTAGCGCAAATAAGCCGCAGTTAGTCCTCATCCAGGTACGCGTCGGCCCAGGCGCCGATGATTCGGGCGGCCCGACGAGCCTGGCCGCGGGTGGTGAGTAGGTGATCGGAGCCCTCGAGCGAAACGAAGCTGCGGGGGTGGCGGGCCAACCGGAAGATCTCCGTCGCGTTCTGGATGCCGACGGTGTTGTCGGTGGGGGAGTGCAGGATCAGCAGCGGCAGCCGCAATCCTTTGATCTTGTCGTGCAGATGGGCTGCGCGGACATCCTCGACGAAGGCCCGCTTCAGGGTCAGCGTGCGACCGCCGACCATCCACTCGGCACTGCCCTCGGACAGACACCGGTCAACCACTGCGTCGTAATGCTTTTCGACGTGGCTCGGATCAATTGGCGCCGCCACGGTAACGACCGACCGCACGCTGGAGCAGTGGCGGGCGGCGGCGAGTACTGCCGCGCCGCCCCATGAATGTCCAACCAGTATGTCAGCCGGAGTTCCGCGGTCGGCCATGAATTCGCATGCCCTGATGATGTCGTTGACCTTGACGGTGAACGACCCGTCGCCCCAGTCTCCCTCCGACCCGCTGAGGCCCAGGGCGTCGAAGCGCAGCATGCCGATTCCGTCGGTGGCCAGTTGCTTGCAGATGCGGGCTGCGGCCGGTGACTCCTTGCCGAGGGTGAACCCGTGGGCGAAGACACCCCAGCCGCGCACCGCACCTTCGGGTGTGTCGAGGATTCCCGCCAGGTTCGGGCCCGTCGAGCTCTGGAACGTGACACGTTCGCCCATGGTGGAGATCTAACACGGCCTCGGGCGGCGTGCCCGACGTACTGTCGGATAGATCCGTAACATACCGTCATGAGGCTTGTTGCGATAACACCAGGCGCGCGGGGTGTCCTCAGCTTGGCGGTGGCCGCCCTGCTGGGTGCGGCGGTCATTGGTCCGGCGGCGTTGCTTCCCAGGGCGTCGGCGGCCTGCCCCGACGCCGAAGTGGTTTTCGCTCGCGGCCGGGAGGAACCGCCCGGCGTCGGCGCCGTCGGCGATGCCCTGGTCAATTCGCTGCGGGGCAAGACGCGTATGTCGATCGGCGTCTACGGAGTCAACTACCCGGCCAACATCACCACCGGCAGCGGCGCCAACGATATGAGCGCTCATGTGCAATCGATGGCCAGAGATTGCCCGAACACGCGCATAGTGCTCGGCGGCTATTCGCTGGGCGCCGAGGTGGCCGACCTGGTCACTGGGGGGCGCCCGGTATTCGGGTTCACCAACCTGTTGCCGCCGGGTGTGGATCAGCACGTCGCCGCGGTGGCGTTGTTCGGCAACGGCACCCGTGGACTCGCTCCGGCCTTCGCGGGCAAGACGATCGACCAGTGCGCAGCCGGGGACCCCATTTGCGGCCGGGGCACGAATTGGCCCTCGCATCTGCAGCCCTCGTACATCGACTCGGGGCTGGTGGACCAGGCCGCCGGCTTCGTCGCCGGCAAGCTGTAGCTGCCGCGCCGCTTTGCCTGGCATCGCCTTCCTTGCCGGTGTCGTGATGCCCAATGCGGGCCGGACGCTGGCCGCGCTGCAAAATTCATAGCTTCTACCTAAGTCCGGATACGTAGATAAATCCGATGCGGTGATATCTTTGATCTGCGGGTGACACGTTCGTGTTCGCCGGGCCGGCCCCGTCAGCAAACGCAATGGGAGAAGAAGTGGACATCGTACTCGGGCTATCGATGACACCGGCGGCGGTGCGCATGGTGCTGGTTGAGGGGCAGAACGCGGATGGCGTGACCGTCGCGGAACGCACGTTGCCGGCCGACGTCGCTACCGATTCGGCAATTGATCTGGCTGCAGCCGCGATCCTCGATGCCAGAGCGGAAGCTGCCGCGGCCGGCAACCGAGTCACCTCGGTCGGAGTGACGTGTACCGAGCCGATCGAGGCCGCTGGGCTGTGCGATGCACTATCGGCTCGCGGCGTGGATCACGTCACGATCGCCCCGCCGTTCCGTGCCGCCGCGGCGTGGGCTCGGGAGGTCGGGCAATCGGCCGGTTATGAGCGCACCGCTTTGCTGTACCTGGAAGCCGAGGCGGCGACGATGGCAGGCGTGGGGAGCGCGGACGCAGCGATCACCGGTATCCGGACCGAATCTCTCGGGACCGCCGGTGGGGCGATGAAGGCGCTCATGGATTTGGCAGCTGGGACAGAGGCGCTCGAGACGCCTCCGGATGGGGTGTTCGTCCTCGGTTCCGGGATGAATCTCGGGTGGATCAAACAGCAAGTCGCCGCGGCGACTTCGCTCGCGGTGGGCGCGGCAGAAGATCCGGAGACCGCGCTGGCCCGGGGTGCGGCGCTGGTTTCCGTCAGTGCGCCACAGTCGTCCCTGTCCACGGAGGCATTTGCGTACGCGCGGGTTTCTGCCGAGAATTCTTGTGATGCGCAATGCGTCTCTGCCGATGCTGAGACTGTTGACGAGGGTTTCGCCGACGACGCCGGTCTGTACGAGAGTCCGCAGCGGCGCAGGCCGGTCCTGCTGCTGGGCAGCACGGGGGCAGTTGTCCTCATCAGTGTGGTTGTGGCGCTGGAAGTTTCACTTGGACTCGGTATCCGACCCGCAGCTGTCGGTTTGCATCACATCCCCGGTGAGAATCGCATTGTTGCGGCGCCGTTGATGCCGCTCGCGCCGTTGCCTGGCACCGCTGTCCCGCATCCGATATCGGTTCGGCCGTCGGGTCCCCCAGGGAACGTCCCGGGCCCTACCGGCATTGCTCCTTCCGGCGGGAGCGCGCCGGCTCTGCTGGCGCTTCCCGTCCTGATGCCGAATCCCGCTGTGCCGCTGAAGACGCCGGATGCCGACTATCCGAACTACCCGATTCTCCTGCCGCTGCCGGTTGCGCCGCCTGCGACTGCCGCGCCGAGTCTTCCGACCCGACAGCTTCCGCACATTCCGGCACAACCCTCCACCACGCCGGCGGTGTCGCCGACTACAGTCCCGGCGTCACAAACCCCTGCGTCGCAGACCCCGACTACCGTCCCGGCGTCACAAACCCCTGAATCACCGCAGCCGACCAGGGCGCCGGTATCTCAGCCGCCCGCGTCGGTGCCGGTATCTCAGCCACCCGACCCCGGCCCGGTGACACCACCGCCCACATATGTTCCGGTGTCCCAGCCGCCAAGGCCGGTTCCGGTGGCACCACCTGCGTTCCGCATCCCCGAACCGCCTGCGCCCCTTCATGCTCCGGCTCCGGAGGTCCCGGCGGTCACTGGCGTTCCCGGTCTGGAAGCTCCACCGGTCCTCAATCAGCCGGTTCCGCAGGTTCCTGCGACTCCCGGTTCGCCGGGACTCGGTGGCCTACCTGGCCAGGAGGCGCCCGCGGGAGTGCCGGAGATGCCGCGTCCGCTGACTCCGCCGGTGTCGGGTCCATCACCGGCGCTGGGGCCGTCACCGGTCTCCGAAGGCGGCGGTGTCGCGTTGGGGGGCAGTGGTGGAGCGCCCGCCGGTGGCGGCTTGCCCGGAGCGGGCATCGGCTCGCCCGGGGCCGGGGGCGGGTCGTTGGGCGGCGGTAGTTCCATCGGCGGCGGAGGATCATCGGGTGGGGGTTCCGTCGGCGGCGGCGGGTCGCTGGGCGGCAGCAGTTCCATCGGCGGCGGAGGCTCGCTGAGCACCGGCGGTGGCAGTGGTAGCTCCGGCGGCAAGCAATAGCGAAGGGCTAATGCCACGCGCTCTAAGCCGCGCGGCGTTAACCGGCCCTTCCGGCGCGCTCGTCCGACACGACCAACACCAGCGTGACCACCAGACAGCCGGCCGGTATCCAGATCGCGTGATGGCCGTATGCCCGGCTGGCTGCAGTGCCGATTCCGGCGCCGACCGCGAATGCTCCGATCAGCGTGGCGTAGACCCGAAAGGCTCGACGGGATTTGCTTTGTCCATCAACGAACCCCGTATAGCCTGCCTCCACCAGCCGCATCAGGTTGCCCGTGGTGGCGACCGGCAGGTAATTGAGGTCGCCGATACTGCGAAACAAGCCGATCTGTATGCCGGCCAAGAACGCGATCGGCACTGTGACAAAGCTCGCCGACACCGTCCCGAGGAACCCGACGCCGATGAAGAAGGCGGCTTGAAAGCCCATAGTCCAGCGCAGCGGGTAGGAAGTGACTTTCTGCACTCGTCCGGATTTGATGTGCGCGGCGACCGCGACGCCGACCATGAAGGCGAAGATCGGCCAGAGCCGGGAAAACGCCGGGGCCCAGTTCTGTTGAACGAGATCGAGCGCAAAGAAGATCACGTTGGCGGTCTGGACGTTGGCGAAGACCCCGCCGAGTTCGAGGAAGGTGTGGGCGTCCAGGAACCCGTTCGCGAGGGTGAGCAGGACCGCGGGCGGCAGCGTGGTAGTCGTCTGTTTCACGCGTTTCCCTCGGCTCGGCTACCGTCATGCTGAGTCCCACCTCTGCACGTCGCGTATCAATTAACGCGATGCAGTGCGGAAATGGCAACTGAACCCACCGGGCCCGCAGCGCGGTGGTGCCTCGCGTATCGCGAAAAGCTTTGTGCGGCAGGCGTATGAAAACTGGCCGCCGCATTCGCAATCCGGGGTGAATCGAACGGTCAAGCCTGAGCCGCCGGCCGAGGACTAGGGTCAGCTCGTGCGCAGGACCATCGATTGGGACGGTGACGCGGTCACGATCATCGACCAGACCGCGCTGCCAACCGAGTACCGCGTTGTCCGTTTGCAGACCGTCGACGAACTGATCGACGCAATCCAGCGCCTGGCGGTGCGCGGCGCTCCGGCGCTCGGTGCGGCGGGCGCGCTCGGCGTGGTGCTCGCGATCCGCGAAGGAGGTGACCTCAGATGCTCTGCCGAACGTGTCGCCAGGGCACGACCGACCGCAGTCAACCTTGGCTGGGGAGTTGCGCGCGCACTGGGCAGACTCGATGGCGGTCCGGATGCGGTGCTCGCCGAGGCGCTGGCAATCCTCGACGAGGACGAACGCCTCAACCGCACCGCGTCCGCCAACGCCGCGGATATCGTGCTCGAATTGTGTGGGCGCCGCCCGCTGCAGCTACTCAGTCACTGCAACGCGGGTCACCTCGCCACTGTGGCCTGGGGTAGTGCGCTCGGCGTCGTCTGGCACCTGCACGAGCGCGGGCTGGTGGGATCTGTGCTGGTCGACGAGACTCGACCACTGTTGCAGGGCGCTCGGTTCACGGCGTGGGAGCTGGCGCAAGCCGGCGTGCCCTACCGGGTGCAGCCGGACAGCGCCGCCGCGGCGGCGATGGCACGCGGCCTTGTCGACTGCGTACTCGTCGGCGCTGACCGGATCGCGGCCAACGGCGACGTCGCGAACAAGATCGGCACGTACGGCCTGGCCATCGCGGCGCGTCATCACCACGTGCCGCTCGTCGTGGTCGCGCCGTCGTCCTCGATCGACAGGTCGCTGGCTACTGGTGCCGAGATCGTCATCGAGGAACGGCCGCCCGAAGAAGTCAGAACGTTCACCGGCCGCCTGGTCACCCCGCCCGACGCGGACGTGTTCAATCCGGCCTTCGACGTGACTCCGGCCGAGCTCATCACCGCCGTCGTCACCGAGCACGGCGCTTACCGGCCGCAGGCAACCGAAGCTGATCGACCACGATGACGTTGAAGGACAGGCAGATTGGATTGGTGCGTACCCCGCAGGCTACGTCGCGGGGGAACATCACCGGAGGAGCGCAGAGTCATCCGCCCCAGCCGTTTGTTCAGCTCGCGCCCGCCGCGATCACCTGGTCCACCTCGAGCGCCCGCTCGGCCATCTCGGCGTGTGCCTTGTCCAGCGCCTCGGCCTGATCTTCATCGGCCTTCATCAGCGCCTCGATGTCGAAGGCGGCCATATCGTGAACGCCCATGTCTCTGAACGCCTTTTGCACTTTGTCGCCCCACAACCCGATGTCCTTGACGATCGGCACGATCCGGCTGAACAGGTGAGAGCGGAATTGGATCATCAGCGGCGAAGTGTCCACCCACTCGGCGCACGCTTGCACATCCATGCCGAGGGTTTCGAAGACTTCCTCGCCGCGGAACCGGTCGCGCATCAGGTAGCAGGCGTCCACAACGAACTCCTCGCGCTCGTCACGTTCGGCTTCGGTGAGCGCGGAGTAGTAGTCCTTCAACGAGATTCGGCCGAAGGCGACGTGCCGGGCCTCGTCCTGCATGACGTAGGCCAGCACCTGCTTGGCCAGTGAGTCTGGCGCCGCCATGTCGCGCAGCACCCCGAAGGCGGCGAGTGCGAGCCCTTCGATGAGGACCTGCATCCCCAGGTACGGCATGTCCCAGCGCGAGTCGCGCAAGGTGTCGTCGAGCAGGGCGGTCAGGTTCTTGTTGATCGGGTAGACCAAGCCGATTTTCTCCTGCAGGAACCGTGAGAACGCCTCGACGTGCCGGGCCTCGTCCATGGTCTGGGTGGCCGCGTAGAACTTCGCGTCCAGGTCCGGTACCACCTCGACGATCTTGGCCGCACACACCATCGCCCCCTGCTCGCCATGCAGGAATTGGGAGAACTGCCAGGCCTGGAAGTGCTGGCGCATCTCATCGCGCCGTGCGTCGTCCGCGGCCTCCCACATCGGGCTGCCGAACAGCGGATTGAACTCGTCGGGGAGCCCGATCGGGTTCGTCGGGTTGACGTCCTGCGCCCAGTCGATCCGCGACTGGGCGTCCCACTGCTTGTCCTTCCCCTTCTGGTACAGGGACAGCAGCCGCGCACGCCCCTCGTCATACTCCCAGGTAAATCGGGCATCGCCGGCACTGGGGACCTCCCACGAGTACGGCGTGGGAACGGTTGTGTATTTGTCCCTGGTGGTCATGAGCTGCCACCTTCCTGCTCGTTGTGACCAGTGGTCATATGGCGTACATCACAATGGTTCCAACAATCGGCGCTGTGGTCAAGCCTGATCCTGGACACCCGTCAACCCGTGTTTGCCTGCGGTCGCGCGTAGGAAACCGACGCGCCAGCTCAGCTGTCCGGTCTAGCTTGCAGTTCCCGCCGGCGCTCTCGTGGCGGTGTCAGCCGCGGAAAACCCCCGCAGCGCGTCCGCGATCCGGGCCCGGATCGGTGCCCCGGAGAGGACCACGTCGACCATCGACAGCGACAAGTGCGTATGTCCGCGAGCCTGCACGTGCTCGGTTGAAACCCCCGCTGCGGCAAGCGCTTTGGCGTACGCGTCGCCCTCGTCGCGCAGCGGGTCGAACTCCGCTGTGACGACGATCGCCGGAGGCAGGCCCGAGAGGTCACGGGCACGCAGCGGTGCGATCCTGGGGTCATCCCGCACGTCCGGATCGGCGTAGTGATCGAAGAACCACCGCATCAGCGCGGCGGTGAGACCGTAGCCATCTGCATTCTCGACGTAGGAGCCGCGGGTCTGATCGGAATCGACCACCGGCGTCAGCAACGCTTGGCCGGTGATCGTCGGCCAGCCGGTGTCCCTGGCCAGGCGGCAGACCACGGTGGCGATGCCGGCGCCGGCACTCCAACCGCACACCGCGAGGCGACCCGGAATGCCTCCGAGCTCTTCGGCGTGCTCGGCGATCCAGCACACCGCCGCCCAACCATCGTCGAGCGCGGCGGGGAAACGATGTTCGGGAGCGTGCCGGTAATCCACAGACATGACCAGGGCATCGCTGCGCACGCACAGATCCCGGCACAACGGATCGTCGGAGGTGTGATCACCGAGAACCCACCCGCCGCCGTGGAAGTACACCACGAGGGGGTGCGGGCCGGGGATGGTCGGTCGGTACAGGCGGTAGGCCAGCGGCCCTGCGGCGCCGGGCAGGGTTCCGTCAACGACTTCAGCGACGTCCGGGCCCGGTGGACGTGCCAGGCTCATCTCCCCCGTGAACGCGCGCGCCTGCTCGGGCGCCATCGACTCCAGCGTCGGCAGGTCCAGCAGCGCCATCTGCTCGAGGACCATCTGAACGTCCGGTTGCAGGCGCCGCACCACGCCGTCGTTGCACTGGGTACCACCCGGCCCGGACAACGCGAAGCCCAAATAGTCCCGCGCCACCACCTCGTCACACGCCATCCGGTAGAAGTCGACGCCGGCGGCGTAGGCCATGAACGTCCGTGGCTTGCCCGGTATGTTTGCGCCGACGTACCACGAATTAGCCTGGGGGAAGAGGGTTATCGATGCGGCATCGTCCACGTGCTGCATCCAGCCGGCCTCGGCGAGCTTGGTGGGCTCGATGCGGTCGAAGCCGTGGCCGCGCAGGTACGTCAGAGCATCGGCGACGAAATCGACGTGCTGCTCGATGGACACCGCCATGTTCGACAACACCGACGGGCTCTGGGGTCCTGCGATCAGGAACAGGTTGGGGAATCCCTCGGTCATCAGGCCTAGGTAGGTGGTTGGACCGTGCGACCACTTGTCCTTCAGCGCAAGCCCGTCGCGCCCGACGATGTCGATCGCCGCGACGGCGCCGGTGATCGCGTCGAAGCCGGTGGCGAAAACAATCGCGTCGAACTCGAAAGACTCACCGGCCGTGTCGATTCCGGTCTGGGTCACGCCGACCAACGGCTGGTCCTGCAGGTTGACCAGTCGCACGTGCGGCAGGTTGAACGTCGCGTAGTAGCTGGTGTCCAGGCACAGCCGCTTGGCCCCGACCGGATAGGTTGTGGGGCACAGCGCATCGGCCGTCTTCGGGTCGCGCACGATGCCGCGGATCTTGCCGTGGATGAAGTCGGCAAAGTCCTTGTTGGCCAACGGATTGCTCATCACGTCGGCGTAGAGGTTGAGTACCTCCAGCAGTTCGCCGCGTTGCCAGGCGCGTTCGTAGCGCTGCCGGCGTTCGTCGGCGGACACCGAGAACGCCGGAGTGATCGTGCGCTCAGCCGGCACGCCACCGAAGGAGTATTTCGCCGCCTGCCGGTAGGCCGATTCGTCGGCCATCTGCGCGAGCTTGTCCGGCGAAATCGGGCCGTTCTGCGCCGGGATCGAAAAACATGGCGTGCGTTGGAAGACCACCACGTGCGCTGCCTGCGCCGCGATCAGCGGAATCGACTGAATTCCCGACGAACCGGTCCCGACGACGCCGACGCGCTTACCGGTGAAATCGACGGGCTCGTGGGGCCACCGGCTGGTGAAATACACCTCACCGGCGAGATCTTCGACGCCGTCGATGTCGAGGTCCTTGGGCACTGAGAGGCAACCAGTCGCCATCACCAAGTAGCGACAGGTGACCTCTTCGCCGCGGTCGGTGCGCACCCGGTAGCCAGATAGGTTGTCGTCCCAGTGCGCGTGCGTGACCCGGGTGCCGAACTGGATGTCGCGACGGAGGTCGTGCTTGTCGGCCACGTGGTTGAGATAACGCAGGATCTCGGGTTGGGTGGCGTACTTCTCCGACCACTGCCACTCTTGAGCCCAGTCCGCATCGAAGCTGAACATGTAGTCGACGCTCGGGATGTCGACCCGTGCGCCGGGATAGCGGTTCCAGTACCAGGTGCCGCCGACGTCGTCGCCGGCCTCGAATATGCGCATCGACAGACCCGCGAGCCGAAGACGGTACGCGGAGTACAGGCCGGCGAAGCCGGCGCCCACAACCACGACATCGGGGTGGGAGTGTTCATCAGCCATGGCAATCATCATGACCACTTCAGCGCGATTTGTTTAGTGGCTGAATTGATCGTGCGCCGCGGTCGGCGGCGACGAACGGCACGGACTTTAGCCTCTATCCGCCCAGGCGAAGGTGACCGAAGATAGCACCGACAGCCAGCTAGGAATGCGGCTGAATGAGAGGTTCGCACAATGCCGACGAAAGAGGGGGCGGCTCCGGCGTTAACAGCCGCAGGTACCACCGCCAACAGCGATACGTCCGACAACGGCGACCGGCGCCACCACGAGATCGACGCGATCGTGGACGTCGCCGCTGCCGCGGCCGCCGAATTCCGCAAGCTCGATCAGGTCCAGGTCGACCGTATCGTCGAGGCGATGGTGCGCGCCGGACTCCGTGCCGCGGCCGAGTTGGCGGGCTTGGCGATCGAGGAAACCGGGTTCGGAGTCTTCGAGGACAAGGTCGTGAAGAACTACGTGGCGACCGAGTTCCTCCATGACTATCTGCGCGACAAGAAGTCGGTGGGCGTCATCGATGAGGACATCGAGAACAACATCGTCCACGTCGCCGAACCGATAGGCGTGGTGCTCGCGATTACCCCGGTGACCAACCCGACGTCGACGGTGCTGTTCAAAGCGATCGTGGCCGCTAAGACACGCAACGCCATCGTGTTCCGGCCGTCGCCGTACGCGGTGCGGTCCTGCGAACGCAGCGTCGAGATCATGCGCGCGGCGGCCGAAGCAGCGGGGATGCCGGTCGGTGCGCTGCAGATCATCCCGGACGCCGCCCACGAGGTGACGCATTATCTGTTCAAGCATCCCAAGATCGACTTCATCTGGGTGACCGGCGGACCGAAGATCGTGGCGCTGGCAAGCGCGACCGGGAAACCGGGGCTCTGCGTGGGACCCGGAAATGCCCCCATCTACATCCACAAGACCGCCGACGTCAGGGGTGCCGTCGTCGACATCCTCATCTCGAAAACCTTTGACTCCTCGGTGATCTGCCCCGCGGAACAGACATGCATCATCGACGACGACGTATACGACGCGATGAGCGCCGAGTTCGAGCGGATGGGCGCCAGGCTGCTCACCGACGACGAGGCCGCCGCGATAACCCGGTTCGCGTTCGGCTGTGGCGACAAGATCTCCCTCGACGCGCTGGGCCAGAAGGCTCCGGAACTTGCTGCGCGAGCAGGGTTTTCGGTGCCGCCGACGGCGAAGGTACTGCTGGCCCCGCTGCCTGCGGACCTCGAAGAACTCGCCGCGCACCCGCTGGTGCAGGAGAAGTTGATGCCCGTCCTCGGCGTGGTTCGGGCACGCGACGTCCAGCATGCGATCGATGTCGCGGTACTGGTCACCGAGCACGGTGGGCTGGGCCACACGTCGGCGGTCTACGCCAACGATCAGGCGGTGATCGACGCGTACAGCGCAGCGGTGCGTACCGGCCGCATCCTGGTGAACTCCCCGACCGCGGTCGGGGCTCTCGGCGGCGTATACAACAATCTGACCCCGACCTTCTCGCTGGGATGCGGAACATGGGGCGGGTCGAGCACGACCGAGAACGTCAACTATCGCCAGCTGCTCAACATCAAGACCGTCGCGAAGCGCCGAACCCCGCCGCAGTGGTTCCGCGTCCCCTCCAACACCTACTTCAACGCCGGTGCACTGGAGAACCTGCGCGACCTCGACTGCGACACCGTCGTGGTGGTTACCGATTCGGTCAGCGACGGGCGTGGGGTGGTCGACCTGGTGCGCGGCAAGATGCGCACCCGCCACGTGCAGGTGTTCGCCGAAGTGACGCCGGAGCCGGACGAGACGACGATCCGCCGCGGCGTCGAGCTGCTGCAACGCGTGCAACCCGAGGTCCTCATCGCTGTGGGCGGCGGTTCGGTGCTCGATGCCGGCAAGGCGATGCGGCTGTTCTACGAGCACCCGGAGAAGACTCTCGACGAGTTGACCATGCCCTTCCTCGACCCCCGCAAGCGGGTGGCGGACTATCCGACTGACCGGCACCGTCTCCAATTGGTCGCCATCCCAACGACTTCGGGCACCGGCTCGGAGGTGTCGCCGGCAGCGGTGCTGACCGTGAACGGCCGCAAGGAGACGCTCGTCGACTACAGCCTGGTGCCCGATCTGGCCATCATCGATCCGGAGCTGGCGGCGTCGATGCCGCCGGTGCTGACCGCGGACACCGGTATCGACGCGCTCACGCATGCACTGGAGGCGGCGGTCTCCATCTTCGCCTCGCCCTACACCGACGCGTTGTGCGCACAGGCGGCGCGGCTGATCTTCGAGGGATTGCCCCGGGCGTACCGGGATCCCGACGATCTGGCCGCGCGCACCGACATGGCGAACGCGGCGACGTTGGCCGGGCTTGCCTTCTCGAACGCATTCGTGGGGACCAACCATGCGCTGGCGCACGCCGTCGGTGCCAAATTCGGCATTGCGCACGGCCGGGCGAACGCGATCTTCCTGCCGCATGTGCTTCGCTACAACTCGGGCCTGCCAAGCAAATTCATGCCGGCTCCCGGCTATTCGGCCTACATCGCTCCTGACAAGTACGCCCAAATCGGTCAGCTCATCTTCGGTGGCCACGAGCCCGAAGACAGCCGCAGCCGACTGTTCCAGGGAGTCGAGGACCTGCTGGACCGCGTCGACATGCCGCGCTCGCTGCGCGCCATGGGCATCCCCGAAGACGAGTTCGTTGCGGCGCTGCCGGCGCTGGCGATGACGGCGTTCGAGGACCTCAGTAACCGGACCAACCCCCGGATGCCGCTGGTTAGTGAGATCACGGAGTTGCTGCGGCTGGGGTATTACGGAGCTACCGGATAATGCGGCCGTCCCGCGACAACTGAAGTCAACTGATCCCGTTAACTTCATTTAGTTGATGACGTCACTTCGCCCCGTCACCTACGAGGACGTTCGCTGGGAACCACAGGGACGGCGGTACGCCGGCGCGGCGCTGCCCAGGTACGGCACGTACCACCCTGCAGTGCCGGCCACCATTGCTGACCTGGTTCTGGACTTGCCGCTGTCCGTGTTTGCAGACGCGGAGTCCGCCAGCCACGAGATCACACGTTTCGATGCCGAACTCGGAGGCGAAATCGGTCCGTTTGCCGCCGTGCTGCTGCGGTCGGAGTCCGCCGCAAGCTCGCAAGTCGAGAACCTGACCGCATCGGCTCGCGAGATCGCCGAGGCCGAGCTGCCCGGCGGCAAGGCCAAGCGCAACGCTGAGATGATCGTCGCCAACACCGCCGCACTGCAGGCGGCGCTCGCCCGGTCGGACACCATTGACGCCAACGCCGTTCTCGCGATGCACCGCGCATTGATGGTCAACGAGCCGCGACATACTCCGGGCGAATTGCGCACCGAGCCAGTGTGGATCGGCGGCGGCTCCACCCCCATCGGCGCGACATTCGTCGGCCCGCAGCACGAGGCGATCCCTGGCGCGATTGGCGACCTGATCGCCTTCGTGCAGCGCCGCGACGTTCCCACGCTGGCGCAGGTGGCGGTGGCCCATGCCCAGTTCGAAACCATTCACCCCTTCACCGACGGGAACGGGCGCACGGGCCGCGCACTGGTACAAGCCATGCTGCGCAACAAAGGGCTAACTCGCCAGGTGACGGTGCCGGTCTCGGCCGGGCTACTGGCCGACACGGACGCATACTTTGCTGCGTTGACCAGCTATCGCGCTGGCGACGCTGCGCCGATTGTCGAGCGCTTCTCGGAGGCCACCGTCCTGGCTATCGCCAACGGGCGTCAATTGGTCGCCGAGCTTCGCCATATCCGGGAGACCTGGAACGACGTGATCACCGCGCGGTCCGATTCGGCGGTGTGGAGGGTCGCCGATTTGTTGACGCGCCGTCCGGTTGTGAACGCTGCGCTACTTGCGCAGGAGCTGGGCATCGAGTCAACCAACGCGCACCGCTACCTGAAGCCGCTCACCGAAGCGGAAATTCTCATCGAGACGACGAGTGGACCCCGCAACCGAGTGTGGCGTTCTGCCGAAGTGCTCGGCGCGCTCGACGCTTTCGCCGAACGCGCGGGGCGACGAGGCTGACCCGTGGTTTGGGTGGGCGGGGGTTATTGGCGAACGCCAACTGCATGCGTTAGAGGTCGAGCTTCGTTTGTCCCGATAGGCCGTGGAGCCGATGACGGGAATCGAACCCGCGTATTCAGCTTGGCATCTGCCCGTCAATTAGAGTACGCGTAAGTTTGTGAAAGTGTTGTGAGGCAGCATCTTTCGCGGCTACCTAGTACGGCGAGGTACGGGTAAGTTTGTGCCAGTTAAGGCACGTTTATGCGGGGAAAATGCGGAGCGCGGGCAAATGCTCTGCTGTGCTCGGGCGAGCGAGCCGACACGGCTGAGGCCGAGCTGAAAAGGATGAGGTCGTTCGTTCGCCGGGCTTGGCATATGCGTCAATCCGGCATTATTTCCGTTTCCGGCGTTTGCGCTGGTAGCGGCATATGTCGACTTTCGTTGTGGCACTTGGCAATTCGCGTTTGATGCGGTTAGCTTCACCATATGACAACCACTGATGCAATCCTCGCGGACCTCGAGGCCGCGGGCGTGTTCACCGGCCTGCCGGTCGACGACGGCGAACTTCTGGTCGCCGCACTGAGCTTTGACGTCTGCCTTCGGGCCGATCCGGCCGGCTCGATGCGGGCCCGCGCCTCGACGGTACGTGCCGGCGGGTGGCCGTGCGAGGACCGCGCCGGCGTCGCCCAGGCGCTCGACATGGCCGCGGCATTGATCGAGTCGCGGTGAGCGGGCCGGCGCCGCGACCGTTCCCGCCGGCGTGGTTCGGACACGATGGCCTCGATCGGGGTGCCGGCGACACGACACTCTAGGTACGACACCCTGGGCTTAGGGGCAGCTGCCACCCGTCCAAGGGCAAACGTCGGGGTCGTAGGGCCGGTCCTTGAAGTGCTCCACCAAGACCCGCTTGGTCCGCGGTTCGTACGGGTCCATCCAGCGCGCCACCGACAACGCGGCCACCTTTGCGGCGCCGGCCTGCTTGAGCGCCTTGGCAACAGACTGGATGTGCCCGCCCGTCGTCCAGGTGTCGTCAATGAGCAGCACATGCGCACCGTGGGGGACCGCGGTGTTTACGGCATAGAACTCCGGGTCCAGGACGCGGCGTTCCTTCTCCGTCTTGCCCTTCGCCTTCTCCGTCGCAAGCACTTCGATTTCGTACTCTTCGCCGAGCATCGGGGTGAGAATCTTCGAGCGCAGCGGGTGAACGGACCCGATAGTTTTCAGCGACGGCACTGTCGCCCACCGACTCAATGAGCCACCCAGCAGCCTTTCCGCGCAATCGAAATGCGCCTTCACGCCGAGCGAAATCAGAGACGTCACCCTCTGCACCAAGATGGAGCTCGGCGGCGTGTCCTTGTATCCGCGCATCAGTTTGTTGCTCTGGGAACCACCCACGGCGTACACCATCGAGCCCACCAGATCAGCCGTCGTGGAGTCGTAGAAGAACGCGCAGGGAAAGCAGGTTTGTTCGCCGTCCTTCATCCGCGCGCCACGACAATTGGCGCACGTTTCACCGACAATCGGCACAGTGTTGCGCAGGTATCCACCCGCGTTGTTGAGAAGGCTCTGCTTGATCTGCGCATAGGCAGCATCAGCATTGGTCACCGGAACGAAAGCTGCCTCAACGCCTGTTCTGTGCGCTGGGGCTCGGATCGAATCTCGTCCACAATCGGCCCGAGTTCTTTAAGGCTGGCCACCCTGTGAACGCCGGGTCGCTGCACCAGTGTCCGCGCCCACTCGTTTCGCTCCACGACGGTGTCAGTCAGGATAACGGGGCGGCCGTGCCCGACTGCCATTCGCGCTTGGGCGCGCGCACCGCTGGTTTCGCCTGCTTCCACAACGATTGTCGCCAGCCCGTAGCCAGACATCAGCGCATTGCGCATCAGGAATGTGTGCTTCTGCGGCGGGGATTCAGGCCAGAACTGCGACAGCACCAGGCCGAAGTCCGCTATGGAGTCTTGTAGCTCGCGATTTTTCGGCGGGTAGTAGAAGTTCGACCCAGTGCCGATGAAGGCCACCGTGCGGCCTCCTTCACCGAGCGCCGCGGTGTGCGCGGCGGTGTCAATGCCTGCGGCCAAACCGGAGATGACGCCCAAGCCCTGCTGGACGAGGAATCGCGCGATGCTCGCTGCCATCTCAAGGCCGCGCTCAGATGCCTTCCGTGACCCGACCACTGACATGCCGGGGTCGTCTGCTTTTAGCTGGCCTTGAGCGACAAGAAATGGTGGCGTCTCAACGATGTCCAGGAGTCGCTGCGGAAAGTCGTTGTCCAGCACGCTCACAAAGCGCAGACCCTCACGTTCCCATCTCGCCAGATCGGCCTCCGCTTCTTCCATCGCGGCGGTCTCAATGGGTGAGGGAATGAGCTGAGCGGGGTTGTACTGCTGCCAGACGGCGACCGCGCTGCCGCAGGCCATGACTTCCTCAGTCAGCTTGGGCCAACTGAGTCCGTTGGGGCGGGTGCGAAGGAGGGCGACGAGGGCAATCTGTTCGTTATTCATCGTTCAACCCCCAGGCAGTCGTGCAATGTCAAACGGTGTCGTCGGGTGTCATACGTGGTCATACGTGGTCATACGTGGTCATACGTGGTCATACGTGGTCGATTGTGTCCTTAGGGTAAGACATGCGCAGCGCGCTGTGCGCGCGACCAGCTAAATCGCCGCGGCGTGTTGGGGGCCTCCCTCTCCAGTGTGCCGTCCCCGAGCCGGCGTTGCCAGTGTGTATCTGGGCGCGCAGGTCAGGCAGTTGCCCCCGCGACCCGCAAGGTATTTCTGCATCGCAGGTCCGGCCTCGATCCGTGCCTGCATCATCCGCATGTACCCGCGCATCCACAGCTGCGCGAGGACCAGCGACCGGCCGGCATACGGGTTGCGATCGCCGGGATCGGCGAGTGAGCCTTCGTGCAGCGCGAACGTGTATTCCGCGCGCTTCGTCACCCGGTCATCATGCAGCCGTGCGGGCGCGGGCAATCGGATCCCACGCCGACGACCTGGACCACGACGTCGAGAAGGGGCGTACACAGTGTGGACACCCTTGGTGGTGCCGTGGTGCCGCAGCTGGTCGGCATCATCGGGCGGTATCGAGGTCAAACTCGAAAAGTTGGCGGGCGGACAGCCGCGGTCCGCGCGGTAAGAGGTTCACGAAGTACGCGCCGCCGGTGTCGTCGTCGGAGCGGCAGAGCTTTTGCAGCTGCTCGATTTCCGACGGGAAGAACATCGCTTTGCGCGGCTGCCGGGTGTCCGCGGTCTGCCCGTAAATACCGGCCGTCTTCGTCGTCGCGGCACCGTTGCCGGCCTCATTCCAGCGGAGGATCGCGCCCCGGAGAATGGCCTTGGCCGCCCTCCGGAACGCGAACCCGTCCGCCGTGATGCACGGCGCGACGACCTCGGCCATCCCGAGCGCGTCTTCGATCATCTGCTCGGCCTTGGCCTTCGCGATGGTCGCGAACGGCGCCAGGTCCGCCGGTGTAAGCAGCGGATCCGGATCCGTTGTCGGCTCGGTCATTGGTCGCGGCCTCCCGTTCCTGGGTGACGACGGCCGGGGCCACGGCATCCCCCCGGCCGTCGTCACCGTTGTGTGCGCCGACGCCCGCCTGAGAAGGGGAACGCGGCACCGGCGCAGGCTGTTACTGGATGGTCAGCTTCGCGACGCGCGTGCTGTGCATGACCTTCCAGCCCAGACGCCACGTCACCCGCACGCCGATCGAATCCGACGAGAAGTAGGCGTCGTCGGAGCGGGCCACGCGGACCGGCGACTGCGCCCCGATCACAGCGGTCTTGTCGACGACCACCAGCGAACCGGCGGGCATCGCCGGCGTGACGAGCACCGGCAATCCAAGCAACGCACGTTCACCGGCAGCAGTGCCGGCGCCGAGCAACGCTTCGTTACTGTCGGCGCCCCGCTTGAGCTTGCTCAGCGTTGCCCACGCCGTCGGATTCGCGATGATGTGCGTCGCCGAGCCGCCATCCAGTTCAATGAACGAAACCGCATCGACCAGCTGGTCGAGGTCATCCCCGATCGGCGTCTCGAAGTCGATGATGCCCGGAGTGTTGAGCAGCCCGGTCGGGCCGGGCGCAGCGTCGAGGTTACCGAGATAGGCGGCGTTCGCCTTCGTGACGACGCTGCGCGACAGCGATTCGACGACCATCCGCGCGGCCTCGGGCTGCGCCAGCGTCTCGAAGCTGTACTTGCCGAGCGCGGCGACCTTGCCGGTCAGTACCACAACTTCGTCGAAATCCTGGTCCGCGTCGGGAATCTCGGCGCCTTCCGCGACGAAACCGACGACGCCATCGTCAGCGACGAACGGAACCCGAATGGCCGGCTCGTCGCCTTCAATCTGCCCGACTACGGTCGCCGTGTTCAGGATCAGCGCGTCGGGAATGACGTCGCCCGGCACAAACGCCGTCTGGTCAGGTGCCCACGCCTTCGGCGACGTGGGGGTGATCTTGGTTGCCATTGGAGAAACCTCTCAGGAGGGCGGCAGGTGTGCCATTTGGCACAGGTGCCTAACGGGTGGTGAATTCCGCTTGCCTGCAAGGCTTTTCGCGGTTGCCCTCCTGGGGCTGCGCTGTGGCCGGGGCGTCCCGCGGGGATCAGCGCCCGGCCACGGCATCCGATTCTAGCCGTCGGCGTCGTCACGCCCCATAACGACGCTGACCATCGCCGCCTTTCCCGATGGTTTCGGCGGACGTCCGGAGCTGCGTCCCTCCTTCAGCACCCGCGGGCCGACGGGCGGCGCCGGGATCCCCAACTGCTCGCGCGACGCCTCGATCGCCGCGGATACTTTGGACGCGTTCACTGTGCCGTCGTCGGTCAGCAGGTCCGCCAGCTCGACGCCGGACGCCCACAGCGCCGCCGGCTGCAGCCGGCCGGCCGTCGCGAGTCGTTCGACCTCGGCCCGCTGTAGGGACTCAACCCGCGCAGCGAGTTCGTCGCGCTGAGCCTCAGCCTCTCGCAGCCGCCGGCGATACTTCGCCGCCTCCCGGCCCGATCCATCGGCGGCGTCGTCGTCCTCGTCGGCGTCACCGTCCTGGACCGCGTCCGCGTCCGCGTCGGGCTCCTGCGCCTCGTCGCCCTCCGACTCGTCCGCGGTGCCGTCGGCCGCGGTGGTGTCGAGGTCTGCGACGTCGGGCTGTGACTCGACTGTCGCGGTGTCAGTGGTCGTCGTGTCGGTCGTGCTCATCGGTTGTCGCCCTTCGTGTTGTACGGATCGAAGACTTCGACGCCGGGATACTCGCCGGCCTCGATAGCCGCCGTGATGCCGAGCCGGTCAGCGTGCGCCTGGTCGAGCAACAGGCTGTTGAACACGAACGTCTCCACCGACCGGCCGACCGCCAACGGCCGACCATCAGCGTCGGTCACGATGTCCACGTCAGTCGTCGTGAACCGGCCGGCGCCCCGGTTCTCCACCCAGCGCCGCGAATAGTCCTCGACATCAGCCAGGGTCATCTCATACCGCGGACCCGGCGGACGCTTGCCCACACCGGCGAACAACTCCCGAGCCGCAGCCCACAAGTCCTCTCTCTCAATCACTTTCGGATTCCTCTCGTTGTTGTTTTCTTCCGAAATTCGGGGAGGGCATGTCGCATATGCCTTTGAGCGGCGGCGTGGGTGGGTATGGGGGTTGGGTGCCCTGGTCGCCGCTGGCCCAACGGGGATCTGCCACAGCAGCGGGTGTCGGTGGCAGCGGTGCCGGCGGGCAATCGTGTTGGTCGGTCATGTCCTGGTCCTCGCCGGCGGCTTGCGTCTGCGGTCGGGCTCGACGAGCTGGCGCACGATGGTGTGGACGCCGATGCACAGCGGACCGCAAGGGCGGGCGAGTTCGGCTTCGGCTTGTCGCGCTTCCTCGACGTCAGCCCAGTACGTCCACTCAGCGGTAATGGGCCCCGTCTCGGTGCCCTGGTGACAGACCAGCACGGCGCGGATGCTCACTGCTCGGCCTCGCGATGGTGGATTGGCTCGGTGATGTCGCGAACTGCGGGCGTTGTGGCCGGTGCGCCGTGGTCGCAGCGGACGGCGGGCTCGATGGGTGTGCGGTCCGGTCCGAGCTGCCAGCCGCAGGGGTCGCAGCGGCGGCACCGGCGGATCGCAGCTACCCGTTCTTCGCGCGCGGCCTGATCGACGGCTCTGCGGCGACTCACGCCGACTCCTTGACGCCTGGGTGTTCGCAATGCCGCGCGGGTTCCGCCGGTGTTCCGTCAGCCCCGGTCAGCCACCCGGCCTCGTCGCAGCGGCCGCAAAGCGCTATGCGGTTAACCCAGTCTGTGACTTCGGCGGCGGCGTCGCTGCGCTCAAACTCACGGACGACGTCGGCGTACAGGTCGGGGAGCAAACCGGGCCCGGCGTCGGACCGTTCGCCCCACCGGGTGAGTGCCGCCGCAAGGGTTTCGGGGTCGTCGAGTTCTTCGAGAAGTTCGATAGCGACTTTGCGGAGCCGTGCGCGAGTTTGCCCCGGCAGCCTGACGCTGATGGTCGACTCAATCATTTCGTCTACGGACTCGCCACGCGCGCGCCGCAGCGCGCCAGCGCTGATTGGTGAAATGACTTGGTGTTCTGACTCGGTGGGCTGCACGCTCGTGCGGGTTGAAACGCCGTTTCGTGCGGGTTGAAATTCGTTTCGTGCGGGTTGAAACCCGCTTCCTGCCTGCACGCGGGTGCGGGTAGAAACAGTTTCAACATGCATGTCGGTGCGGGTTGAAATGAGGCGGTAGCACGCCGCGCGGCCCCGTTTGGGGTTTGCTCGTGCCGTCTGCTCGATGAGTTCTAGTTGCCTCGCAAGGGTCAGAGTTCCCTCGACGACTCGGACCTTGAGTCCGCAGGTTTCGGCGAGTCGTACGACCCCAGGCCGAGCATTGGTTCCGGCCGGGTAATCGGCGAACGTCTCCAAAGCGAGCAAGACGAGCTTCTGGGCGGCAGTCAGCTCGGAATGCGCAAGAACGTGTCTCCGCCAGCTTCGCCATTGTGTCGGTGTCATACCGCAAGGCCCCGGCGCATTCTCACTGGGCCGTTGTGCGTGCAATCTCGGCGACGCGCTGGACGACAGCCCGGTACTCGCGCTTCGCGCGGCCAAGGTCGTCCGTGACGACAACCGTGATGACGTTGCCTTCTGCTGTCGCATCGGCGCGGGAGTCCCAGTCGTCCGTCTTCTTGATCGCGAACACTTCGCTTGCCGCCGCGAGGTGGGCGGCGATCTGGTGCGCTTCGGTAATCACGCGCTGGCCTGCTCAAGCCGCGACAGATAGTCGTCGATCTGCCGGTCCGTGCTGAAACGCCGGCGCCCGATGGTGACCGAGCCCAATTCGCCCGACTTCCAGAGTGCGAATACCACCGTCCGGCTGACGCCGAGTTGGGCGCGCACCGCGGCATGGTCGTTGTTCTTGTTCACTGCATCTCCTGTCGCGTTCGCGACCGTGCTGTCGCGAACTCGACAGGTACAGCTGAATGTCGGGAAGTCAACAACGGCTGTGCCATGATGTCGTCATGGACGACAGCCGGGGTTGGCCACAGGAAGTCGCGGAACGGGTAGGCGAGGCCGTCAGGTCGGCGCGCGAGGAACGGGGAATGTCGTATGTCCGCCTGGCCGATGCGACCGAGAAGATTGGCGCCCCGGTTCACCGGGTGGCGATACCGCGGATTGAGAAGGGTGAGCAGGGCGTCACGCTGCCGGAACTGATCGCGCTGGGCGTGGCGCTGGAAGCGGATTGGTCCAAGTGGCTGGACAGGGCCACGGCCGGCGTCGACATTCCCGGCGCCCGCTCCGATCGGGCAGTCCTACGGATGCTGATAGCCGAGGTCGAAGAGAAGCTACAAACCCAGCGTCACAACCTTTTCCAGGCCGAGGAAGGCCCTAAACGTCTGAATATGCCCGACCAGTACCGCGAGCGGCTAGCCAAAGAGGCGGAACACTACCGCGGACTCATCAAGTCGCTTGAGGAAGCGCTAGACCGGTACAAAGACGATTTGCGTGGGATGGAAGACGATGCCTAGGCAGCGGCTCGCTCCTGGCGAGCATGGGAAGGTGACAGACACCCGTCGGGGTGAACTGTTCTACGCCACAACGTATCTGCGGCTGTACAGCGGAAAGCTCCGAGAGCGTCAAGCGTCGTCGCGAAAGTCGGCCGAGGACGCGCGGCGGGAGCTGAAACGTCGGATCGCGGCCGAACTCGAAGCTGGGGAACCAACCGGCGTCATGAACCAGCGCACCACCCTGTCCGAACTGTTCACGGCATGGATTCCCGCCAAGGTTGCAGAGGATGGCATCGGTGAGCGGACCGTCACCCTGTACAGGGACACATGGCGGCTGCACGGCGAACAGCAGTTCGGCGCGCTGCGGATCTCGGAGCTATCGACCAGTCGCGCCGACGCGCACCTAAAGGCGCTGCCTCCGTCGCCGGCCACCTACCTCCGCATCATCCTCACAGGCATGTACAGCCTGGCGGCGCGGTTCGACGTCGTGAAGCACAATCCGATGCGCGAGACCAAGACCGCCAAGGCGGAACGTAAGCCGGCGCGGGCACTCACGTCGATGGAGTTCGAGCAGCTGCGCCAGGCCGTCAAGACGTATTGCGGGCGCAAGGGTCCGGGGCCTCGACGAGGCCTGATGCTGCCCGCATTCGTCGAACTGCTCGCAGCGACCGGGGCGCGGCCGGGGGAGGTGCTGGCGATCCAATGGGCAGACGTCGACCTGCTCGCAGACCCGGCGACCGTCACGGTCAACGGAACAGTCGTCGATGCCGGCCGGGTCGCGGGCAAGGCGCTGCACCGGCAGGACGAACGTAAGGGCCGCGCGCCGGCGCACACGGTCACGCTGCCCGAGTTCGGCGTCCAGGTGCTCACCGAGCTATACGGGGTGACTGGTCCAGACGGAACAGTGTTGAAGAACCGCGACGGCGGGCTGGTGAGCCTATCGAATATCCGGTCCTCGCTGCGGGAGTCGCTGGCGCCACACGAGCATCTGCGATGGGTGACACCCCATAGCTTCCGGCGGACCGCTGGAACGGTCGTCAGGGACGGGCTCGGGGTAGAGGCAGCTCAACACCAGCTCGGCCACGCGCAGCTTGCGACGACCGAAGGCCACTACGTGCAGCGGGTGACGGCAGGGCCGGATACCCGCGCTGTGCTTGAGGAATGGGCCAGCAACAAGGCTGGCTAACCCAATTTACGGGGAAAATACGGGATTTCGTTCGTTGGGGTTTGCCGGCAAACTGGGTTGCGGCCCTGACCTGCATGTATGGAGCCGATGACGGGAATCGAACCCGCGTATTCAGCTTGGGAAGCTGATGTTCTGCCATTGAACTACATCGGCGCGGTCGCCCCTGAAGGCTAACATCGGTCGATGTCCGATGGTGTGCGGGTCGAACAAAATCGAACCCTCCCGGTGAGTCCTGAACAGGCGTTCCGGGGGATCATCGAGATGGACGTTCCCGTGATGTTCCGCCGCCGGTAGGAGCCAATTCCCCCGATCCGGGAAGTTAGCGGGCCAGACACCGACGACTGGCGCGATGCCCCCGGCCAGACGCGAGTTCCTGAGTTGGGACCGTGGGGCAGCATTCGCGAGACCGTCGTCGGCGTCGAAACAGGAATCGTGGACGTACCAGATCACGGATTGCAACGGTCTGCTGACCAGGATCGGAGGCAAGTTTCTCTTCACCGCGGCCGGAACCGGTGATCGAATCACGCTGCGCTACAAGATGTTTGAGCGGCGGCGTTAGGCCACGTCCGCACCGCCCACCTTCGGGCAACTACGCGCGCCAGATGCTCGAGGAACCGTCGAACTGGCCGGTCGACTGACCGCCGACCCGGGCTTGATGACCATCACGTAATTCACAATGTGAATGGTCGTTGATTCAATGCAAATCCTAAAAATGTGATGTTTACCCTTTCGTTATCATTCGTAACGTCGTATCGTGACCCTCCGTGGGCAGGCACGAGTTAGCTAGGAAGACGCGGAAATCGCCCGCAGCGCTGGCTGCAGTGCTCTCGTCAGCCGCTGTGTACTTCGCCGCGGGGGGTGACGTCAGTCCCATCAGCGCCGCCCGCGCGGAAGTCAAGCCGTTGTTCGCCGAGTCCCCGGCGTGCTGTCTTCAGCTCGCCGGAGCAGCAAGATCCCCCAACATCGACACCTCCCATCTCCGAGTCAGCATCGACGAGATGGCGCCGGCGGCGAGATCACGGGCCGACAGATCGCGGGCCAATGTGAGACCCCGCATCCTGCCCGTCGGCGTCGCACCGGAAAGCGGCCTGCAGGTCAAGACCATCCTGGTCGAACGCGCCATCAGCGCACTGTTTCCCGAGATTCACCAGATCGGCGGCGTTCGGCCGGATGCGCTGCGCTGGCACCCCGAAGGCCTGGCGCTCGACGTGATGATTCCGGACCCGGGTTCCGACTCGGGGATCGAGCTCGGCAACGCGATCGTCACCTTCGTGCTGCAGAATGCCGAGCGTTTCGGCATCCAGGACGCCATCTGGCGCGGCGTTTACTACACACCGGGCGGAGGCGCTCAATCCGGCGGCTACGGCCACTACGATCATGTCCACGTCACCACCACCGGTGGCGGCTACCCCACTGGGGACGAAATCTACGTCCGCTAGGCCGATCTCAGCTGGCCCGACAGCTACGCTCGTCGGGTGGTGCGTCCTGGAAGTTGGATCAGGCTAGCGGGTGGGAGTCCCGTCTCGGTAGGTACCGGAGCGCCGGGCAGCGGCCCCGGTTTGTCGTGGAGACGCGGCGGGCTGAGCGGGGTGTCGAAAGCCTCTTCGGACAGGGCAGCGTAACCATGTCTAGAAGATCATCGGTAAGCCGTGTGCGGGAAAACCGCATGCACGGATTGAAAGGGGGATGGGGAAACGGATCCGCAACGCGGACACCGCGCCCCTGCCTACCAATGCTGCTCTCCGATCGCGACCTCAGAGCCGAAATCGCCGCGGGTCGACTGGGCCTGGACCCGTTCGACGATGCCTTGGTTCAGCCGTCCAGCATCGACGTCCGGCTCGACTCGCTGTTCCGCGTTTTCAACAACACCCGCTACACGCACATCGATCCCTCCCTGCAGCAGGACGAACTGACCAGCCTGGTGGAGCCTGCTGAGGGGGAGCCGTTTGTACTACACCCCGGCGAGTTCGTGCTCGGCTCGACCTTGGAGGTGTGCACGCTGCCCGACGACCTGGCGGGGAGGTTGGAAGGCAAGTCTTCGCTGGGCCGACTGGGGTTGCTGACGCACTCGACCGCGGGCTTCATCGACCCGGGATTCAGCGGCCACATCACGCTGGAGCTGTCCAATGTGGCAAACCTGCCGATCACGCTGTGGCCCGGCATGAAAATCGGCCAGTTATGTATCTTGCGACTAACCAGCCCATCTGAACATCCATACGGCAGTTCGCAAGTAGGCTCGAAGTATCAGGGTCAGCGGGGGCCGACACCGTCGCGCTCCTACCAGAACTTCATACGGTCCACCTAGCTGTGGCATAGCCTTCGGGTCCACAATCGAATTGCGATCATGTGCCGTGTGTCCCTCCGCAGACCGCTAAACCTTGGGAGGGGTTTTGGACGTCGTACTGGGGGTTTCGATGGCACCGTCGGCTGTGCGCATGGCGCTGGTCGAGGGTGAGGACGCTGACGGTGTCATAGTCGAAGAAGACAGTTTCCGCCTGCCTCGTGAGACGGCGGCCACCTGCGCGTCGGACCGGGTGATGGCCGCAATCCTGGGCACTCGCGAGGGTGCCGGTGAAGCGGGTCTGCGACTGTCCTCCGTCGGGGTTTGCTGGACCGATCAAACCCAGGCGGCCGCGCTACGCGATGCCCTGGCCGCACACAAAGTCGACAACGTGATGCTGGTCTCGGCGTTCCTGGCGGCGGTCGCGATGGGCCAAGCGGTAGGGGCTGCCGTCGGCTACGAGCGCACCGGTGTTCTGTTCGTCGAGCCCGAGAGCGCCACGTTGGCGGTGGTGGACAACCAGGACGGCTCGTTGTGCGACGTGCTGAACCAGCCGCTGGACGAAGACGACGACGCGGCCGTGGCCGAACTGGCGCAGCTGGTATCGACAGCGGAGTCGATGCGCCCGCGGCCGGATGGCCTCTACGTGGTGGGCTCGGGCGTCGACGTGCCCATGATCAAGCCGGTGCTGGACGCGGCCACCACCCTGACCATCAGCGTGCCTGAGGAACCCGAGATGGCGCTGGCCCGCGGTGCCGCGCTGGCATCGGGCAGTTCCCCGCTGTTCGCCGCCAGCACCGCTGCCCTGGCATATGCGCAGGATTTCGACGATATCAATGACGTGTCCGGGTTCGCGGACAGCGACGTCGCCGACGAGGACACTGGCCGGCGCAGGCCCGCGCTGCTGCTCGGTAGTGGCTTGGCGGTAGTTGCGTGCGCGGCCGCCGTTGCGCTGGAAGTGGCGCTGGCGATCACCATTCGCCCGACCGTTGCCCTGCAGCCCAAGCCGAACGAAAACCACTTCGTCGCCCCGATGGAGCCGGCGCCCGCGGCACCTGAGGTGGCCGCGCCGCAGCACAAGATTGATGTGCCGGCAGCACCGCACGCCGAGATTCCGCAACGACCGGCTCCGGCAGCTGCTGCTCCGGCCGAACCGGCACGAGTGGCGCCGGTGATCCCGGTACCGGCACCGGCCGCGCCGCCGGTGCGCGTTCCGGCCCTGCCCGCCCCGCGGGTACCGGACCCGGTGGTCCTTCCGCCAGCGATCCCCAACCTGGTACCCCGGGCCCCGGTAGCGCAAGTCCCCGTGCAGGTGCCGCGCCAGCAGCCTCAGCTGCCCGTCCCGCGCGCGCCCGTTCCGGCGACCCCGCCGCGCGTCGAGAATCCGATCCCGCGGGTGCCGATCATTCAACTCCCGCAGGCGCCGGTGCCCAGCCCGGGGCGGGGCCCGTTCGGCGGTGGTCCGGGTGGTCAGGGGCCTTTCGGCGGTGACGGTCCCGGAGGGCACGGCCCGGTCGGCGGTCGCGGCCCGGGTGGCCAGGGTCCCTTTGGTGGCGGCGGCCCGGGTGGGCACGGCCCGTTCGGCGGCGGCGGCGGTGGACCCGGTATCCAGGGCCCGTTCGGTGGCGGCGGCCCGGGTGGGCACGGCCCGTTCGGCGGCGGCCCGGGTGGCGGCCGCGGCGGCTTTGGCGGCGGGGGCGGCGGCTTCGGTGGCGGACACGGTGGCGGCGGAGGGCGTCATTAGTCCCTGCTGACGGAACCTGTGAGTTTTTCCACAAAGCAAACTCAAAGGGGTATGACACCGGTACACGGGTACCGTTGTATAGCGAGGGTTGGGGAACCGAAGAACCAGTTTGGGGGAGCTTTGGACACCGTACTTGGCGTGTCGATGGCACCAACAGCAGTTCGGATGGTGCTTGTCGAAGGCGAAAACGGCGACGGCGCCCTGGTCGACGAAGACAGCATCGAGGTCGCCGCCGACCAAGATGCCGACATGCGCGGTGCCGCCGATCAGGTGATCGCGGCGATACTGGGTACGAGGGAAGGCGCGGCCGAGGGCGGCTATCAGCTGGCCTCGACCGGCGTCACCTGGCGGGATCCGGCTCAGGCGGCGGCGTTACGCGACGCCTTGGCCCGTCGCAAAGTCGAAAACGTCATGCTGGTCTCGGCGTTCCTGGCCGCCGCCGCGCTGGCGCACTCGGTGGGTAACGAAACGAACTACGCGCAGACGGCACTGCTCTTCATCGAACCCGACACCGCGACGCTGGCCGTGGTCAACAGCGCAGATGGCTCGCTCGCCGACATCCATCGCGAGCCGCTGCCCGCGGACGACGACGCCGCGGTGGCACGGCTGGCCGACTTGGTGTCGACCGCCGAATCGTTGGAGACGCATCCGGACGCCGTCTTCGTCGTCGGATCGGGCGTCGACGTCCCCATGATCAAGCCGGCCCTCGACGCCGCCACCACGCTTCCGGTGACCCTGCCCGAAGAGCCGGAGACGGCCCTGGCGTGGGGGGCTGCGCTGGCCTCGGCGAACACGCCGTTGCTGTCGTCGTCGACCGCCGCGCGCGCCTACGCTCAGGATCCCGGCACCGGCGCCTACACGGCGTTGGGCCTCGACCCGGTCTACTTCGAAAGCGTGGATGCGACCGATGGCGCGCTGGCCTACAGCGCCGTTGCCGTCGATCAGGACGAGCCGCGGGCCGAAGGTCGGCGGCCACTGGGACTACTCGGCAGCGCGCTGCTGTCGATCTTTGTGCTCGGGGTGGCGTCGCTGGTCGTTTCGCTGGGGGTAAGCATGCGAAACACCTCGACCGCCCGGCCCGACCCGGGCCAGGCCCTGGTCGCCCCCAGTCAACCGCCGCAGGCTCCCGCGCCTGCACCACAGGCGCCGCAGGTTCCCGAGCAGGCTCCCGCGCCTGCACCACAGGCGCCGACGCCGCAGGTCCCCGAGCAGGCTCCGGCGCCCGCTCCGCAGGCTCCCCGGATACCCGTGGAAGTCCCGCAAGCCCCGGCGCCGGCACCTGTGCCCGCGGCACCCGCTCCGGTGCCGGTGCCCGCCGCTCCCGCTCCGGTGCCGGTGCCCGCCGCTCCTGCGCCGGTGCCGGTCCCTGTGCCCATACCCCAGCTGCCGCAGATCTTCACCCCGCAATTCCCCTTCGGCCCCGGCGTTGGTGGCGGCCGCGGCGACGACGACGAGGGCAGGGGACCCGGGAAGTTCCCCGGCGGCGGCAAAGGCGGCGGCGAGCGGGGCGGCAAGGGCGGCCGCGGCGGGTTCAACATCCCCGGTATCCCCGGCTTCTGAGCATCTGATTTCGCCGGGTAGCTGTCACCTGCCGTTCAGCGTCGCGATGCGGTTCGCTCATCGCGGGCACCTACACACGGTGGTATGCGATGCACCGTTTTCGGTACCGGCTATCTCGGCGCCACCCACGCTGTCGGAATGGCGGAGCTGGGACATGAGGTCGTCGGCGTTGACATCGACCCGGGCAAGGTCGCCAAGCTGGCCGGTGGCGACATTCCCTTCTACGAACCCGGCTTACGAAAGCTGTTGACTGCCAATCTTGCTGCCGGGCGGCTGCAGTTCACCACCGACTATGACATGGCGGCCGATTTCGCCGACGTCCATTTCCTCGGAGTCGGCACACCGCAGAAGAAGGGCGAATACGGCGCCGACATCCGGCACGTCCATGCCGTCATCGATGCGCTGGTGCCCCGGTTGACCAGGACATCCGTCCTGGTGGGCAAATCGACTGTGCCGGTGGGTACCGCAGCTGAACTGAGCCAGCGAGCCGCCGCGCTGGCACCCGCCGGGCTGGACGTCGAGATCGCGTGGAATCCGGAGTTTCTCCGCGAGGGCTACGCAGTACACGACACATTGCATCCGGACCGCATTGTGCTTGGTGTTCAACCGGATTCCTTCCGCGCCGAGGCCGTGGTGCGCGAGCTGTACGAACCGCTGCTGAACTCGGGTGTGCCGTTCCTGGTCACCGATCTGCAGACCGCCGAACTCGTCAAGGTCTCCGCCAACGCCTTTCTGGCAACCAAGATCTCGTTCATCAACGCGATCTCCGAAGTGTGCGAGGCCGCGGGCGCCGACGTCAGCCTGCTGGCCGATGCGCTGGGATACGACCCGCGTATCGGACGGCAATGCCTCAATGCCGGTCTCGGCTTCGGCGGCGGCTGCCTGCCCAAGGACATCCGGGCATTCATGGCCCGCGCCGGGGAGCTCGGCGCCAACCAGGCGCTCACCTTCCTGCGCGAGGTCGACAGCATCAACATGCGGCGCCGGACCCGCATGGTCGAACTGGCCACCGCGGCCTGCGGCGGATCCCTGCTCGGGGCGAACATCGCGGTGCTGGGCGCGGCCTTCAAGCCGGAGTCCGACGATGTGCGGGATTCGCCCGCGCTGAACGTGGCCGGCCAATTGCAACTCAACGGCGCTGCCGTCAACGTCTACGACCCGAAGGCGCTCGACAACGCGAACCGGCTGTTCCCCACGTTGACTTACGCGGTTTCGGTCGAAGAGGCCTGCGAGCGTGCGGATGCCGTTCTGGTGCTCACCGAGTGGCAGGAGTTCGTCGACCTCGACCCCGACGACCTCGCCGATCGGGTGCGGGCCCGCGTCGTCGTCGACGGCCGCAACTGCCTCGACGTGGGCCGCTGGGAACGTGCGGGCTGGCAGCTGTTCCGGCTCGGAGCGCGGCGCCCTACGCGGTGACGGGCTGCGGCACGTTACGCGGGCGGCCGTCGGCGCGCAGGAAGCCGCCGGTGCGTTGACGTCCCAGAATCTTGGTTGGCTGCCCGTGGCGGAACACCTCTCGGCCCGACACGAACACGGCTTGCACCGTGGCGTCGTTGCGATTCACCATCCGTGAAAGGCCGTCGTAGACCTCGACTTTCGCCTCGTGGTACTCGTCCAACGAGTCGTCGAGCCGTTGCGGGTCGACAATAACCAGGTCGGCCCAGTCGCCCACCCGTAGGTGACCGGCGTCCAATCCATACCAGTCGGCCAATTCACCGGTCAGCCGGTGCACCGCCTGCTCGACCGAGAGGAACGGGTGGCCCTGGCGCTCGGCGTCGCGCACATGCCTCAGCAGGCGCAACCCGCTGTTGTAGAACGCCATGTTGCGCAGGTGGGCGCCTGCGTCGGAGAACCCCACCTGCAAGCCGTGCATCCGGGCCAGTCGGCGCAGCATCTTCGGGCGGTGGTTGGAAATCGTTGTGCGCCAGCGGATCGCGGTGCCATGCTCGAGTACCAGGTCGAGGAAGGCGTCAACCGGATGCAGGCCACCGCGCTCCACGCCGACCTGACCGAACGATTTGCCCACCACCGACTCGTCGGGGCAGGAGACGATTTCTGCGTCGAAGAAGTCCCGCTGCCATGCACGCGGCGCGAACTTGGTGTCGTAATCCTTGCGGAACTGCCGGCGGTACTCCTCGTTGCGCATGAGTTCGTTGCGCTCGACTTCATCCTTGAGGTGCAGTGCGGCCGCCCCTGCGCCGAATTCTTCGAACACGACCAGGTCGATTCCGTCGGCGTACACCTCAAAGGGCACCGGTAAATGCTGGAAGCGGAAGTCGCCGCCGAACCGATTCACCAGGGCGGCCAATGCGCTCGTCAGCCAGATGGAGCCCGGCGCCGACTTCATGTCGGCAGCCGCCAGCAGGCTGGTCTTCAACAGAGGCCGACGAATCCCCAGTGACTGCAGCGCTTGCGAGACGATGTTCTGCGGGTGACTGATGTCCGGACCGGACTGCAGGACGCGGCCGGTGCGCCGCAACAACGACTTGAGCCGACGCAGCTCGCGGCCCGTGGCGTAAGTCGAGGGCAGCGTCCGGGACCGGCAGGTTTCCCCATCGATCTTGTCGAAAAGCAGCTGCTGGGAAGACATTCCGAGAAAACCGGCCTCCAGCGCGTCGTTCAGCATCTGCTCCATCCGAGCCTGCTCCGCGGCGGTGGGCGTGACGTCCTTGCGGGTCGCGCGATCCAGGCCCAGCACTGACGTCCGCATGTCGGAGTGACCGATGAAAGCTGTCACGTTGGGACCCAGCGGCAGCGATTCGAGTGCGTCGATGTACTCCTGCGGATTCGTCCACGACTTGTGCTCGCCGACGATGCGGACCACGTGCTCGTGCGGGATCGCTTCCACCCGGCCGAACAGGTCGGCGGCCTCGCTGGCATTGACATAGACGGTGGACAGCGAACACGATCCCATCACGATGGTGGTGACACCGTGGCGCACCGATTCCGACAGCGCGGGCGCCGCCAATATCTCAGCGTCGTAGTGAGTATGGATGTCGATGATGCCGGGCATTACCCACTTGCCCTCGGCGTCAATGACATTCGGACACCCCTCGGTATCGAGCGGGGTGGGGGAGAGGGCAGCCACGCGGCCGTCGCGTATCCCGATGTTGCGGATTGCCGAAGGCCCCCCGCTGCCGTCGAACCACCTGCCGTTGACGACCACTGCGTCGAAAGTCAATGTGACCACCTCACTGAGTGGACAGCTTACCTAGTCTGTCGATGCGATCGGCGTCCAGCACCGGCGCGACCCAGTCACGCAGACGCGCGCAGCGCGTCCCCGGTGCGGGGGCCATGTTACGGCCTCGGTATCTCCCGCTCGTAACCCGCCGTGCGTGTCAACGCCGCCTGGCCGCCGCGTTCAACCGGATCTCTATTCCGTCGGTATCCCTCGCCGGCTCACCGATTTCATCGATGACTTGCACCCCAAGGGTCCGGCCGGTTTCGGGATCGACGAACCTGAGCGGACCCCGGCCGTTTTGCAGGTGCTTGTCGCCCCACTGCACCAGCGAGAGGAACACCGGTAGCAGGTCCTTTCCGGCCGGGGTCAGGAGGTACTCGTCCCGCGCCCGTCTGCCCGGTTCGCGATAGGGCACTCGGGTAATGATTCCGGCTGCCTCCAGTTGCTTCATCGCCCGCGACACCGCTGGGGCCGACGTGCCGATCCTTTCCACGAAGTCCTCGAATCGTGTTGTGCCGTAGAAGCATTCGCGCACTACCAGGAATGTGGTCTTCGTACTCAACAGGTCGAGGACCTTCGCCATCGAGCAGCCGTCGCCGATCGACCACTTCTGCCGGTCGCGAAGTTTCTTCTCGAACTCCATGACGCACCTCACGTGACTAACGATTGCGTTATCCAGCATAGCGTGCTTGTATCTAGATAACGGAAACGTTAGTCAGATCAGCGGAAGGATTGAGGAGATGGTTTCGGTAGCCGACAAGGTGGTCGTGGTGACAGGGGGACAACGAGGGCTGGGTGCGGCACTGGTCGACGAGGTCCTGGCGCGCGGTGCGCGCAAGGTGTACGCCACGGCCAGAAGTGCTTTTACCGACGAGCGCCCACGGGTGGTGACCGGCGAATTGGAGGTGCGTTCCGCTGATTCCGTCGCCGCGTTCGCGCAAACAGCAAGCGACGCCGATATCGTGATCAACAACGCCGGCGTTCTGCTGCCGGAATCGTTGCTCACCGGAAGTTTCGATCACGTCACGGAGACCTTCGATATCAATGTTTTCGGACCGCTGCGTGTGGCGCGGGCGTTCGCACCCGTCCTCGCGGCCAACGGCGGCGGAGCGCTGGTCAACGTGCACTCGGTGTTGTCCTGGCTGGCCGGCAGTGGCGCCTATGGGGCTTCCAAGGCCGCGATCTGGTCGGTGACCAACTCGCTGCGTGTCGAGCTGGCATCGCAAGGAACTCAAGTCGTGGGTGTGCACGCCGGTTTCATCGATACCGACATGGTCGCAAACATCCCCGTGGAGAAAACGTCGCCGGCTGAGGTGGCCGCACGCATCGTGGACGGGTTGGAGGCGGGCGCGGCCGAAGTTCTCGCCGACGCCGTCACCGTCAACGTCAAAGCCTCACTGTCCGGCCCGGTGGAGAACTTGGCCTTCTCACTGGCGAAGTAGGAAATGCCATGCCATTGTGGACAATTCATCATTCGCCCGGAATCTTCACCGACGCCGAGAAGCACGAATTGGCATCTCGGATCACTGACCATTACGAGAGGGCCGGGCTGCCCCGGTTCTACGTGATCACGTTGTTCACCGAGACCAGTCCGGAAAACTTCTACGTCGGCGGTGAGCCGACCTCGGCGGGCATCAGGATCGTCATCGATCACATTGCCCGGCATTCGCAGAGCACGGAACACCGGCAGCGGATCACTCGGTGGATCAACGACATTGTGGCACCGTTGTTCGCCGGGAAGCCGGACCTGCACTGGGAATTCCACGTGGACGAGACCAGCGAGGAACTCTGGATGATCAACGGGTACGTGCCGCCTCCCGGTGGATCCGAGGCCGAAAAGGACTGGGCCCGCAAGAATGTCGTATCCGCCTACTAGACAATCGGTTCAAGCGCGGGCCAGCCGGCCGGCCAGTGGATGTCCTCGGAGGAGAGCCGGGGCATGCCGGCAGACGCGGGAAGGGACGGACAGCCCTCGACGTGACCGTGCAGCGCAACGTCAGTCATGACCTTTGCCGAACCATCGTCTCCTGCCCGACTCCGGCTCCTCTATCGGAGGAGACCCGCCGTACACGGGAGCCGGTGGCGACGGCACCGGGGGCACTGGGACTTCATACACAGTGGTCGGACCGATGGGCCGCGGCTCGTCGCGGCCCGGCGGCAAGACGTGCTCGGGTGGCGGTGGCGGACCCGGCGGCGATGGCGGACTCGGCACATGCACCGGGCCCGGCGCGGTAGGCGGTCGTCGCTCGGAGCGCAGCGCCCGTGCTCGCCAGTGCCAATATCCCGGTGCGTCGAAGGGAAACGGTACCCGTGGTGGCTGCCACTCGATTCTGGGCAGGTCAGGCGGGATGGACTCGGGTGGCCGGCCTAGTTGGCGCCCCAACTCGGTATCGATCACCGAGCGCGCTGCCGCCATCGCCGATTCGGCCGTCTCGTGGCGGCCGATCTCCCTGCCGCGAAACGTCACGATGAACGGGGGTTCGGGCGCCATCTTCTGATTATGTGCTTGATCGACGAGTAGCGTCACCCCAGTGGATTACGTGTCGGCTTATCTCGAAGAAACCCGGGTCCTCGGCGAACTGATCCGCGCGGCCGATCAATCGACGCCCGTGCCCACCTGTCCGGGATGGACGCTTGAGCAACTGTTCCGCCACGTCGGTCGCGGCGACCGTTGGGCCGCGCAAATCGTCCGCGACCGGATGGACAGCTTCCTCGACTTCCGCAGCGTCGAAGAGGGTACGCCGCCACCCGACGTCGATGACGCGATCTCCTGGCTGAACGGAGGTGCCCAGCGGCTGGTCGATGCGGTCGAGGCAACCGGAGCCGAAACACCGGTCTGGTCCTTCCTCGGGCCGCGGCCGGCCAATTGGTGGATCCGGCGACGGCTGCACGAGAACGCCGTGCATCGCGCGGACGCCGCGCTGGCCGTCGGTGCTGGCTTCACCCTGGAAGCCGAAGTGGCGGCCGACGGGATCAATGAGTTCCTGGAACGCATAGTGATCCAGGCGGGAAAGGACGGCACGGCACTTCCCCTGGAAGGAGGCGACACATTGCACCTGCACGCCAGCGATCCTGGTCTGGGCGAAGCCGGTGAATGGACGGTTGCCGTGGAGGATGTCGTCGTCACGTGGTCGCACGAACACGGAAAAGCGACGGTCGGGCTGCGCGGCGGGGCCACCGAACTGCTGCTGGCGATGACCCGCCGAGTCTCGCTCGCCGACGCCGGGATCGAGCTGTTCGGCGACGACGCCGTGTGGCAAAGATGGCTGGATCGCACGCCTCTCTAGACTTGCAGACCATGACTACATCGGAGATCGCCACCGTCCTGGCTTGGCACGACGCCCTCAACAGTGCCGACCTCGAAACCTTGGTCGGCCTGTCCAGCGACGACATCGAGATCGGTGACGCGCACGGAGCCGCGCAGGGGCATGCGGCACTGCGCCGGTGGGCGGGCTCGCTTTCGACCGCCGCGGAGCTTGGCCGGATGTATGTGCACGACGGGATCGTGGTGGTCGAGCAGACGATCACCGATCGCAACAAGCCCTTCAATCTGGCCACAGCGGCGTCAGCGTTTCGAGTGGTCCACGATCACGTCACCTCGGTGTTCCGGCACGCGGACCTGGCGTCGGCGTTGGCTGCTACCGAACTCACCGAGCGCGACCGGGTCGAGTGAAACTGAGGGGTCAACGATGCGCGGGATCATCTTGGCGGGCGGCTCGGGCACCCGTTTGTATCCGATCACCTTGGGAATCAGCAAGCAATTGCTGCCGGTTTACGACAAGCCGATGATCTACTACCCGCTGACCACGCTAATGATGGCGGGCATCCGCGACATTCTGCTGATCACTACCCCGCACGACGCGTCCGGATTTCACCGACTGCTCGGTGATGGAAGCCAATTCGGGATCAACCTGACCTACGCGGTGCAGGAACGACCGGACGGACTGGCCCAGGCATTCGTGGTCGGCGCCGACCACATCGGCGTTGACTCGGTGGCACTTGTGCTGGGAGACAACATCTTCTACGGCCCCGGTTTGGGAACGAATCTGAGTCGATTCCAATCCATCGACGGCGGCGCAATTTTCGCGTACTGGGTGGCCAATCCGTCGGCGTACGGGGTGGTGGAGTTCGATGCCGGTGGAATGGCGGTCTCGCTGGAGGAGAAGCCGGCCACCCCGAAGTCGCACTATGCGGTACCGGGCCTGT
Source organism: Mycobacterium sp. ML4 (assembly GCF_054515735.1). Lineage (NCBI taxonomy): Bacteria > Bacillati > Actinomycetota > Actinomycetes > Mycobacteriales > Mycobacteriaceae > Mycobacterium > Mycobacterium sp. ML4. Next base: position 50,787 of record NZ_JBTNSY010000029.1, read on the forward strand.
ACTTCTACGACAACGACGTGATCGAGATCGCCAAGGGCTTGCGGAAATCGGCGCGCGGCGAGTACGAGATCACCGAAGTCAACCAGACTTACCTGAACCACGGGCGGCTGGCCGTTGAGGTGCTGGCCCGCGGGACGGCCTGGCTGGACACCGGTACCTTCGATTCCCTCTTGGACGCAGCCGATTTCGTTCGCACGCTGGAACTGCGCCAGGGGCTCAAGGTCAGCGTTCCCGAAGAGGTGGCGTGGCGGCTGGGCTGGATCGACGACGAGCAGTTGGCCCGGCGCGGCCAGAGCCTGGTCAAGTCGGGGTACGGCGACTACCTGCTGGAGTTGTTGGAGCGCAAGTGATTCGGGACCACCTAGGTGATTAATTCCCTACCGCTCGCCGAGTGTGCACCGGCTGCGCCGAGTGTGCGCTGGCGGCGGCGACACGCCGGGCGGCGCCCGCAGTGGTTGCACTCTCGGCTTGTCGGCTTGTCAGGATGTGACTGGGGGGGCGCCGGTGGACAGTTGTGAATTCAGGCCTCGATGCTCTCCCGACCGAACTGTGTGTGGCGGATCGATGATCACGGGGTGCAACCCGACCGGCGGCGCGCCGGACGGCCGAAGCAATTGACGGACGCCGAGTTGGTGTGCCTGGCCGTGGCACAGGCGCTGCTCGGCGCCCACAGCGAACACCGTTGGCTGCGAATGCGTTATGGCCTCAAGAGGTCGCTGATCGCCTACGACCACTGATCAAGTTGAAACTACTCACCTAGAACGACCCGAGATTCCCGGGCTGGCCGAGTAGCAGCCCGCCGGCGCCGGGATTGCCGGGCGTCCCGTCGCCGGATTTGCCGACGTTGCCGCCATTTCCGCCATTGCCGATCAGCACGGCGTTGCCGCCGTTACCGCCATTGCCTCCAGCGAACCCGCCGTTTGGTCCGGGGGTCCCACCGGCGCCGCCGGCACCGCCGTCGCCGAGCAGCCCGCCCTTGCCCCCGGTGCCGCCGTTGCCGCCGTAGCCGAAGAGCGTGCTGCTGACAAGGCCGGCGCCACCGCTTCCGCCAGCCCCGCCGGTACCGAATAGCGTGCCGCCGGCACCGCCGGCTCCGCCATTACCGCCAATGGCTATGCCAACGACTGAGCTGGCGAATCCGGCGCCGCCGGTGCCGCCCACCCCACCGTTGCCGAATAGGCCGCCGGCGCCGCCTTGGCCTCCGCTACCCCCTGTACTGGGTCCGTTGAGGCTGGCGCTTTGCCCGCCTGTTCCACCGGCCCCGCCGGCGCCGGAGATCAGCCCGCCGTTTCCGCCGGTGCCGCCGGCGCCGCCCATGGTGGTGCCGAACCCGCCGGTGCCGCCGACGCCCCCGTCGCCGAAGAGGGTGCCGCCGGCCCCGCCGGTGCCTCCCGCCCCGCCGGGACCGGCGCTACCAAGGCCGCCGGAGCCGCCGGCGCCACCACCGCCGCCGAAGAAGCCGCCCGCACCACCATTGCCGCCGGCTCCGCCGCCGACTAGCCCGGTACTGCCGATGCCGCCGGATCCGCCGGCCCCGCCGGCACCGAAGAGCATGCCGCCCCCGCCGCCGTTGCCGCCGACACCGCCGTTGAGTCCGCTCCCGCCGGTGCCGCCGGCACCGCCGTTGCCCAGCAGTAATCCGCCGGCCCCGCCGGTGCCGCCTGCTGCGCCAGTGCCGGTCGAGGCGGTGCCGCCGGCGCCGCCCGCGCCTCCGTTGCCGAACAGGCCGGCCGCACCGCCGTTGCCGCCTTGCTGGCCGGCTGCTAGTCCTGAGGACCCAGACCCGCCGGACCCGCCGTCGCCGAGTAACCACCCGCCGGGCGACCCGTTCAACCCCGACCCTGCCGCCGCGTTGGCGCCGTTGCCGATCAGCGGACGCCCGGTGAGGGCCTGGATGGGCGAGTTGACGGCGTTCAGCACAACCTGCTGCGCGTTGGCCGCTTCGGCACTGGCGTACGCGCCGGCGTTGCCAGTCAATAGCTGCACAAACTGAGCATGAAACTGCGCCACCTGTGCGCTGAGGGCCTGGTAGGCCTGCCCGTGCAGACCGAACATCGCAGACACCGCGGCGGAAATCTCGTCAGCGCCGGCGGCGAGTACCGCTGTCGTTGGAATTGCTGCGGCCGCGTTGGCTTCGCTGAGTACCGATCCGATACCGGCAACGTCGGATGCGGCTGCGGACAGCAGCACCGGCGCCACGCTGACAATGGACATGTACCCTCCCGACAGGTTGGGACCATGGTGGCGCTAACTCGGGCCCGCAGGTCACCAGGGACGGTGAATTCTTCATCGTATGCCCATCCGCGCACGCGGGGGCACTATTGGGCGAGGTCGTCCGGGCTTCTTGGAATCGCCTGAGTGACCGGCCTTACTGCCGGTAGCTGGCCAAGAAGTTTCCCAGGCGTTCTATTGCCGCCGCCAGATCACGTGCCCAGGGCAACGTGACGATGCGCAAATGATCCGGTTCGGGCCAATTGAAACCAGTGCCCTGGGTGACCAGGATCTTCTCCTGCAACAGCAGGTCCAGGACGAGTTGTTCGTCGTCGGTGATGTCGTAGACCTCGGGGTCCAACCGGGGGAAGGCATAAAGTGCCCCTTCCGGCTTGGTGCAGGAAACCCCCGGTATCTCATTTAGCTTGTTCCAGGCAACATCGCGCTGTTCGAGTAGGCGACCTCCGGGCAACACCAGGTCCTCGATGCTTTGATGGCCGCCCAGGGCGACCTGGATCGCGTGCTGCGCCGGAACATTCGGGCATAGTCGCATGTTGGCCAGCAGACTGATCCCCTCGATGAAGCTGCCGGCGTGATCCTTGGGGCCGGTGATCGCCAGCCACCCGGCGCGGTATCCGGCCACCCGGTAGGCCTTGGACAGCCCGTTGAAGGTCAAGCAGAGCATGTCAGGTGCCAGCGACGCCACGTTGATGTGCTTGGCGTCGTCGTACAGGATCTTGTCGTAAATCTCGTCGGCGAGCAGTAGTAGTTGATGCTTGCGCGCCAAATCGACCATCTGAGTGAGGATTTCGCGACTGTATACTGCTCCGGTCGGGTTGTTCGGGTTGATCACCACCAATGCCTTGGTGCGTTCGGTGATCTTGGATTCCAGGTCCGCGATGTCAGGTTGCCAGCCCTGGGTCTCGTCGCACAGGTAGTGCACCGGCGTACCGCCCGCCAACGAGGTCGACGCCGTCCATAGCGGGTAGTCCGGCGCCGGAATAAGCACCTGGTCGCCATTGTCCAGGAGCGCCTGCAGGGTCATCGTGATCAGCTCCGACACCCCGTTGCCTAGGTAAACGTCGTCGACGTCGAACCGGGGGAAGCCGTCCACCAATTCGTAGCGGGTGACGACCGCGCGGCGTGCCGGCAGGATGCCTTTGGAGTCGGAATACCCCTGGGCATAGGGAAGCGCCTGGATCATGTCGCGCATGATCACATCGGGCGCCTCGAATCCGAACGGCGCAGGGTTGCCGATATTGAGCTTGAGGATGCGGTGTCCCTCAGCCTCCAGTCGCGCGGCGTGCTGGTGCACGGGACCGCGGATCTCGTAGAGGACGTCCTGCAGTTTGGACGACTGCGCGAACACGCGCTGCCGGTGATGGCCGGAGGTGTGCGCGGGCAGCTGGTGCGTAGTCACGTCAACCATGGTCGCATCGCTGTCCACTGATATTTGCTGATCGGTGCAAGGTCTTGATCAGCGTTTGCCCGGCGGGCGTGCACCCTTGGCCAAACCCAGGCCCTTGACCGGCGCTGCAGGCGGCATCGGGTCGCCATTGGATTCAGCGGACGGTGCAGGCTCCGCCTTTGCTTCGGGCTTCGCATCGGCTTCCGCTTCCGGCTCCGGCTCGGCGGGCTTGGCCGGTGCTGGTGCTGCCGCAGGTGCTGCGGGTGCGCTCTTCTTCGCGCCCGGGCGTTTGGCGCCGGCCGCGATTCCCAGCCCCTTCACCGGCACTTCCGGTGTGGCCGGTTCGGCGGCGGCTTCAGCAGGCGCGGGCGCCGCCTGCGCCTTGGCCGGCTCCGCTGCGGGGGCCGCCTTCTTGGCGCCGGGACGCTTTGCGCCGGCGGCCAGGCCCAGACCCTTGACGGGAGCAGAAGGCGTGGCCGGTTCGGTCGCCGCAGCCTCCGCGGGCGCCTCGGTGGCTTTGCCGGCTTGGGCGGCCGGCGCCGCTTTCTTGGCCCCGGGTCGCTTGGCGCCGGCGGCCATCCCGAGCCCCTTGGCGGGGGCGGCCGGGGTGGCGGCTTCCACGGTTGCGGGAGAAGCGGCAGCTGCCGGTGCTTTCTTGGCTCCGGGACGCTTAGCTCCGCCTGCCAGACCCAGGCCCTTGACCGGCGCTGCGGGCGCCGCCGCGGCGGGCTTCTCGGTCGGCTCTTCTGCGGGTGCTTCCGCCGGGGCAGCGGCAGTGGCCTTGGGCTCGGCCTTCTCCACCCTGGCTGCCCGCTTTTCGGCTTCTTTCGCCGCCGTGCCCTTCTCCGGCAGCTTCACGCTGTCGCGGTCGAGCGAGGCGAGCAGCACCTGGGCCACGTCGAGCACCTCGACACCGCTGCGGCCGGCTTCCTCCTGGCGGTCGTTGACGCCGTCGGTGACCATCACCCGGCAGAACGGACACGCGACGGCGACGGTGGCGGCATTGGTGGCCAGCGCCTCGTCGACCCGCTCGTGGTTGATGCGCTTGCCGATGTGCTCTTCCATCCACATGCGGGCACCACCGGCACCGCAGCAGAAGCTGCGCTCGGCGTGGCGGGGCATCTCGGTGAGAGTGGCTCCGGCGGCGCCAATCAGCTCACGCGGAGCCTCGTACACCTTGTTGTGGCGTCCCAGGTAGCACGGGTCGTGGTAGGTGATCTCCTGGGAGACGGAATTCACCGGCACCAGCTTGTTGTCGCGGACCAGCCGGTTCAACAGCTGAGTGTGGTGCAGCACCGTGTAGTTGCTGCCGAGCTGGCGGTACTCCTTGCCGAGGGTGTTGAAGCAGTGTGGGCAGGTGACGACGATCTTGCGGTCGACGGTCTCGACGCCCTCGAACAGCCCGTCGAGGGTCTCGACGGCCTGCTGCGCCAGTTGCTGGAACAGGAACTCGTTGCCTGAGCGGCGTGCTGAGTCCCCATTGCAGGTCTCACCAGTGCCCAGCACCAGGTACTTGACTCCGGCGATGGACAGCAGTTCGGCAACAGCCTTGGTGGTCTTTTTCGCCTTGTCGTCATACGCGCCGGCGCAGCCCACCCAGAACAGGTACTCGTAGCCGTCGAAGCTTTCGACGTCTTCTCCGTAAACGGGGACGTCGAAGTCGACCTCGTCGATCCAGGCGGTGCGATCGGAGGCGTTCTGACCCCACGGGTTGCCCTTGTTTTCAAGGTTTTTGAACAGCACGGACAGCTCAGAGGGGAACTCCGACTCCATCATCACCTGGTAGCGGCGCATATCCACGATGTGGTCGACATGCTCGATGTCCACCGGGCACTGCTCCACGCAGGCGCCGCACGTGACACAGGACCACAGCACGTCCGGGTCGATGACGCCGCCCTGCTCGGCGGTGCCAACCAGTGGACGGGTGGCCTGCTCGGGACCGGAACCCATGATGCGGCCGAACCCGGACTCGGGCACATGGTGCTGCTCGGCGTGCTTCTCGCCGCGCAGCTCTTCGCCCACTCCACCCTCGGGGGTGCTTTCCAGCGGGGATTCCTTCTCACCGAGGATGTAGGGCGCTTTGGCCATCCAGTGATCACGCAGATCCATGATCACGAGCTTGGGTGAGAGCGGCTTCCCAGTGTTCCAGGCGGGACACTGGGACTGGCACCGCCCGCACTCGGTACAGGTGGCGAAGTCGAGCATGCCCTTCCAGGTGAAGTCCTCGATCTTGCCGCGGCCGAATTCGGCGTCGTCCGGCGGGTTTTCGAAGTCGATGGGCTTCCCGCCGGATTCGACCGGCAGCAGCGGTCCCAGGCCGTCAGGCAGCCGCTTGAAGATGACGTTGACGGGCGCCAGGAAGATGTGCAAGTGCTTGGAGTGCAGCACGATAAGCAGGAACGACAGCATCACGCCGATGTGCAGCAGCAGCGCGACGGTCTCGATGATCTCGTTGGTGTGCTGACCCAACGGATGCAGCAGCGAGCCCATGGCGTGGGAGAAAAACGCACCCTTGCCGTAAGGAAATTCGTCACCCAGAGCATTCACCGATGCGCCGCGGAAGATGGCGTAGGTCCAGATGACATTGAAGATCATGAACAGGATCAGCCACGCCCCGCCGGTATGCGAGCCGTAGAAACGGGACTGCCGGCCGTAATCCTTGGGCTCGGTACGCATCCGGATGATCGCGAACGTGACGATGCCGGTCAGCACGGCCAGGGCGAAGAAGTCCTGCAGGGCGCCCAGCGCGTCCCAGTGGCCGATAAACGGAAGCGCGAAATCTGGCTTGAACAACACCCCGTAGGCCTCGATGTAGACCGTGAGCAGGATGAAAAAGCCCCACATGGTGAAGAAGTGGGCGGCACCCGGTATCGACCACTTGAGCAGCTTGCGCTGACCGAACACTTCGGAGACCTGCGCCCAGATCCGGGCGCCGATGTCGTCGGTGCGTCCGCTCGCCGGTTGCCCCGACGTGACCAGCTTGTACAACCACCAGACTCGCTTCAGGGCCAAAAGGATTACGACCGCTGTCATGCCCATGCCCACTATGAGCCGGATGAGGGTCTGCGTGGTCACCGAAGGCCACCTCGATTCGTCGTCATTCAGATGCGATGAGGCGCGGGAGCGCCTTTGCTAGTCAACCAGCTCATACTGACATCTCCGGGACTCTGGCCGCGAGGTAGGCAAACCTAAGTTTGCGCAGATCACCAGCCCAGCTGAGCGCAATGTGATCAGGCGTACACGCGCGGTATCCCGCCGGTCGCAAGGGGCGGACCGCGCGCCGGGAAAACCTATGCGGATGCGCCCGCCACGCGTCGGGGTTCGCCAACGCGCCAGCAAGACCGGACGGTCAAATCAGCTGCATAACCGACGCCAAGTTTTTACATCGCAAGTTCAGATCCGATCCGGATCTATCGGAGGCTTGGAAGTGAGGGCGGCCACTTCGTAGGGGGCGCTCAGGTCTGGGGAACCAGCATGGAGCGCAGCATTGACAGCATCTCCGAGCGGGAGCCGGCACCAAGGCGACGCCGGATTCGGGCGACGTGATGCTCCACGGTTTTTGCCGAGATGAACAGCCGTCCTCCGATATCGCGGTAGGGCAGGCCGAGCAGCAGCAGTTCGGCGACTTCGCGTTCGCGGTCGGATAGCGGTGACCCTGACGGGGGTTGACTTGGCGTCGAGGCGGCGAGTTCTGACTGTCCGTCTGCGCCGGGCACTTCGGGGGAACCCGCGCCGATCTTGAGGTCCCGGGCCAGCTGAAGCATGGCGCCGGACACTCGCGGGTCGGATGTCTGCAATGCCGCCTGACCGGCGAGCCGGGTGGCGTCGGAGGTCAGCCCGACGTGCGCCAACGATCGGGCGGCCGCGCTGACCTCGTCGGCGTCGACATGATCGGCGAGCACTCGGAGCCAGGTCCGACCGGCACTCGAAAGAGTCTGTGCCAAGGAGCTTTGCGCAGCTGCCGCACTAAGTGCCTGTCCGTGTGGCGCGACGTACTCCGGTGAGTTGGCCAGGATGCCGGCGTGTACGCCTGCCCAGTGCAACGGGATTGACCACAGGGGCGGGTTTCCCAGTGAGCTGAGCAGCGCGAAGGCCTCTTCCAAGGTTTGGCGCAGTTGGTCCACCTGGCGCATGCGGGCGGCCGCAACCCAAAGCTCACCCACGGGCAACAGAGCGAACAAGTCGAGGGAATATTCCGCAAGCACCTCGACGGCTTTGTGCCAATACTTCTGCAGCGCACCGCTATCGCCGCTACGACGTGCGATGGCGGTCTGCAGTGCGGCAGCCCACAGTGCGTCGCGCCGGTGCAGATTCACATCGGCCACCGCGCCTACATCCGCGCTGGCCGCCGGCAGTTGACCTTCTTGCATCTTGATCCAGGCGCACAGCAACAGGTGTCGGTACTTGAACAAAGCTCTGTTGTCCGCACGCACCGCTCGTCCAATCACAGTGTGGGCACGCACCGGATCGCCACCGTGTATCGCGGCCAACGTGACCACGGCGGCGGGGCTGTCCGGGAATACGTCGTCGATAGGGTGTTCGACCGCTACGGACTGGCTGAGCTGCGCCATGGCCGCCTGATAGGAATGGTCAATGGTCAGCAGCAGGCCCTCAGCCAGACTTCGTGATGCGCGCGCGGCGATCGTGGGAGGACCGGAGTCTCTGAGCCGCACAGCGGCCTGTGCGGTCGCAAGGTCGCCCGTGGCAGTGAGCACGATCGCGCCGGCTGAGCCGACGACCGAATCCGGATAAGGACCCAGCCAGCTGAACAATTCGGCGGCGTGGCCGCTGTTGCCGTCGTGGGCCGCGATGCTGGCTGCGACCCGCACCGCCGCGGCGCGTTCGGTGAAATCCGCTGAGCCGAGAAGACTGTCGGCCAAGGATGCGGCGGCTACGCAGTCACCGCTGAGAGCGAGGGCCTCAGCCAGATGTGGGGTCAGGCCGGAGGCGCCGATGTGAATGGCCGCCCGGTACAACCTGGCAGCATGAGCGGCATCGTCGCGGATCTCCGCCGCCCGCCGGGACAGGATGGCGGCCAGCCGGTCGTCGCGGAGACCGTGTTCGGCCAGTCGCAACGCGAAGTCCGCAGACACCGTCGACATGTCCAGTTGTGAACGCAGTAGAGAGGTTTCGACCTCGCGGTGGTGGGCGTTGCCGACAATCTGAGCGACGCAGTCATGAACAAGCTGCAGAAAGGAGGGCGGGTGTGACGGATCTATGAGTCCGCTGGCGTATGCCCGATCGACCACTGCCCTGGCGTCTATGGTCGAAAGGTCAAGGGCCACAGCGATATCCGCAGCGCCCAGTTCTTGGGTCAACGACATGACCAGGAGCGCGTCGAGGTCGGGTTCGTCGAGCCGGCGCAATCGCTCGATTAACGCGACCCTGGCTGCCTCTGGCTGACTGCCCTGCGCTGCCGCCTGCACGAGAAATGGCAGACCTGCGGTGCAGTCCCGCTGATGGTCGGCGACCGGCAGCCGGCCCAGCACAATCCGCGGCCGTTCCCGCGCGATTGCCGTCGCCAGGGAGCGCAGCGCTGCGCGCTGCTCGTGAGGCTCGGCCGCGACCACAACGGTCGCGCGGAGATCGTCGACGCGCTCGTTGAGCTTGAGTAATTCGGCGTCGGAGAGGAGGTGGGCGTCATCGACGACGAAAGCCGCGTCGGGCGGATCATCGTTTCGCGGTGGACGGGTAAGCACCGGGATACCCGCGCGGAGCAGGCTGTCGCGGGCGGCGGCCAAGAGGGTCGTCTTGCCGGTGCCGATGCCCCCGACGACCATCGCCTTGACGGGCTCGGTTAGGGCGTTGGCAAGATCGTCGGCAAGCGAGTCGGTCAAAACGCATACTCCCTGTCTGCCGTGGCCGAGATCAGCGGCTTCTTCACCATAGCCGCCACAGCCCCGTAACCCCGTCATCCCCCTAATGCACGACCCCCTAACGATGCCCGGGGGTGGGCGGGGTTAGCACCGAACACAGGGGTCAGCTCAGCGGATAGCATCTTGCTAGTGCTGATCCAGGTGGGCGCGTGCCGCAGGGAGGTGGGTGATGGCAAACTCGCTGCTCGACTTCGTCATCTCGCTGGTGCGTGATCCCGAGGCCGCTGCACGCTATGCCGCCAACCCCGAACGGGCTATCGCCGACGCGCACCTTACGGACGTGACCAGCGTCGACGTGAACAATCTGATCCCGATGGTGTCTGATTCGCTGTCGATGGGGGGACCGACCGGTGCGGCTGCCGGAATGTCTGCGGCCGACCACGGAAATGTGTGGGCGAGCGGCGCGGCAACGGCGGCGCTTGATGCGTTCACACCGCACACCTCAACCGCTGTGGCGCCACACGGAATGATCGGTGGCGTGATCCAGCAGCCGGCGGCGCCTTTGCCGGCAGAAGTCCCTGCCGGTTCGCCTCCGACGACAGTCGGTCACCCCGAACCATCGACGCTGCTCGCCGGCGGTGAGGTGTCTGATATCGCGTTCGATCACGGCGGTTTCGCAGGTGGCGATCCCGGGATCTGGGACCACTCGGTGATTCATCCGGACGCCCACACGCACGATTCGCAGCCTGATCACCATGGCTTCGACGGCCATGGCCTGCAGGCCTGATTTCGAATCTCCAGCGTTCGGCATGGCGTGTGTGGCGGGCGGCTAGTAGGGTTTGACGTGCAGAAATGCTGTAAGCAGGGGTGTTTGCAGCGCGGGATTGGGGGCCCGCGCATTTCCCCTAATCCCCTAATGGGGCATCCCCGAGTATCCCGGTGGGGATTTCCCCGGCTGGGGGAACTGACCCCGATTTGGGGGCGGCGCGGAATCCATACGGTTGATGACAGAGCGCCGGTCACTTCGGCGAAAAACTTCACGGTTTCGATTGAAGGGAAAGAAGATGACCTCGCTGGTGGACTACATCCTGAGCCTGTTTCGCAGCGAAGAGGCAGCGCAATCTTTCGTCGCGGCACCCGGGCAGGCGATGACCAACGCCGGACTGATCAATGTTTCACCCGCGGAGGTTTCCTCGGCGGTGGCCAGCGCAGTCCCTGGTGTTCTTGTTTCCTCCGACGACCCGATCGGCGGATTGCAGCAGGCGGTGGCGGATCAGCACGGCTTTGCGATCCCGTCGGCGGATCCCAACGCCGTGTCCGCTTTCATCGCGCAAGATGCCGGACCGGTTCTCGGCAACGCCGGACTTGTCACAAACGATGCAGGCTTCGTTGCCTCTGATGCCGGCTTGATCGCCGCGGATGCAGGCGCCGGATTGGCTGGCGCCGTTGCGTCGGACGTCGGTGTGGGTCTGGCGAACGGTGTCAGCGCCGGACTCGTTGGACAAAGCGGGCTGGGCGTGCAGACCGGTCTTGTCGGTCCCACTCCCGGGCTCGCCTTCATCGAGCCGACCGGCGGCATTGGCGCCGGAGTCGGTGTCGGGGCCCAAGCCGGGCTCGAGGTTGGGTTTGGGCTCGAGGCTGGGATTGGCGCGCAGGTCGGGGGCGGACTGGGCGGCGGCGTGGGAACCGGTGTAGGCCTGGGCGCGCAGGCAGGTGTCGGCTTCGGTGTGCAAGCCGAGATCGGCGCGCAAGCCGGCGCCGTTGGAGGAATCGGTGGCGGTGCGGGCGTCGGTCTCGGTGGCGGCGTTGGCTTAGGCGGCCAGGTTGGCGGCGCGGTTGGTGCCGGTGGTCAGGTTGGTGGCGCGGTTGGTGCCGGTGGTCAGGTTGGTGGTGCTGTCGGCGGCGGGATCGGC
>NZ_JBTNSY010000030.1:0-60987 GCF_054515735.1 Mycobacterium sp. ML4
GTTCCTAGCGGTCATCACGGTCGTCATCGGCGCCGCGCTCGTCTACTGGCGACTGCAGTCACCAGAGACTTATGAGGAACGGTTCGCAACGCCTGCCCGACTCCTGCGCTGGCGCCTTTGGGCGCAGCTCTCATGGCAGAAGCTCTGCAAGCGCTGCGGCTTGTCCGCTGCGGAGCAGCTCACGCGCCGCGACAGCGAAGGCCGACAGGTCACGTCGACCCGTTGGTCTCATCCAAAGCTATTGGCCACAGACGTATCTCGCACCGCCCTGCGTCTGACTGTCCGGGCCAGGATGGGGCAGACCGTCGAAGACTTGGAGCGTGCCGTTCCAGCGATTCGCGACGCTGCGGGCGCTCACTCGGCACGGTCGGTTGTCGTCTCCCCCGGCACGCTGCGGATCGAACTGGTGATGCAGGAACAGCTCTCGACAGTAGGCAACGCGGTGCCGCCGACAGCGGTAACCACGGCGCGGGTCACGCTCGGGCGATGCGAGAACGGCTCAGCGTGGAGTCTGCAATTGAGCGGTCGACACACCCTTACGGTGGGCTGCTCAGGTGCAGGCAAAGGCTCCGTCTTCTGGGGAATCGCCTGTGGTCTCGGTCCTGCTGTCGCCGCAGAAGTGGTTCGACTGGTGGGAATCGACCTGAAATACGGAATTGAATTGTCGGTCGGCTCTGATCTGTTCACGAAGATCGCCATCACGGAAGCCGATGCCGTGGAAACCCTTGCCGCGCTGGAGAAGTTGATGGACCAACGCGGGCAACTCATGGCCGGACGCTCACGCCAGCACAGCGCGAGTCGTGATACGCCGTTGGTGGTGCTGCTGATCGACGAACTCGCCGGTCTGACCAACTACTTGTCCGATCCGGCCATGTGCAAAGCGGCCAAAGCATCGTTGTCACGGATCTTGTCCAAAGGTCGCGGGCTTGGGATTGTGGTGGCCGCATTCGTACAAGATCCCCGCAAGGAAATCATTCCCATGCGGGAATTGTTCACGCAGACCATCGCGCTGCGGCTGCGTTCACGCGACGAAGTCGCCATGGTGCTCGGCGATGGCATGGTCGACAAAGCGCCCGCGCACCGAATCAGCCCCGACCAACCCGGCACCGGCTACGTCATTGCCGAAGACGGACAGGTGACCAGGGTCCGGTCCGACTTTTGGAGCGACGACCAAATCCGCTGCACCGCAATACGATACGGCCGAGCACGCACACCCGGAGGAAAGATCGATGAGTGACGACTGGCCACTCTTCGAATCGCCCGATGAGCATAAGTTGGCGAGGCACGCCGATCTCATCCACCGCGCCCAGCTCGTCAGCAGAGACGGATGGGGCCGGTACCGGTGCCTCTGGTCGTGCGGCGAAGTCATCGGAACCGCCCTGGTCCTGGGTGACGACGCCGAGCTCCAGCGCTGCGGCGAGACGAGGCACTCCGCGCTGGAGCGGTGGGCATTCGATCTATGGGGAATGACTGGCGGCCAAGCCGACGCCGAGGCCGGATTGCTACGCACCCGAGCCTGGTTCGACTCCATCCGTGCAGCGAGGTGAGAGGGTGGTCACTCACGGCCTGCGCGAGTCTCTCGTCAGTACGGGCAACTTCCCAGAATTGCTTACCGCCGAACAGGTTTCAACGCTCCTGGGGGTATCTGCCGCGACACTCAACCGCTGGGCGGCGCTCCGCGAAACAACCGGCGAGCAGATCGGCCCACCCTGCTACACACTGTCAGAGCGGGTACGCCGCTGGGACTGCGCAGAAGTCAGGTCCTGGCTGAAGCAGGTGCGCCGGTAATGGCGGGCAACACCCCTCGCGGCATCCGAAAGCGCCTCAACGCAGCCGGCCAACCCCGCTACCAAGTTCGCTACCTGATTCGTGATCCGGACGCGCCATCGGGCTGGGTCGAAACGTCGGCCACCTTTCCGACTCTGCGCGAGGCGAAGGCGTTCAAATCCGAGCGTGACAACGAAGCCGCGCTCGGTGCACGTCGATTCGACCCACGCCTCGGACGCACACCGCTGAACCGGATCTGGGTTCAGTTCTCCGATTCCAAGAAGCCCGCGGTGTCGCCGAAGACCTGGAGCGGATACGTCCAACACTGGGAACTGCGAATCGCGCCCCAATTCGGTCACATCCCCGTCGACGAGATCACTCGCGCCGACGTCCAGGCGTTCGTTGACGGCCTGACGGTAGGCCCGTGGGCGAAAGTTTCCACGCTTCGGCTCATGCGCTCGATTCTCGACGTCGCCCACCAGGACGGCCGCATCCACCGCAACCCGCTCTTGGCGTCTCAGCGGGTCGCATTCCCGAGGGGGATCGTCATCGCTACCTGACCGCACAGGAGGTCCAGACGCTGGCCCGCGCCTGCGGTGACCAGGGCGACATCGTGATCATCCTCGCCTACACCGGCCTGCGCTGGTCCGAACTCGTCGGCCTCCGCGTCAAGGACATCGACCTCGTCGCTCGTCGCCTCTACGTCCGACGGGCAGCACCCGAAGTCGAAGGCCACATCGTGATCGGGCCACCCAAGACCCGAGCCGGCATCCGAACCGTCCCGCTCCCCCAAGTCGTCGTCGAGATCTTCAAGGCGCGCATCACCGGGCGGGAACCTGACGAGCCTGCCGTCACCTCACCCAATGGCGCGATGCTGCGCTCCAACAACTGGCGTCGCCACACCAACTGGAACAAAGCCCTCAAGAAGACCGACCTGGCGCCACTAACCATCCATGACCTACGGCACACCTACGCCAGCCTGGCCCGCAAATCCGGCGCTGACCTTCGATACGTCCAGAAGACCATGGGCCACTCCACGCCGACCGTCACCGCGAACATCTACAGCGACCTCTATGCCGACGAGCTGGACCAGGTCGCCACGAACCTCGATCAGCTTCACGCGACCGAGATTCACACACCCAAGACCGGACAAGAACCGGACAAAGAAAACTGACAACCGAGTGCATAACCCGTGTCTATGCAGGTCATAAGCGGTGGCCAGGGGCGGGATCGAACCGCCGACCTTCCGCTTTTCAGGCGGACGCTCGTACCGACTGAGCTACCTGGCCGGAAGCCGGCAGGCAGCGTGTGCCTCGCCGTGCTGGCGACCCTGACGGGACTCGAACCCGCGACCTCCGCCGTGACAGGGCGGCGCGCTAACCAACTGCGCCACAGGGCCTTGCTGTACTGCTGTGCTCCGCGGGTACCCGCGTCGCCCGTACCCCCTACGGGATTCGAACCCGCGCTACCGCCTTGAAAGGGCGGCGTCCTAGGCCGCTAGACGAAGGGGGCCAGAACCGAATCTCTCCGGGGCACTGCCAACGCGATTACTGTTGGGAGCCAAGTCAGCTTAGGTCACCCCGGCCCCAATCCTCAAACGAGCCCTCCATCGGTACACAGTATTGTGATTCAGCGCCGCCCCTATAGCTCAGTTGGTAGAGCTACGGACTTTTAATCCGCAGGTCGTAGGTTCGAGTCCTACTGGGGGCACCAAACCTGCGCCTAGCTGGCCTGGTGGTTGCTCGATGCCCGATGGGCGAAACGATTCCGGACGCACCGTTTGGTTGCCGTCACGCTTAGTTATGCTCGCGGCTATGCTTCCGGACGTGAACCCAGCTGAGGTCCAACCCAACGCCCCCGTAGCCCTGGTGACGCTGGAGATCCGTCACCCGGCGACAGACTCCCTTACCGAGTCGGCAAGCCGCGAACTCAAGCAATTCCTGGTCAACGACCTGCCGATCGAACGTCAGGCCCAGGATGTCCAGTGGGGCATGACGGCCCCCGGCCAGGCGCCGCAGCCCATCGCCGACCGCTTCGTGCGTTACTCCAATCGGGACAACACCACCGCCGCCTCGCTCAAGAACCAGGCGATCGTCGTCGAGACCAGCGCCTACAGCAACTTCGACAGCTTCCTGGACATCGCGATGCGGGTGGTCGACGCGCGTTCGGCGGTCTCGTCCATCGTGGGCATCGAACGCATCGGTCTGCGCTACGTCCTGGAAATCCGGGTTCCCGCGGGCGTCGATGGACGCATCGAATGGACCAACTGGATCGACGACAGCCTGCTGGGCCCCCAGCGTCTGGCTCCGGGTGGACTGACCCTCACCGAATGGCAGGGCGCCGCGGTCTACCGGGAGGCACAACCGGGCAAGTCGCTCATCGTGCGTTACGGGCCGGGCGTCGGGCAGGCGCTCGACCCGAGCTATCACCTCCGTCGCGTCACCCCGCCGCAGGCCGGGCAGTTCTTCCTGATGGACATCGACAGCTTCTGGACTCCGCCCACCGGCGCGATCCCGGAGTACAACCGGGAGGCCCTCGTCTCGACTTACCGGGATCTCTATGCGCCCGCGCAGGCGGTTTTCCAGGACATGCTCACCCCGCGGCTGAAGGACGAGCTGCTGCGCAGCCAGTAGGCTCGCTACGGCCGCAACACCGCGCTGGCGAAGGTCATGTCAGCGAACGCTTCCGCAAGTTCGTCGTCGGGGTAGCCGAAACCGTTGAGCGCGTGCAGTTCCTCGGTGGTGTGATGCGAGGCGTGCCAGCCGCTGCGGGCCAAGTGGTCAAGGATGTGGCTGCGCTCCGCGTGGTAGACGAGATCGTTGAAGTCGATGTCGAAGCCGAGTTCGGCCATGCGGTCATGGTGTGCGCGCCACCGCTCATCCTGGAAGATCCGGGTGTCCGGGACAAATTCGAACGACAGCCGGCTGCCGGTTGCGCTCAGCGCAGTGATGCTGTCGAACAGCGCGTCCTGGGCTTCGTCAGGGAGGTAGAGCAACAGCCCCTCCGCGCTCCACGCTGACGGGGCGCGGGTGTCGAACCCAGCCGCCCGCAACGCCGAGGCCCAGTCGTCGCGCAGATCGATGGCGACGGGCCGGCGCTCAGCCGTGGGTTCCGCACCGAGGTCGCGCAGCGTCCGTGTCTTGAACTCGACCACCTCCGGCATGTCGATCTCGTAGACCACGGTGCCGGCCGGCCACGACAGCCGGTAGGCGCGAGCGTCCAGACCGGAGGCCAAAATGACCACCTGGCCGATGCCGCTACGGGTCGCGTCCAGAAAGAACTGGTCGTAGAACCTGGTCCGGCAGGCCATCCCTCGGGCCATCCGCTCCGGATCGAATTCGGAGTCGTCCTCGACGGGAATCTGCCCGTCGACCAACCGCGTGTAGACGTCGATGCCAACCGCACGCACCAGCGGCGCCGCGAACGGGTCGTCGATGTAGGCGTACTCAGGGTCGGACGCCAGCGCGCGTTGCGCGGCAACCATGGTCGCCGTCGCGCCGACACTCGTTGCAAGATCCCAGCGATCCCGATCGGTACGCGGCACGGCACTCCCTCGTATTCCAGAAAATATAGACAATCTAGTAAATATCACAGAACCGCCAATGATTCTTGCGGGCTAGTCTGCGCATGTGACCGACTTCGCGCAGCGAACCATCGACCTCGCCCGCCAGAATGTCGCTGAAGGGGGTCGCCCGTTCGCGACGGTGATCGTCAAAGATGGCGAGGTGCTTGCCGAGAGCGCGAACAAGGTGGCACAGACCAACGATCCGACCGCCCACGCCGAGATCCTGGCCATCCGCGCGGCGTGCACCAAGCTGGGCACTGAACACCTCGTCGGTACTACGTTCTACGTGCTGGCCCATCCGTGCCCGATGTGCCTGGGATCGCTTTACTATTGCTCGCCCGACCAAGTCGTATTCCTAACGGCACGCGACGCCTACGAACCGTATTACGTCGACGACCGCAAGTATTTCGAGCTCGGCACCTTCTTCGACGAATTCGCGAAGGACTGGCGGGCCCGACGACTGCCGATTCGCGAAGAAACCCGCCCGGAGATCCAACAGGCCGCCGTGGACGTGTACCGAACCTGGCGGGAGCGCAACGGCGGGCGGCGCCAGGCGACTGTCGTTCCGCCCGGCTGACCGCGGCTCAGCTTGACAGCGGGCGCCACCCTCCAACATTATCTACGTATGCATGCAGATAGTAGACCTCATCGTCTGCCTGATGATCAGGTCGGACTGGTAGTCGAGGTCTTCCGCATGCTGGCCGATGCGACTCGAGTGCAGGTGCTGTGGTCGCTGGCCAAACACGAGATGTCGGTCAACGAGCTGGCCGAGCATGTCGGCAAACCGGCGCCGTCGGTCTCTCAGCACCTGGCGAAGTTGCGCATGGCACGCCTGGTCCGCACCCGCCGCGAGGGGACCACGATCTTCTACAGCCTGGAGAACGATCACGTGCGACAACTCGTCATCGATGCGGTCTACAACGCCGAACACGCCGGTCCGGGCGTTCCGGGCCACCACCGCGGGGACACCGGCATCCAGGCGGTCAAGAACTAAAGAGCCGCAACAATATTCACGAATAGGAGACTACGAACATGTCAGAACACACCCACGACGGGGCCCACGCCCACGAGCACCAGCACGGCGACGTCCACCACAGCCACGCCCACACCACGCACGAACACGAGCACGTCGCGCACGAACACAGCCACTCCCACGGCGACGGCACCGAACACACCCATGAGCACGTGCACCAGTCCGGACTCGAAGAGGTGCACAGCCACTCGCACTGACGCCTCAGACGCTGGGACAGTAGTGCTTCGGATTGCCGCGCTCGTCCAGCGGGGGCAGGTTCCTGGCCGGCGTCTGCGGCAGCGGGGCGTCGGCCGGAATCCGCCCCGATGCGCGGTCGAGACCGGCGCGGGCCCGGGGGTGCTTGCGGTACCGGGGCGGCACGAACGTAAAGATCACCCGTACCAGGTCACCGAAACGCCGGTGTAACCACGCATCGCGGCGCGACCATCGATAGCCCAGCCGTTCGCGGACGGCCGGGTGATACAGGCCGACCGTCAGCCAGACGAAGAACGGCGCAGTCAGCTCGGTCAGGCCCGTCCAGAGCCAATCCGGAAGCCATGGCGCGATCGGCGGCTTCCCATACTTCGTCAAGTCGAGGACGGCCCGGGTCGCGAAGTTGTCCTCCAATACGTTGCGGCACATGTGGTCCCAATAGACCTGGAACTCCTCCCAGGTTTTCGGCACCGGCCGCATGCTCATGCCGTACATCCGGTACCACTGGACGTGCTCGTCGAACAGTTGCCGCTTCTCTGCTTCAGTCAGGCCGCCGCAAAACCATTCAGCCACGTGGATCGTGCCGACGAAAAAGGTCGAGTGCGCCCAATAGAAAACGTCGGGGTTCAGCGCGTGGTAGCGGCGCCCCTGGTCATCGACGCCTTTGATGTCGACGTGGTAGTCGCGGACCTCGGCGCCGGTGATCGGAGCGCGGTCACCGTCGAAGACGACGCCGCCGATCGGGTACAGCGATCGCATCACCCGCGGCAGCGGCTCCCGTAAGAACGTCGAGTGGTCCTCGACGGCGGCACCCAGCTGGGGATGCATGTTCTGCATGGATCCCGCGAACGGCCCCTGCAGGATGCCCCGCCAGTCACCGAAGTATTTCCAGGTCAGCGAATCCGGTCCCAGCGGTGTTGGCGGCGCCTCATAGCCCGACCCGGAGACCGGACACCCCATGGCCACGCCGCGGTCGTCCTCCGGGGTTGCGGAAGCCGGTCCGTCAGCGCTGGTCACCGGGCAGGCCGCGGACGTATCTTGATTCACTGGTGCTATTCCTTAGCTGTCAGAAATCTGACTACAGGCGTTGTCAGACTCGATTCTAGGAGCGATGTGCAAGCGGGGCAACGACGGGGCCGCTGGTCGGGCGTTCCCTTGCAGGACCGCCACGCGTTGCGCCGTGACACCCTCATTGCCGCCGGCGTCCAATTGCTCGGCAGCGAGGCAGGACCCGCGCTCACAGTACGCGCGGTCTGCCGGCAGGCCAGCCTGACCGAGCGCTACTTCTACGAAAGCTTTACCGACCGCGACCACTTCGTTCGCGCCGTCTACGACGACGTCTGCACCAGAGCGATGGCGACACTGACGTCGGCGAAGACCCCGCGGGAAGCCGTCGAGCAATTCGTGGCGCTGATGGTCGACGACCCGGTGCGCGGCCGCGTGCTGTTGCTGGCGCCGGCTGTGGAGCCGGTGCTGACCCGCTCCGGGGCGGAGTGGATGCCCAACTTCATCGACCTGCTTCAGCGCAAGCTGTCCCGGATTGTCGACCCCGTCGTCCAGAAACTGGTGGCCACCAGTTTGGTTGGCGCACTCACGGCCCTCTTCACCGCATACCTCAACGATCAATTGGGCGCGACCCGTCAGCAATTCATCGACTATTGCGTCGACATGCTGCTGGGCACGGCCGCTACCTACGTCCCGGCCCGGGACGCCAAGCTGGCCGAGTTTCCGCTCGCGGCCGCGCCGCGGGATTAACCGCCGCCCGGACGGGGCACTCCTCCTCCCATAGTCGACCGGAGTTACCGCACCGTGATGCGCCACACCCTGGGCAAACTTGATGCTACTGATAGGCACAGATATATTGACTGCAACCAAAAGACACAGATAACTGGAGTTGCCATGTCAGGCGAGCTGACCAATCTGCAGCTGCTACAGGAACTCGAGCCAATGGTCGAGAAGTACCTGAACCGGCACGAGAGCATGCACAAGGACTGGAACCCGCACGACTACATCCCGTGGTCGGACGGGAAGAACTTCTATGCGCTGGGTGGACAGGATTGGGAGCCCGGACAGTCCAAGCTGTCCGACATCGCCCAGGTGGCGATGGTGCAGAACCTGATGACCGAAGACAACCTGCCGTCGTATCACCGCGAGATCACCATGAACTTCGGCCTGGACGGCGCCTGGGGTCAGTGGGTCAACCGGTGGACCGCCGAAGAGAACCGGCACGGGATGGCGTTGCGTGATTACCTGGTGGTGACCCGCGCCGTCGACCCTTATGAGCTGGAGAAGCTGCGCATGGAAGTGGTGAACCGGGGGTTCAGCCCGGGCCAGAACCACCAGGTGCGCGACGACCTGTTCGCCGAGAGCCTGTTCGACTCGGTCATCTACGTCACCTTCCAGGAGTTGGCCACCCGGATTTCGCACCGCAACACCGGCAAGGCATGCGACGAGCCGATTGCTGACCAGATGCTGGCCAAGATCTCGGCCGACGAGAACCTGCACATGATCTTCTACCGGGATGTCAGCGAAGCCGGGTTCGATATTGCCCCCAACCAAGCGATGAAGTCGCTGCACAAGATCCTGCGCAACTTCCAGATGCCGGGATACCAGGTGCCCGAGTTCCGCCGCAAAGCCGTGCTGATCGCCGTCGGCGGCGTCTACGACCCACGCATCCACCTCGACGACGTAGTCCTGCCGGTGCTGAAGAAGTGGCGCATTTTCGAGCGTGAGGACTTCACCGGCGAAGCCGCCGCGCTCCGCGACGACCTGGCCGTGCTGATCAAGGAGCTGGAAGCGTCTTGCGACAAGTTTGAGGTGTCCAAGCAGCGCCAACTCGACCGGGAACTACGCACCGGCAAGAAGACCACCGCATTCGAACTGCATGAGACCGCGGGCAAGCTGACGCTGAGCGGACGGTAGCGCCCTTTGCGCATCGGCGCCATCGAGCTCGCCAGCCCGGTAGTGCTCGCTCCCATGGCCGGGGTGACGAACGTCGCGTTCCGGACGCTGTGCCGCGAGCTGGAACAGGCGAAAGCCGGCACGGTCAGCGGACTGTACGTCTGCGAAATGGTGACCGCGCGTGCGCTAGTCGAGCGGCATCCGGTCACCATGCACATGACGGCGTTTGCTCCGGATGAGTCGCCGCGTTCGCTGCAGCTGTACACCGTCGACCCGGACACCACCTTCGCGGCGGCCAGGATGATCGCCGACGACGGCCTGGCCGACCACATCGACATGAACTTCGGCTGCCCGGTGCCCAAGGTGACCAGACGCGGCGGCGGAGCGGCGCTGCCGTTCAAGCGCCGACTGTTCGGCCAGATCGTCGCCGCCGCGGTACGCGCGACCGCCGGCACCGACATACCGGTGACCGTCAAGTTCCGCATCGGCATCGACGACGAACACCACACCCACCTGGACGCCGGGCGGATTGCCGAAGCCGAAGGCGCCGCAGCGGTCGCCCTGCACGCCCGCACGGCCGCCCAGAGGTATTCGGGCTCCGCCGACTGGAATCAGATCGCACGGCTCAAGCAGCAGGTTTGCACCATCCCGGTGCTGGGCAACGGCGACATCTACGACGCCAGCGACGCGCTGGCCATGATGGCCGCCACCGGATGCGACGGCGTGGTCATCGGCCGGGGCTGCCTGGGCAGGCCCTGGCTGTTCGCCGAGCTGTCGGCCGCCTTCACTGGCGCCCCGGCACCCACCCCGCCCACTCTCGGTGAGGTTGCCGACATCGTCCGCCGGCACGGCGCGCTGCTGGCCGCCCATTTCGGCGAGGACAAGGGCATGCGTGACATTCGTAAGCATGTCGCCTGGTATCTGCACGGCTTTCCGGCGGGATCCGATCTGCGACGGGCATTGGCGCTGGTCAAAACTCTCGACGAACTCGACGAGCTGCTCAACCGGTTGGATCGCGACGTTCCGTTCCCGGAAGCCGGCAATGGCCCGCGCGGCCGTCAGGGCTCGCCCGCCCGGGTGTCCCTTCCCGACGGCTGGCTCAACGATCCCGACGACTGCCGGGTGCCCGAAGGCGCCGACGTGATGCACTCCGGCGGTTGATCCGCACGTTCGAGTAGCGCAACCGAGACGCTCTCGAAATCGCGTCTGAGCCGATAAATCAGTACGATGTGAGCCCTAATGCAATTGTGCGGCGCCGTGCACGGCGGTGCTGCCTTCACGCGTGCTTGCAATGCCCGAACAACCACCACCACCGGTGGGGACGTCCGCGTAGTGAGTTTCGGAGGTCGGTAGGACATGAGTGACGGCGAGAACGGCGCCACTCCTGCCCATCGGCGCACCGGTGATGGTGACTTCCTTACCGCAAACGCCCAGCCATTACCAGGCGCCGCGCCGTGGGAACGCTTCTCGACTGCGGAGGCCGACGACGAGCTGTGCCGCTGGTCCGCGGCGTCTCGCACCCGCGCCGAGGTGTCGAAGCAAAGCCCGGCCGCACCGCAACCAGACGAGCCAGGCAGCCACAACGAGGGCGTACTGAGCGTTGCGGATCTGATCGCCAAACTGGGCGCGACCCTTCCGGACCGCCCCCGGCACCGGCATCTTGCCGACGAACCTGTGGCCGCAGAGCCCGACGTGTTCGACGAGTCGCAGGCACCCCACGAGCCGGAGGCCGCCGACCTGCCCGCGGTCCCCGAACCCGACGACCTGCTCGACACGCAGGTCATTCCCACCCCGGCCTACTCGCTGCAGCTGCTGTCCGAACTGCCCGATCTCGGGGCAGCCAACTACCCGGAGGACGCCTGCACTGAGAAGGCGAATCGTCGCAAGCGACGCCGCGGGACCTCGCCGGCTCGCGCATCGGCCGCGGACCCCGAGAAGTCCCGGCGGAAGCGGCCGATTCTGGTGGCGGGTCGCTCCCTGGTGGCGATGATTGCGTTGCTGTCGCTGGTGCTGACCGGTGGCGCCTGGCGTTGGAGTTCGTCGAAGAACAGCCAGTTGAACACGGTAAGCGCGCTCGACCCCGGTTCGTCGGACATCGTCGACCCCAACGCGCAATACGGCGACGAGAATTTCCTGATCGTGGGGATGGACTCGCGACTGGGCGCCAACGCCAACGTCGGAGCCGGTGACACCGAGGATGCGGGGGGCGCACGGTCGGACACCGTGATGCTGGTGAACATCCCCGCGAGCCGCAAACGGGTCGTCGCGGTGTCGTTCCCCCGGGACCTGGCGATCACCCCGATCCAGTGCGAGGCCTGGAATCCTGAAAACGGCAAGTACGGGCCCATTTATGACCCGAAGACCGGCAAGACGGGCCCGCGGATGGTCTACACCGAGACCAAACTGAACTCGGCGTTCTCCTTCGGCGGCCCCAAGTGTCTGGTGAAGGTCATCCAGAAATTGTCGGGTTTGAGCGTCAACCGGTTCATCGCCATCGACTTCGTCGGTTTCGGGCGGATGGTCGAAGCGCTCGGCGGAGTCGAGGTGTGCAGCACCACGCCGCTGAAGGACTACGAGTTGGGCACGGTGCTCGACCACGCCGGACGCCAGGTCATCGACGGGCCCACGGCGCTGAACTACGTGCGGGCCCGGCAGGTCACCACTGAGTACAACGGAGACTACGGTCGGATAAAGCGCCAGCAGTTGTTCCTGTCGTCGTTGCTGCGCACGATGATCTCCGAAGACACGTTGATGAATCTCAACAAGCTCAACAACGTCGTCAACATGTTCATCGGAAACAGCTACGTCGACAACGTCAAGACCAAAGACCTCGTCGAACTGGGCCGGTCTCTGCAGCACATGGCAGCCGGACACGTCACGTTCGTGACCGTTCCCACCGGTGTAACTGATCAGGACGGCAATGAACCTCCGCGCACGGCGGACATGAAGGCGTTGTTCACGGCCATCATCAACGACGATCCGCTGCCGAAGGAAAACGACCAGAACGCGCAGAGCCTGGGCAGCTCCCCGACGTCGGGCGCGGCCACCACGCCGGGTCCCGGCTCCATCAAGAAGCCGGCCCAGCCGGCTCCGGCCAACGAGACGCACCGCGAGCAGGTGACGACGACCTCGCCGCAGGAGGTGACGGTTCAGGTGTCCAACGGAACCGGCACCGAGGGCCTGGCCGCCACCGCCGCAAGCCAACTTAAGCGCAACGGTTTCAACGTAATGACGCCGGACGACTACCCGAGCTCGCTGAAGACCACCACGGTGTTCTTCTCACCCGGTAATGAACAGGCCGCCGCGACGGTCGCGGCGGCCTTCGGAAACTCTCACGTCGAACGGGTCACCGGGATCGGCTCGGTCGTGCAGGTGGTTCTCGGTCCGGATTTCAGTTCGGTCACCCCCCCGCCGCCCAGCGGCTCCCCGGTGAGCATGCAGATCAGCCGCAATACCAGCAGTCCGCCGACCCGGCTGCCGGAGGATCTAACCGTCACCAATGCCGCGGATACCACCTGCGAATAGCACGGAACGCGCCGCTACACGCTTTTTGCCTCATAGAGAACGTAGGCTTTACCCATGAGGACCGCCTATCATGAGCAGCTCGCGGACTTGTCCGAGCGACTCGGCGAGATGTGCGGGCTGGCCGGGATCGCAATGGAGCGGGCTACCCAAGCCCTTTTGCAGGCCGACCTGGTCCTGGCCGAGCAGGTCATCACCGACCACGAGAGGATCTCGGCGCTCAGTGCCCAGGCCGAGGAGAGCGCTTTCGTGCTGCTCGCACTGCAGGCGCCGGTCGCCGGTGACCTGAGGTCGATCGTCAGCGCGATACAGATCGTCGCCGACATCGACCGGATGGGCGCGCTGGCTCTGCACGTCGCCAAGATTGCCCGTCGACGGCACCCGCAGCACGCGCTACCCGAGGAGGTCAACGGCTACTTTGCCGAAATGGGCAGAGTTGCAGTGGAATTGGGTAACAGCGCACAGGAGGTGCTGCAGACCCGCGACCCGGAGAAGGCGGCGCGGATCCGCGAAGAAGACGACGCGATGGACGATCTGCATCGGCATCTGTTCAGTGTGCTGATGGACCGGGAGTGGAAGTACGGGGTGGCGGCCGCCGTGGACGTGACATTGCTCGGTCGGTTCTACGAACGCTTCGCCGACCACGCGGTGGAGGTGGCCCGCCGGGTCATCTTCCAGGCCACCGGCAAGTTCGCCGACAGCGAGGCGAACCCCGCCGCTCACTGAAAGTGTTCCCCTAGCCGAATCGGCCGGAAATGTAGTCTTCGGTCGATTTCTGACTCGGGTTGGAAAAGATCTTTTCGGTGTCGTCGATCTCGATCAAACGCCCGGGCTTGCCGACGGACTCCAAGTTGAAGAACGCCGTCTGATCGCTTACCCGAGCCGCCTGCTGCATGTTGTGGGTGACGATCACGATGGTGTATTCCTGCTTCAACTCGCTGATCAGGTCTTCGATGGCCATCGTCGAGATCGGATCCAAAGCCGAACACGGTTCGTCCATCAGCAGGACGTCGGGCTGCACCGCGATGGCCCGCGCGATGCACAACCGCTGCTGCTGGCCGCCGGACAGACCACCTCCAGGCTTGTCCAGCCTGTCTTTGACCTCGTCCCAGAGATTGGCGCCGCGCAGCGAGTATTCGGCGGTCTCGTCGAGCGCCTTGCGGTTGCGCACGCCCTGCAGCTTCAGCCCGGCCACCACGTTGTCGCGAATAGACATGGCCGGGAAGGGATTGGGTCGCTGAAACACCATTCCGATCGCCCGCCGCACCCCGACGGGGTCGATGCGCGCGCCGTAGATGTCCTCGTCGTCGAGCAGCACGCTGCCTTCCACCCGGGCGCCGGGGATGACCTCGTGCATCCGGTTCAGGGTGCGCAACACGGTGGTCTTGCCGCAGCCCGACGGGCCGATGAACGCCGTCACACTGCGAGGTAGCACCGACAGCGTCACATCGGCGACCGCGTGGAACGCCCCGTAATAGATGTTGACCTCTTTGAGGTCCAACCGTTTCGCCAAGCTGATGCAACTCCTGCTTACGTCTTTTTCGGTGTGAAGATCTTCGCGACCGCCCTGGCCCCTAAATTGATGATGGCAATCAGCAAGATCAGAGTAAGCGCGGCGCCCCACATCCGCTCTGTGGGAATCGGGTCGGCGCCGGCGCCGGCGGTTGTCTGGTCATACATCATGCCCGGCAACGACCCCATGAACCCAGTGAACACGTCGAAATTAATAAATCGTGCATAGCCGACCAGGATGAGCAGCGGCGATGTCTCGCCCAGAACCCGGGCCAAGGCGAGCAGGATCCCGGTAAGGATGCCGGAGAGCCCAGTGGGCAGCACCACCCTGGCGATGGTCTTCCATTTCGTTATTCCGAGCGCGTAGCTCGCCTCCCGCAGGTCGACCGGCACGATCCGCAGCATCTCTTCGGTCGCCCGGGCGATCACCGGCAGCATCATCAGGACCAGGGCCAATGACACCGCGAACTGCGACCGCGGCAGACCCGACGCAGCCACCCACACCGCGTAGATGAACAAAGCCGCAACGATTGAGGGCACTCCGGCGAGCAGATCCAACGCGAAGCTGACCAGCCGCGCCAGCGGGCTGCGGCCGCCGTACTCCACCAGGTAGATTCCCACAAGCACACCAATCGGAATCGCGATCACGGCGCACGCCAATCCCAGCAGCAGCGTGCCGACGATGGCATGGTAGGCACCGCCTCCGGGTTCCAGGGGCGTCGTCCCCGCCTGGGAATGCGTCCACCACGCAGCCGTGGTCAGCGCCGAGAATCCCTTGACGACCACCGAGCACAGCAACCACAACAGCGGCACCAGGGCGGTCAGCATCGCCAGCGTCACCAGAACGGTGGCCACGTAGTTGGCGATCCGCCGACGCCGGCCGCGTCCCGCCAGGGTCCGCCACTTCAGCGGGCGATCCAGCATCGAGGTCATAACCGCGTCCTCCCGGCCCGAGTGCCTGCCACCGCCGCGCGCGCCAGAGCGTTGAGCACCAACGTGAGCAGGAAAAGCACCAGGCCCGCGGCGATGTATCCCCCCGCCTTGTACTGATTGTCGAATTCGGGTGCGGCGGCGGCGATCTTGGTGGCAAACGTGGACCCGCCGTCGAACAGCGACCAACTGAACGCCCCCTGGGTGCCGCGCAGGATGATCAGCAAGGCCATCGTTTCGCCCAGTGCCCGGCCCAAACCGAGGAAGGCCGCGCTGACAAATCCCGACCGTCCGAATGGCAACACCGTCGTCCTGACCACCTCCCACCCGGTAGCACCCAGTGCCAGTGCGGCCTCGATCTCGTCCTGCGGCGTCTGGACGAAGACTTCGCGGGTGACCGCGGTGATGACCGGCAGGATCATCACCGCCAAGACGATCCCCCCGGTGAAAACGGTCCCCCCGCCGAGGACCGATGCGCTACCGGTGGCAAACAGGAACACGTGCCCGAAGTGCACGTTCAGCCAGACGGCCACGGGCCGCAACTGTGGCGCCAGCACATACAGTCCCCAGACGCCGTAGATGATCGAGGGCACGGCGGCCAAGAGATCGACAGCGTAGGACAGCGGCGCGGCGAGCCTGCGCGGCACGTACTGCGTGAGATAGATGGCGACCCCCAGCGCCACCGGCATCGCCAGTAACAGCGCGAACACCGCCACGAAGACCGTCACATGCAGCTGCTCCTGGATGCCGAACCGCATCGCCGACGGGTCGGTGGTGGCCCACGGGCCGCGGTAGGTGAAGAAGTTCTCCCGGTCGCGGCGCAGCGCCGGCAAGGCGTGCCATAGCAAGAACCCGCCGATCGCGCCGATCGACGCCACGATCAACACGCCCGACCCTTCCGATACCCGGCGGAAGATCCGGTCACCCAACGCCGGCTTGCCGTAGCCCCAGGGGCTGATGGGGAGGACGGGCGGTCCCGAGAACGGCGCCGCGACGACCTCCGCGGATCCCGCATCGTCAGGGTTTGGCGTCGTCACACTCGCTCCCATCGGTCCCCGTTGCGGAAGGCTCGGCCGCTGCCGGGTAACCGCCGTCCCTTCGCTCGCGTCATCGATTTACTGCAGTGCGTCGATCGCGGTGATCAGGCGCGCCTTGACTGTATCCGGCAGCGGGACATACCCCGCGGAGGTGAGTCCCGTCTGGCCGTGGTTGACGGCGGTGGTGAGGAAGGCCTTGACCGCCGCGGCGGTATCCGGGTCGTATCCCTTGGAGCACACGATCTCGTAGGTGGCCAGCACCAACGGGTAGGCCGCCGGATCCCGCATCGCATACAACGAATTCAGGTCCAAGACGAGATCGTTACCGCCGGCCGCGAAGTTGACGCCGTTGACGGCGTGGCGCACCGTCTGATCGGTGAGCGCGACGACGCCGTTGCCGGTGTCGATCTGCGCGAAGGGCACCCGGGCACGGTCGGCGAAACCCTTCTCGACGTAGCCGATGGCTCCGGGGGTGGCCTGGACCGCCTGAACCACACCCGCAGACCGCGGGGCGCCCTCGCCGACGCCGCCCAGAAACTCGGTGCCGACGCCGCGGGACCAACTCTGCGGCGCAGCCGCGGTCAGATACTTCTGAAAATTGTCGGTGGTTCCCGACGAATCCTTGCGATAGATCGGCGTGATCCGCGTTTTCGGCAGCGCCACGCCGGGATTCAGCGCGACCAGCATCGGGTCGTCCCAGGTACGGATGCCGCCACTGAAGATCTTCGCCAGCGTGTCGGCATCTACAGCCAGCGTGGGGATGTCCGGCAGGTTGTACACCAACGCGATCGGCCCGAATACCAGTGGCAGGTCCCATGCCGGGTTTCCGCTGCATCGCTGCGCCGCGGGACCTATCTGGGTGGACACCAGCGGCGAGTCCGACCCGGCGAAGTCGACGTGGCCGGCAATGAACTGTTCGCGTCCGGCGCCGGACCCGGTCGGGTTATAGGCCAGCGTCTTTCCGGGACACAGCTGCCCCCACACCTGATTGAACAGCGCGATGGCGATCTGCTGGGCGGTAGAACCTTCAGCGGTGAGCGCGTTCTTCCCGCCACACGAGCCCCCGGAGGGTGGCCCCGCGCCCGGTGGGGAGCCACGGTTGTCGTCACTGCCGCACGCCGTCACGACCGCACAACAGATCGTCATCGCAACGGCCGTCACCCTGGCCAGCGAGCCACGCCTCCCGCACGATCCTCGACGGTCGTTCACCCACTGGGACATTGCCAGGTCGCCCGGAAAGTATGCCCCGCACAGGAAAACGCGCCGGATGACGGATCAGTTGCCGGCGGAGCCCGTGGCGTAAGCCGTGTCGACGCTGTAAACGGTGAAACCCGTCTTCTCATAGGTCCGCACCGCGGCCGCGTTGTCGGACTCCACGTACAACATCGCGGTGGGGTCAGGCATGCCGGCCAGCCGCTGCGCCAGCGACGCCAGACCAATCGATGTCAGGAGCTGTCCCAGACCGCTGCCCTGCGCCGCGGGGTCAACGCCCAGTACGTAGACCTCGCCCAGACCCGCAGGATCGGAATGCACTTTGGTCCAGTGGAATCCCAGCAGCCGGTCGTTCCGGTCGGACGCCAGGAACAGGCCCGCCGGATCGAACCACGACTCCGCGCGCCGCTCCTCGAGCTCACGTTCGGTCCAGCCACCCTGTTCCGGGTGGTAGGAAAAGGCGGCGTTGTTGACCCGTAGCAGCTCGGCGTCGTCGGACCGGCCGGCGTACGTGCGAATCCGCACCTCACCCAGACTGTCCGGGCGCACCGGTTCGGTCAGGTCGCGCAGCGGCCGTCTCATCTGCAGCAGTTCCCGCACCGCGACCAGATTCAGCGCCGACGCGGTGGCCCTGGCCGGCGTCAACGTTCCGTGCGCCCAGAACCGGGTCCGCCCGTCGGTTTTGGCCAGGGCGGCGCGTGCCAGCGCGGTGCCCAGGCCGCGCCGTCGCGCATGCGGGTGTACCACCAATTCCGCCATCGCGTCCGCGTCATCCCGCGACGGGCTGAGATTCAGATAGCCCGTGATGATGTCGCCGGCGCTGTGATCGGAAATCACCAGATGCTCAGTACGGTGCTGTGGCAGTTCCCGCAACACCTGCTCGCCGAGCGGAGCTACGCCATCGGATTCTGTTGCCGCCGTGATGAGTTCACGAATTTGACGTTGCTCATCGCCGGTCAGGACAGCGCGCCACTGCGGCGCGGTCACTGACTGCGCAGCGGGTCGGCCAGCGGGTCGTGGAGTTGGCCCTCGGAGTCGTCGTCGGGCTCGGCGCTCTGGGTCCGGCCGCGTGCCGGGCGAACCGCCTTGTAACCCACGTTGCGCACCGTCCCGATCAGCGCTTCATGCTCCGGGCCGAGCTTGGCCCGCAGCCGACGTACGTGCACGTCGACGGTGCGGGTTCCGCCGAAGAAGTCGTACCCCCAGACCTCGTGCAGCAGTTGCGCGCGGGTGAACACGCGGCCGGCGTGCTGGGCCAGGTACTTCAGCAACTCGAATTCCTTGTACGTCAGGTCCAGCGGACGACCCCGCAGCCGCGCGGTGTAGGTGCCTTCGTCGATCACCAGCTCGCCCAGGCTCACCTTGCCGACACTGTCCTGGTCGGCCAGGCCGCCGCGGCGACCTACCACCAGCCGCAGTCGGGCATCGATCTCGGCCGGTCCGGTGGTGGGCAACAAAATCTCGTCCAGACCCCAATCGGCACTGATAGCCACCAACCCACCTTCGCTGACTACCGCGAGAACCGGCGTCGAACGGCCGGCCGTGCTCAGCAGGCGGCACAGACCGCGGGCCGCCGACAGGTCGTTGCGCGCATCGACAAGCACCGCGTCGGCGTTACCCGCCTCCAACAGTGAAGACGCCTCCGGCGGGGCGGTCCGCACGGTGTGGGGCAGCAACGACAACGAGGGTAGGACCGGGTCGGGATACAGCTCCGAGGTCAGCAGTAATAGCTCCAACACGCCCCTCCAGCCTCGTGGGCAAGGCCTCCCAGGCTCATCCGACACATGCCGTTAGCGGCAAGATCATCTAACGATAACGTGCCACCTGGTATTCGGCCTGACGACGATGCGTTCCGTAATACAGCAGCCGAAAGTCGGGTGATTAGCCGGCAGCCCTTCGCAGGGCCGCCGACCTGGGGACAGACGCCGGGACCGTGAGAACACTGTGAGCAACACAACAGGGCGCCGGCGATGTCAGAATGTCCGCGTGCGTAAAGTCCTGGCCGGCGTTACTGCGGCGGCAATCGCGGTCGGCGTCATTGCGCTCGGCGCCGTAGGCGTCGACTACGGCGCAAGCATCTACGCCGAATACCGGCTGTCCACCAACGTGCGCAAAGCCGCCAACCTGGGGTCTGACCCGTTCGTGGCCATCATCGCCTTCCCGTTCATCCCGCAGGCGATGCGCCACCACTACGACGAGCTGGAGATCAAGGCCGGGGCCGTCGATCACGCCGGCGTGGGCAGAGCCACCCTGGAGGCCACCATGCACTCGATCGACCTGACCGACGCATCCTGGCTGATCACACCCGATGCGAAACTTCCGATCAGGAAGCTGGAGAGCCGCATCATCATCGACTCGATGCATCTGGGCCGCTACATGGGCATCGCCGACCTGATGGTGGAGGCCCCTCCGCAAGAGTCGAACGACGCCACCGGCGGCACCACCGAGTCCGGGATCTCGGGTAACCACGGACTGGTGTTCAGCGGCACCCCGAAATCAGCCGGATTTGACCAGCGGGTCTCCATCTCGGTGGACCTGTCGATCGCGCCCGACGACCCGGCGACCCTGATGATCACCCCCACCGGCGTCCTCACCGGTCCCGACACCGAAAACCGGACCGTTCCCGACGAAAAACGCGACGCCGTGATGCGCGCATTCACCGGCAGACTGCCCAACCAGCGGCTCCCGTTCGGGGTCGCACCCAACACGGTCGGCGCGCGTGGCTCCGACGTCATCATCGAGGGCATCACCACGGGAGTCACCGTCACGTTGGAAGGTTTCAAGCAGTCGTGACCTTGTCAATAACCGGCCCGCGGCCGCTTTCTCGGCCGCTGTTGGCTTGATCACTGTTTTATTAGGTAAGCTGACCGGCGTGTCAACCCGCATCGAGCTTGTGCTCACCGAGCGCCGCACAGCATCGCTGTGCCGCATTGCGGGTTGTTGCTGTTGCTGTAGCTGTTGAGTGGCCGCGCCTATCTGCGCAGCACTCGAAGCGGCCAGGCCCCCTGCCGTGGCATGTCTTCCTCGCGCAACAGGCGTACCTAGGAGTAAGTCCGTGTCGAATACCACCATGAGCCGGGCGGGTGGGTGTCCGTGCCCCGCCGCCCACACCTGACCACGCCGTTCACCTGAAAATCGAAAGGATCCCCATGGCACGCTCCGATGTCCTGGTCTCCGCCGACTGGGCTGAGAGCAATCTGGATGCCGACAATGTCGTCTTCGTCGAGGTAGACGAGGACACCAGCGCATACGACGGCGGCCACATCGCCGGCGCAGTCAAGCTCGACTGGCGAGACGACCTGCAAGACCCGGTGAAACGTGACTTCGTCGACGCCCAGCAGTTCTCCAAACTGTTGTCCGACCGCGGCATCTCCAACGACGACACCGTGATCCTCTACGGCGGCAACAACAACTGGTTCGCGGCCTATGCGTACTGGTACTTCAAGCTGTACGGCCACGAGAAGGTCAGACTGCTCGACGGCGGTCGCAAGAAGTGGGAGCTCGACGGCCGGTCGCTGTCCAGCGACCCTGTCAGCCGGCCCGCCACGTCCTACACCGCATCGGCGCCGGACAACAGCATTCGCGCCTTCCGCGACGAGGTCATCGCCGCGATAGGCACCAAGAACCTGGTCGACGTGCGGTCTCCCGACGAATTCTCCGGCAAGATCCTCGCTCCGGCGCACCTGCCGCAGGAACAGAGCCAGCGGCCCGGCCACGTTCCCACCGCCATCAACGTGCCGTGGAGCAAGGCCGCCAATGAGGACGGAACGTTCAAGTCCGACGACGAGTTGGCCAAGCTCTACGCCGACGCCGGGCTGGACGGGACGAAGGAAACGATTGCCTACTGCCGGATCGGGGAACGTTCGTCGCACACCTGGTTCGTCTTGCAAGAACTACTCGGACACAAAAACGTCAAAAACTACGACGGCAGTTGGACGGAATACGGCTCCCTGGTGGGCGCCCCGATCGAGTTGGGAAGCTGACATGTGCACTGCACCGAAGCAAGGACTGACGTTGCCTGCCAGCGTCGACTTGGAGAAGGAAACGGTCATCACCGGTCGCGTGGTGGACGGCGACGGACAGGCGGTCGGTGGCGCGTTCGTACGGCTGCTGGACTCGTCTGACGAGTTCACTGCGGAGGTCGTTGCGTCGGCCACCGGCGATTTCCGGTTCTTCGCCGCGCCTGGATCGTGGACGCTGCGCGCGTTGTCGCGGGTGGGCAACGGCGACGCCGTGGTGGCACCCTCTGGCGCCGGCATCCACGAGGTGGACATCAAGGTCGCCTGACCGACCCGCTGCGCCCGGCTCCGCCGCGCTCGCGATCGCTCCTGGAATAGACTCGTCGCTGTGGTGCTGTTCTTCGAGATCATGCTCGTCCTCGCGACCGTGGTCATCTCCTGGTTCGCGCTGTATGCGCTGTATCGGCTGATCACCGACGAGTCGTGACCCCGAGCGAGGGCAAGGGTGCCGCTGACGAGCTGTCTCAGGCGGCGGAGCGGGCGAAACTGACCGCTAACCGTAATATCCCCGCGTACGACGACCTGCCGGTACCCGCGGACACGGCGAACCTGCGCGAAGGGGCCAACCTCAACGACGCGCTGCTGGCCCTGCTGCCGCTGGTCGGCGTGTGGCGCGGCGAAGGCGAAGGTCACGCTCATGACGGTGATTACCGGTTTGGCCAGCAGATCGTGGTGTCCCACGACGGTGGCGACTACCTGAATTGGGAGGCCCGTTCGTGGCGCCTCGACGAGGACGGTGAATACCACCAGCCTGGGTTGCGCGAAACCGGCTTCTGGCGATTCGTCGCCGACCCCGACGATCCGAGCGAGTCCCAGGCCATCGAGTTGTTGCTGGCGCACTCGGCCGGTTACGTCGAGCTGTTCTACGGGCGGCCGCGCAACCAGTCGTCCTGGGAGTTGGTCACCGATGCGCTTGCCCGCAGCCGGTCCGGAGTGCTGGTCGGCGGCGCCAAACGCCTTTACGGCATCGTCGAGGGCGGCGACCTGGCATATGTGGAAGAGCGGGTCGACGCCGACGGCGGGCTGGTCCCGCATCTGTCGGCGCGATTGTCCCGATTCGTCGGCTGAGGCCCCGCCCGGCGCAATGTAATCGGACCCCCTACTTGTCTTGCCTTCGCGAGGAGTTGCGCGTGTACTGTTCGCGTTCTGGCAGGCTGCGGGAAGGGAGGTTCGCCCGGATGCGCGAGAAGAAGATCGCTCCACGTCCGGTGCGCTGGGCGCTGTCAATTCTCGCTGTGCTGCTGATCATCTACCTGGCAGCGGTGGCATACCGGCCGGCCATCCTCGACCTGCTGCCCGCCGGCCTCGGATGGTTCGGCCGGCCGGGGTCGATGCCGACGACAGCGATCGTGGTCGGCGTCCTGGTCGCGGTGAGCGTGATGACCTTCCGCTCCAACAGCAGCCACCGCCTGGTCGGCGTCTCGTTCACGGTGATAGCACTGCTCATCACGATCAGCGCGATCCTGGGTCTCAGTTCCTACTGGAACTGTCACGACGCGAACCATCCCGCGGTCTTCACCCCGCTGATGCTGACCGCCCAACTGATCAAGGGCAGCAGCAGCGATTACTCGCTGGGCGGGCAGATCTGCCCCAGCCCGACACCGGTCGGTCTCGAGTTGGCACGGATGGCAGCGGTTTCGGCGATTTTCACCGGTCTGGGTGGTGTGGTGGTCGGCGTCTTCCGGTCCCAGGTAGACCGGATACGGGCCAACTTCGCCGATTCCGTCACCGCCATCGTGGGTGTCGACGACGACACCGAATCCATGGTCAGTGGGGTGGCACGGACATTGGACCGGCGCAGCACCCTCGTGGTCATCACCAGCGCCAATGACGACAGGGTCCAACGAATCCGCCGGCTGGGCGCCCGCGTGGTACTCGTGGACTTCAACACACCCGCCACGTTGGTGTCGCTGCGGCTGTGGCGTCATCTCGGCCGGCTCTACCTGATGGCCCCCGACCCGGCGATCAACCTGCTGTGGCTGGACATGATCAGCCGTCGGCTCTCAGAGGTCGCCCACAAGAGGCGGCTGCCGCTCATCGTGCGGATCGACGATCCGTGGCTGGCCGAGGCCTGGCGCGCTCAGCAATTCGGTGGATCGGACACCCGGTGGGCGGCCGATGTGGTCGGCAAGTACGAGGTGACCGCGAGCCGGCTGCTCGACGGGATCATCGCGACGGGCCGCACCAAGCGCGTATTCGTCTGCGGCACATCCCAATTGACCTTGGCACTGTGCGCGGATCTGACCCGTCGCGCGCTCGAACGCGACTTCTACACACCGCCGGGAGCGATCCCGCTCCCGTCGCTGACCCTGGTGGAAAGGGATGCCGAGGAGTACCTGAAGGATCACGAGTTCTATCGACAGCAAGCAGGATTCGCCTCCGCTGGACCGTCCATCGACGCCGTGTCGGAGGGCCCGACGATTCCCACCATCCTGCGGCTCATCGGCGACACCGATCCCACCGCCAGCGCAGTGATCCTGGTTGACACGCACACCGCTACCACCGGCACCAGGCTGGCCGCCCGCTTCCCCGACATGCCGGTGTACACCTCCGACCTCAACACCAGCATCACCGACGACTCGATCCAGGTGGTCGGCATGCTGCAGTCCTACTCGCTGGTGCTGGACAGCCGCGAAGGCCAGGTCCAGGACGCCTGGGAACGGGCGGCCCGACTGATCCACGAGCGGTATGTGGCCACGATCGATCCCAGTTGGCCGCGCGGGCCAGCGTCCGTGCCGTGGATCGAACTCGACGAGTTTTACCGCGGATCCAACCGGCGCCAGGTACGCAACGCGTTGTGGATGGTGGAACAGGTCGCCGGCCATACGTGGAACACCTGGGGCAGCCCGCCCGCCCAGCTGTCCGGGCGTGACATGGCCGATTCGCCGCCGCTGGAACAACTCAACCTCATGGGGTTCGACCAGTATTCTGCGCTGGCCATGGCCCGGGCCGAGCACGAAGACTGGTGCCGGTACTACCGACGCAACGGGTGGAAGTACGGCACGCCGCGTGACGACGCCCGCAAGATTCACGACAAGCTCGTCGACTGGTCGGCCGTCGAAAGCAACCCGGACCTGCTCAACGCCGCCGTGCGCAGCCTGGCGGCGACGCTGTGGAGCCTGCGTCAACTGGGATACCGCTCACGCCCGCTCTGGCGAACCTTCACCCGGGTCGGCACCGTCGCGGCCGAACAACGCAACGCGCCCTGGACATGGACATCGGATTCGGGGCACACCATGCATGCCGACGCGGGCGACTGGGAGGTGCGATTGGACGGCAAGACGTGGTCAGTGCGTGACGACATCTTCCGCGCCACATACGAGCCCGCCGGGGAGGGACTGTGGCGCCGCAAAGGACGCGTCCAGGCCCGTCCGGCGCAACCGGGTGAGACGATCAACACCCTGGAAGGACCGACCAACGCGGCGGACGGCGATTGGGTGGTGCGGGGAGCAGAAGGCGAGCAGTGGCCGGTACCGGGCGACGAGTTCACGCGCCGCTACGTCGAGTTCCAGCCCGTCGACGACTCGCACGTCCCCGCCCACGAGTGACCGTTGCGGCGCGCGCGGGTGTATCGAGTCGGTTTGCCAGCGCCGATTGCTGCGACCACTACCATGCGCTACCGTCGCATGACGGTTTCGCCGTATGTGCTTCCCCCTTACCTCAATTGAGGAGACTGCCGTGGCCATATTCATCAGCTACTCGAGCCAGGACAGGACGTCGCTCGACGCGCTGACGACTGCTTTGAAGCGTGCACAACAGAAGGTCTGGTTCGACCAGGAACTCGGGGGCGGCGACGCCTGGTGGAGCGCGATTCTGGAGCAGATCCGCTCGTGCGACGTGTTCGTCGTCGCGCTGTCCAACAACTGGCTGCAGTCCAAGCCGAGCCAGGCCGAATTGCGCTACGCGCAGGCCCTGAACCGGCCGATCCTGCCGGTCAAGGTAGGCCCGGTGGACAGCGTGCGGGTCAACCCCGTCTCCACCCTGCAGATCATCGACTACCAGAACCCGACGGTCGACGCCGGCATCCAATTGGTCACGGCTATCCACGCGATGCGGGAGAAAGCCGCGCCGCTGCCATCGCCGTTGCCCGACGAGCCACCGGTGCCGTTCGGCTACATCATGCGCCTGGGCAACACCCTGTCGGAGAAGGAGCTCACGCCCCAGACGCAGCTGCAGTTGCTGGTCGAGTTGCGCTCCGGACTCGACGAGGACGGCGACGACCCCAGCGCGCGCAGCGACATCGCCCAGCTGTTGCGCATGCTGCGGATGCGCCACGACGTGACCTATCGCACCCGGACCGAAATCGACAACGTGCTGGCCGAGATCGAGGCCAAGGACGGCGCGCCGGCCGAAGCACCGGTAGCCCAGGCCCCGGCGGCCAAAGCCCCGGCAGCCAAAGCACCCGAGGCGCCCGCGGCTGCGGCGCCGCCCACCCGGCCCGCCGCGGGTCACGCGGCACCGGCACCCGCGTCCGGTGGATCCAGCAAGAAGCTGCTGATCATCGGCGGTGCCGCCCTGGCCGCGGTGGTGGCCATCGTGTTGATCGTGGTCTTCGCCACGAGCGGCGGCAATACCCGCAAGCCGGCGGCGGCCAAGCCAACCGGGGCCGGCACCGCGGCCGGCGGATCAACGCCTTCGGCCGAAACCGCGTCCGTGCTGCTCGGAGCTGCCGATATCGGGAATGTGCTCGGGGACCCCAACATGAAGGAAGGTGCGCGCAGCGACCAGCTGCGCGCACCGCAGGGTACGTTGTCCGACCCGTCGTGCCTGGCGGCCTTCGAACCGTTCCAGGAAACGGTGTACCGGCCGCACGATCCGACCGCGATACACAGTCAGGTGGTCCAATCCGCTGGTGACGCCCATCGGGTGGTCGAGGCCGTTGCGAAGTTCCCCTCGGCTGACAAGGCTCGGGCATTCGTCGAGTCGTCGGCCGGCAAGTGGCGGGCGTGCGCCAACAAGACGGTCACGTTCACCGGTCCGAGCAAAAGCACGGAGTGGAGCTTCGGTGAGGTCAATGGCGAGGCGCCCAAGATCACCATGACCCGCGCGGAAACCGAGAACGGCGGACGTACTTGCCAGCATGCACTCCTAGCGGAAGGCGAACTCGTTATCGAGGTGCAGGCATGCGGCAACGACATCACCGACGGCGGGGTCCGGTTAGCCGACCAGATCGCGGCCAGGGCAAAGAAGTAGTACCGCTGGAGATGGAGCGGCCCCCGAGCGTTGCTCCGGTTGGACAGACCGGAAGCTCGGGGGCCGGGTGGCTGCGGGAAATTCGCCAGCGCGCGTAGATCGCTGACTCTTCCGAGCCGATGCAGCTAGCGCGCAGCCACCTCACATGTCCATGAAGCTATCAATTCGCGGACCACCTCCTTCCTTGTGTAAGCCCGACGCTACCGCGACCCCGGCCCGGCGACAACAGGATTAAGCGCTCAGCGATCGAGGACGATGGCGGCGTCGACCAGATCGGCGAAGGTGTCAGCGAAGGGCGCGCGGGGCAGCCAGCGGCCGTCGAGAGTGTGTACCCGGGCAGCCAGCGTCATGCTGGAAACCAGCCAGATGCCGTGCGCGGTGGCCAGATCCGACGCACGTAGCGCCCGGTAGTCGCAGTCATACCCGCTCGCGCGGGCTACTTCGAACAGCGCCTGTTGGGTGGTTCCCCGCAAAATCGGATACCACGGCGGCGGAGTGAGCAGGCACGGGCGACCGTCCGTACCGTCGACAGCGATGACCACAGTCGAGCGGGGCCCTTCCAGGATGTAGCCATCAGTGCTGACGAAGATGACGTCGCCGGCGCCTTGCCGGGCCGCGTGCCGAAGGGCAGCCATATTGACCGCATAGGACAGTGTTTTCGCGCCGGCCAGCAACCATGGCGACGTGTCGGCTCCGGTGACCGCCAGCCCGCGATCGAGGGTGATCGCCGAAAGGCCGTCGCGGCGCACCGCGTGCACCCGGTCAGGCACGGGGTTGACCATCACGTAGGCGGTCGGTGCCGCCGGGTCATTCTCTCGGCCGCGGCTGTAGATCAACCGCATCGCGGCCTCGTCGACGGTCTGCGTCAGCCACCGCCGGGTCGCCACCTCGATCGCCCGCCGCCATCGCGGCAGGTCAGGTGCGGACAGATCCATCAGTTTCGCGGAGTGGGTCAGCCGTTGGAGGTGCGACTCGACCAGGCATGCCCTGCCGTCGCGGACCAGCAGCGTCTCGAACACCCCGTCGCCGCGCACCGCCGCCAGGTCGTCAGCATGCAGCAACGGCGTCCCGGGTTCGACAATCTCCCCATCCAGAGTGACGACCACACCCGTCATGGGGAGTGAGCCTAATGGCCCGGGCATGCGGCGAGCGTGCGGCTGGCTTCACGCTCGACTGCGAGCGTGCGGCTGGCTTCACGCTCGACGGTGGGCGGGGACGACCGCGCCGTAGAGTTGACGTGTGAATCCGGTATCCGCCGTCCACCCCGGCCCCGACGCTGGCGCGGTCTGGCATTACGGCGACCCACTCGGTGAGCAGCGGGCAGCCCAGACCGATGCGATCCTGATAGACCGCTCGCACCGGGCCGTGATCGCGCTGACGGGCAAAGATCGCCAAACATGGCTGCACAGCATCTCCAGCCAGCACGTCAGCGAGCTACCGGACGGCGCGGGTACCCAGAACCTCAGCCTGGACGGCCAGGGCCGCATCGAGGATCACTGGGTGCAGACCGACCTAGGTGGCACGACCTATCTGGACACCGAACCATGGCGGGGCGAACCTCTGTTGGCCTATCTGTCCAAGCTGGTGTTCTGGTCCGACGTCACCCCGTCTGCCGCGGAACTGGCAGTGCTGTCGCTGATAGGGCCGCGGCTGGCCGACCGGCCGGTCCTGGACGCTCTGGGTGTCAACGCGCTCCCGCCCGAGTGGTCGGCGGTCCCGCTACCGGGCGGTGGGTTTCTGCGGCGGATGCCGAGCACCCCGAACGGACCGGTAGAGCTGGACATGCTGGTGCCACGTGATAAATCGGCCGACTGGCGGGAACGACTGACCCGCGCGGGTGTGCGTCCCGCCGGTGTGTGGGCCTATGAAGCCCACCGCGTGGCGGCCCTGCGGCCACGGCTCGGCGTCGACACCGACGAGCGCACCATCCCACACGAAGTGCGGTTGATCGGCGGTCCCGGTCAGGGAGCCGTGCACCTGGACAAGGGTTGCTACCGCGGCCAGGAGACGGTGGCCCGGGTGCATAATCTGGGCAAACCGCCGCGGATGCTGGTGTTGCTGCATTTTGACGGCTCAACGGACCGGCCGTCCACCGGTGATCCGGTGCTTGCCGCCGGTCGGGCCGTCGGACGGTTGGGAACAGTGGTGGAACACGTCGACCTCGGACCGGTGGCTCTGGCGTTGGTGAAGCGCGGAATACCCGCCGACACGGCGTTGACCACGGGTGCCGACGGCGCGGTTGCCGCGACGATCGACGCGGACTCGCTGCCGCCGCGGGATGACGTTGGTGCCGGACGGCTGGCTGTCGATCGGTTGCGGGGCGGCAGCCGATAGAGCGCCGCGCGGCAGCGCCCGATAAGACTGTGAGATCCGCCATGCGCGGCTGGGCAGGGCGCGCCCACCTTCGGCCGCGCGGCACGGTAAGCTATCGGCAGGACAATAACGACACTAGAGATCGGAGCCGCCTACTTGTTAGGCCGCTCCGTTATTTCGCGAGGGGGTCCCCCCATGGGCCGCGGCCGGGCTAAGGCAAAGCAGACCAAGGTTGCTCGAGAACTGAAATACAGCTCCCCGCAGACCGACTTCACGCGGCTTCAGCGCGAGTTGTCAGGGACGAGCACCAGCACCGATGAATCCGACAACGGGGAGGGCGATTCATGGGACGACGAGGACACCTGGCGCCGCTGATCTGACATCACGTCAGAGCGGCTCGGGTTCGAGATTCTCAAAATCGGGGGTGCTGGCCGACGAGCCTGGCACGCGGGCCCTCTTTCCCACCCTTGCAGATGGTGCCCAGCACCCAGCAATCCAGGTGCCGGGCGGTGAGGATAGCCCGGGCGCGGTCGGTGTCTTCGGGTGCGACGACGGCGATCATGCCAACGCCCATGTTGAACGTCTTCTCCATCTCCGCCCGCGCGACACGGCCACGCTGGGCGATCATGGCGAACACCGGCGCAGGCGTCCAGGTGCCCCGATCCACTTCGGCGACCAGACCGTGCGGGATGACACGCTCCAGGTTTCCGGCCAGCCCTCCCCCGGTGACATGGCAGAACGTGCGCACCTGGGTCTCGGCGATGAGCGCCAGGCAGTCCTTGGCGTAGATCCGGGTGGGCTCCAGCAACTCCTCACCCAGCGTGCGACCGAACTCCTCGACGTAGCCGGCCAGGTTCATCCTGTCGATCTGGAGTAGCACCGTCCGGGCCAGCGAGTATCCGTTGGAGTGCAGTCCCGAGGACCCCATGCCGATGATGACGTCGCCGGGTTTGACGCGGTCCGGCCCCAGGACGTCGTCGGCTTCCACCACGCCGACGCCGGTGGCCGAGATGTCATAGTGGTCCGGCTCCATCAGGCCCGGGTGTTCGGCGGTCTCGCCGCCGAGCAGGGCGCAGCCTGCGCGGACACACCCCTCGGCGATGCCGCTCACGATGGCCGCGACCCGTTCCGGGACGGTGCGCCCGACAGCGATGTAGTCCTGCAGGAACAGCGGTTCGGCGCCGCAGACGACGAGGTCGTCAACCACCATGGCGACCAGGTCCAGGCCCACGGTGTCGTGCTTGTCCATCGCCTGGGCGACGGCCAGCTTGGTACCGACGCCATCGGTGGAGGCAGCAAGCACCGGTTCGCGGTAGCCCCCGCGGAGCGCGAACAGCCCGGCGAAGCCGCCGAGCCCACCACGCACCTCGGGTCTGGTGGCCTTGCTCGCCAGCGGCTTGAACAAGTCGACAGCGCGGTCACCGGCTTCTATGTCCACCCCGGCCGATGCGTAGGTGATGCCCTGGTCGCCCGCGCCGCGTTTGGCGCTTTGTTCGGGATCCGTCATCGCGATAAAGGCTACCGGTCGCAGGCACGGCCGGTATCGATTACCTCCGCAGAGCCTCTTTCAGCGACCGACCGGAACTTCCGGGACGTCGCGACCCGTCAACTCACCCAGACCGGCACCGCGCGCGGCATTGGCCAGCACGTGCTCGATGACGTTCTTGCCCAGCGCGCTTTCGCTGGGTAGCTCGATCGGGTAACTGCCGTCGAAGCAGGCCGTGCACAGCCGCGAGGAGGGCTGCTCGGTGGCCGCGATCAGGCCACGCAGCGAGATGTAGCCGAGTGTGTCTGCGTTGATGGCATGCCGAACGGCCTCCAGCATTTCCCCCTCGTCCTCGACGGCGTTGGCGATCAACTCGGCCGGCGAGGGGAAGTCGATGCCGTAGAAGCAGGGCCATTTCACCGGCGGTGAGGCGATCCGCACGTGTACCTCGACCGCGCCGGCCTCGCGCAGCATCCGCACAAGCGCACGCTGAGTGTTGCCGCGCACGATCGAGTCGTCGACCACGATGAGTCGCTTGCCGCGGATCACCTCTTTGAGCGGGTTCAGCTTGAGACGGATGCCGAGCTGGCGGATTGTTTGCGAGGGCTGGATGAAGGTACGTCCGACATAGGCGTTCTTCATCAGGCCCTGCCCGTATGGGATGCCGGATTCCTGCGCATATCCGACTGCGGCGGGTGTACCGGATTCGGGCACGCCGATCACCAGGTCGGCGTCGACCGGGCATTCGCGGGCCAGCCGGCGACCGATGTCCAGCCGGGCACCATGGATCGACCGGCCACCGATGGTGCTGTCGGGCCGGGCCAGGTAGACGTACTCGAAGATGCAGCCCTTCGGTGTGGGGTTGGCGAAGCGGGTGGAGCGCACCCCGTCGGCATCGATCGCAAGCAGTTCACCCGGCTCGATATCCCGGACAAACGAGGCGCCGACGATATCGAGCGCGGCAGTTTCGGAAGCCACCACCCAGCCGCGGTCCAATCGCCCGAGCGACAGCGGCCGCACGCCGTGCGGGTCGCGGCATGCGTAGAGAGTGTTCTCGTCCATAAACGTCAGGCAGAACGCGCCACGCACCGTCGGCAGCAGTTCCAGCGCGGCCTGCTCCAGGCTGGCGTCCGCCGCTCCGTGGGCCAACAGCGCGCCCAGAATGTCCGAGTCGGTCGTCGCCGGGGCGGGGCACCGTTTAGCGATCAACCCCGCATCACGGGCGCGCGCGGCCAATTCGGCGGCGTTGACCAGGTTTCCGTTGTGTCCCAGGGCAACCCCGGTCCCGGCGGCGGTGTTGCGGAACACCGGCTGGGCGTTCTCCCAGGTGGTGTCCCCGGAGGTGGAGTAGCGGCAGTGCCCGATGGCGACGTGGCCCTCCATCGCGGCCAATGTCTGCTCGTCGAACACCTGACTCACCAGGCCGAGGTCCTTGAAAACCAGCACCTGGGATCCGTCGGCCACGGCGATGCCCGCGGCTTCCTGGCCGCGATGCTGCAACGCGTACAGGCCGTAGTAGGTCAGTTTGGCGACATCTTCACCGGGGGCCCAGACCCCGAATACACCACACTCTTCACGAGGCGAACTGAAGTCTTGCTCGGGCTGATGCGCGGTCACGATATAGCGGCTCCCTAGGGCGCGGTTGGTGACGTCTACGGAGTCTACGGGCAATTCGGGTATGGCGCCGAATCGAGGTGGTGTGTCCGGACGTTTTGGCTCGTGCGCAAAGCTCCCATGCGGTCGAGATGGTGCTGCGGTTTCTCCCCACCGGGCGCAGACCGGATCGTCACGGTTTCGGGACGAAAGATGTCATATGTCGCCTTGGAGCCGGATGTCCTGGAGGCTACCGCCACCGAATTGGCCAGCATCCACAACTCGGTGGCAACAGCGAACCTGGTGGCAGCGGGGGCGCCGCCATGGTGTTCGGTCCGCCCGAAGGTCAGACCTCCTCCAGACTGACCAGCGGTAGCCACCGCGTGATCTCACACGCTCGCGACCCCGAAAGGGCAACTGCGCCAAGGGCCGCGGCCTCCGCGAACCCCATCAGACCCGCTGCCACCAACAGCCACGTTCGCGGGTCGGTTTCCACCACGTTGGGGGG
This sequence comes from Mycobacterium sp. ML4, assembly GCF_054515735.1. NCBI lineage: Bacteria > Bacillati > Actinomycetota > Actinomycetes > Mycobacteriales > Mycobacteriaceae > Mycobacterium > Mycobacterium sp. ML4. The sequence continues at coordinate 32,784 of NZ_JBTNSY010000030.1, forward strand.
TGTCCCGCGGGTATGCCGGGGACCGGACACGCACTGCACAGCGACGAACGGCGGTATTCGCACTTCCACGCTGGCACCGGGCGCGACGTCGGCCAGTGTGCGCGCGGTCAGACGGACCGCGCTCGCGAGCGCGGCCCGGTCGGGGGCGGGGCGGGATTCGTCACGCAGCCAGTCCGAGATCGCCGCCACGGCCTGGTGCGTCTTTGCCGGATCGGCTTTCTGACGGGCGGACATAACCTAGGGTCTCAGAATCATGGAGCGTCGTCGCTCGGGCGCGCGGCCACCCTACCGGACCATCGGCCTCATCGCGCTGGTGGCGTTGACGCTCGTCCTGGGCGCCCTCTACTGGCAGTTCCGCGGCAATTTCACCCCGAAGACGAAACTGACCATGGTTGCTCCGCGGGCGGGCCTGGTGATGGACCCGGGTGCGAAGGTGACCTATAACGGCGTGCAGATCGGCCGGGTGTCGGCCATCTCCGAGATCACCCGCGACGGTATCCCCGCCGCCCAGGTCGTCCTGGACATCTTCCCGAAGTACATCCCGCAGATTCCGGCGAATGTGGCCGCCGAGATCAAAGCGACTACGGTTTTCGGCAACAAATACGTCTCCTTGAGTTCGCCGAAAGAGCCTGCACGGCAACACATCACGCCGTCCATGGTGATCGATGCCACCAAGGTCACCACCGAATTCAACACAGTGTTTCAGACGCTGACCGCGATCGCCGAGAAAGTCGACCCGGTCAAGCTCAATGTGACGCTCAGTGCGGCCGGTCAGGCGCTGGCCGGGCTGGGTGACAAGTTCGGCGCCTCGCTGACCAACGGACACGCGATACTCGACGATCTGAATCCGCGGCTGCCGGAGGCCCGGCTCGATGTGCAGCGGCTGGCGGCACTGGGAGACGTCTACGCCGATGCCGCGCCGGATCTACTCGCGACTCTCGACCAGGCGACGACTACGGCGCGAACGGTCAGTGAGCAGCGCAACGAGCTGGACGCGGCATTTCTGGCGGCCGCCGGGTTCGCCGGCACCGCTGCGCCGGTGTTCGACCGGGCCGGTCCCTACCTGGCGCGGGGGGCCGCAGACCTCATTCCCACCGCTCAACTGCTCGATGAGTACAGCCCGGAGATCGTCTGCACGCTGCACAATTATGACGAGGTCGCGCCGCGGATCCGCAATGCGCTCGGCTTCAACGGCTACGCGCTCGGCGCAACGTCAGCGGGCGCGATTTCGGGGGCACCCAATCCGTACATCTGGCCGGAAAACCTACCCCGCGTCAACGCCCGGGGCGGGCCGGGCGGGAAGCCGGGCTGCTGGCAGAAGATCACCCGCAACCTGTGGCCCGCCCCGTACCTGGTGATGGACGTCGGCGCGAGCCTGGCCCCGTACAACCATTTCGAAATAGGTTCACCGCTGATTATCGGTTACGTGTGGGGCCGGGTCATCGGGGATAACACAATCAACCCATGACCCCACTGCTGCGCGTGCTCAGTGCTCTGTCGGCGGCCGCGCTGCTAATCACCGCGTGCCACGGCACCAAGGCCGCCGACCATGGCGGCTGCCGGACGTTGGCCGCCGACTCCGGCTGGTACGGGGGCAACCGCGACCGGATCAACGCGATGATCAAGCAGCTCGGCACCTGCGACAAGTCCGGGGCGGCGGGGCCGCTGGCGTTGTTCGACTGGGACAACACCATGATTCGTAACGACATCGGCCACGCGACCTTCTACTGGGTGGTGCGCAACTCCAAGGTGCGCCAGCCCGCAGCCGGCGATTGGACGACCACCAGCCCCTTCCTCACCGCACCGGCCGCGGCGGCGCTGGCGACGGCCTGCGGGAGCCTGGCGCCGCCCGGTCAGCCCCTGCCGACCGGAAGCGGCCCTGGCACCGGGTGCGCCGACGAGTTGGTGTCCATCTATTCGAGCGGCGAAACACGCTCACATGCACGGGCATTTGCCGGCTTCAATCACAGACGGTTCAAGCCCGTCGACGCATGGCTGCTGCAGATACTCGCCGGCTGGACCGACTCGGACATCACCGCCTTCGCGACCGCCGCGCGGCAGGAGAATCTGGATGCGCCGCAGAGCGCCGAACAGTCCGTGGGCAGCACGCGGCAGACCGGGTGGGTGCGTTACTACTCGCAGATGCGTGACCTCGTCGGCACATTGCAGGCCAACGGATTCGACGTACGGGTCATCTCCGCCTCACCGGAGGTGGTGGTGCGGGTGTGGGCAGCAGATGTCGGCATCCCCGCCGACCGGGTGATGGGCGTGCTCACCGAGCACGACGGCGATCTGGTGACTCCGCGCCTGGTGCTCTGCGGCGGCGAGCCCTCAATGCCGTTCAACGAAGGCAAGCGATGCCGCGTCAACCAGCAGGTGCTGAGCATCCAGGGCCCAGCGGCCTTTGAGCCGGCACCGCAACAGCGCCGCCAAGTGTTCGCCGCCGGTGACTCCGACGGCGACGCCACCTTCGTCTCGGACGCCACCGCGCTGCGGCTCGTCCTGAACCGCAACCAGATAGAGCTGATGTGCCGGGCCTACTCCGACCCCGACGGGCGCTGGCTGGTCAACCCGACATTCATCAACCCGCTGCCGCAGAGTCCGCCGTATCCATGCGCCACCCAGGGGTTCGACGAACCCGATGGCGGTCAGACCGCGCTACACGACGCCGGCGGCAATCTCGTCCCCGACCAGCAGGACCGCGTGTACTGAACCCGCAGCCGAGATGACACCGACATGAACTGGCAGTTACAGCCATGTATCGAATATCATTCTAAATCTTCTGTGCGGCAACAGTTATCACCCCGTCGCGCCGTCCGGACGGAAGTGTGAGATTCTCCGGTTGACCAATCACGCGACTTAAGGCGGTGTTCCGATGCCCAGAACCTTCTCCAGCGACGGTGCTCGGTCCGCCGGGCGCTCGTTGAACCCTCTTGTGGTGACCCGCCGAGGCAGAATCGCCCGCCTGGAAAGCGGTCTGACCCCACATGAGGCCCAGATCGAAGATTTGGTGTTCCTGCGAAAGACGTTGAACCGGGCCGATATTCCGTACCTGCTGGTCCGCAACCACAAAGACCGGCCGGTTCTTGCGGTCGACATCCAGTTACGCGCCGCCGTCCAGCAGGCATTGGCGGCGGCGTGCATCACCGAGCCGATGTACGCGAAAACCCTTGACGGACAATCACTACCTCCGTTGCTGGTGGCGCACGGACGGCTATCAGCAGCGTCGGATCCGCGTATCGTGCGACTGTACCGGCGCCGGATTGCGCCGGGCGGATTCCGCTACGGCCCGGGTTTCGGCGTCGATCTGCAGTTCTGGGTGTTCGACGAATCGGTGATCCGATGCCCGGTGGAGAACTCGCTGACCCGCACTGTGTTACCCCGGGCCGAGGTCACTCCGGCGACCGTCAAGCTTTACGGCTACAAGTGGCCGACCCTGGAGGGAATGTTCACCCCGCACACCAGCGACGTGACCTTCGACATCGACATGGTCTTCTCCTGGGTCGACGGCAGCGACCCGGAGTTCCGGGCCCGGCGGGCCGCACAGCTGTCCGAACACGTTGTCGGTGAGGGTGACGACGCGGAAGCGCGGATCCGTCAGATCGACGAATTGAAGTTCGCGCTGCGTTCGGTGAACATGTTTGCCCCGTGGATCCGCCGCATCTTCATCGCGACCGATTCGACACCACCGCCGTGGTTGGCCGACCACCCCAAGATCACGATCGTGCCGGCCGTCGAACACTTTTCGGACCCGACCGCGCTGCCGACCTACAACTCACACGCGGTAGAGAGCCAACTGCACCACATCGCTGACCTGAGCGAGCATTTCCTGTACTCCAACGACGACATGTTCTTCGGCCGACCGTTGAAGGCCAGCATGTTCTTCTCGCCCGGTGGGGTCAGCAAGTTCGTGGAAGCCAAGACCCGGATCGGGTTGGGAACCAACGATCCCACCCGCAGCGGTTTCGAGAATGCGGCGCGGGTGAACCGGCGACTGCTCTTCGAGCGGTTCGGACAGCTCACCACACGCCATCTCGAGCACACCGCCGTTCCATTGCGCAAGAGCATACTGCTGGAGATGGAGCGAGAATTCCCGGACGACTTCGCTCGCACCCAGGCCAGCGCATTCCGCTCGGCCACCGATATCTCGGTGACGAATTCCTTCTACCACTACTACGCGTTGCTGACCGGACGCGCTGTTCAGCAGGAGAACGCCAAAGTTCAGTATGTGAACACCACGAGCCGAGCCGGCCTGGATCTACTGCCCGAACTGCGCAAACGCCGCCGGCACCACTTCTTCTGCCTCAACGACAGCAGCTTTCCCGAAGTTTCCGCGGCCGAGCGCGCCGAGCTGGTGATCAGCTTCTTGGAGCGGTACTTCCCGATCCCTGCACCCTGGGAGAACGTCGGTGAGGTCAGTCGGCCGGATTTTGCGTTGCCGTCGACGTCAGCGCCAGTGGAGGGTGCTTGAACAGGGAGTCACGACGCGAGGGTTCGATGAAGATGCCGGCGTCGGCGATGTTGCGCTGCGCCCGGCCGGGGGTGACGAACGTGCCCACGGTGTCGCCGCCGCCGAGCGGAATGACGGAGTGCACAACGGTTTCCGGGTAGATGTGCACCAGGTTGCACCCCTGGGCGCCGTCTCTGCCGCGGGTGCCGCCGGCGGCGACGGTGAGGTCCTGCGTGTAGCAGGTGGCCGAGGCGACCGACACCGGAATCCCGGCGAATGTGGCGTTCGTCGAATAGTGCAGATGCCCGGCCAAGATGGCGCGAACATCCGTGCGCTTGAGCACACGGCCCAGGGGCGCCTGATCACGCAACTCAACGGTGACAGCCATGTCCAGCACGCTGGGAATCGGCGGATGATGCAGCGCCAGGATGGTGCCGTCAGGAGCCGGGTCAGCCAATTCGTCAGCAAGCCAGGCTAATTGAGAAGCACGGATCTCACCGTGGTGGTGCCCGGGCACCGAGGTGTCCAGCGTGATGATGCGCAGACCGTCGATCCTGCGCACCTGGTCCAGCGGCGCCATCGACGGAATCTCGTCCAGCAGCACGCGACGCAGCTCGGCCCGGTTGTCGTGGTTGCCCATCACCCAGATGAGTTCGGCACCCAGCTCGCCCGCCAACGGTTCCACCAGATCGCGGAGCTTGCGGTACGCGGCCGGCTCCCCCTTATCGGCCAGATCGCCGGTGAAGATGATGGCGTCCGGGCGCACCCCGGAGTCATTCAGCTGGCCTAGTAGTTCACCGAGCCGCCCGTCGGCATCGACATCGCCGTAGAGCGGACCGTCCCCACCGATGAGGTGGGTGTCGCTGATGTGCAGGAGAACGTAATCCGGCCGCGGGTGTTCCGCGGCCCTGAGTCTGTGCACCGGCGGTGCCACCCTCCTCGAACTGGGGATTTAACTGAGGATTTAACAAGCCAGTAACAAGTGTAGGACGTCATTGCCGAGATCGCGCGTCATGTGAGCTGTTGCACGTTCGACGCTGCACGGCAACGGCGGCGATTGCGCCGGCTTCGTTGACGGCCAGATGCGCCAGGATCGCCGCCATCAGGCTCCCGCTGCGCTCGGCCAGCCACCCGAACACCCAGCCGGCCAGGCCGGTCACCAACACAACCGGCAGCAGGGGTTCACCCGCGGCACGCGCGTCGGCGATGTGGGACAGACCGAACGCGCTCGCCTGCAACACCCTTCCGGCCACGGGGCCGAAGGCTTTCGCGGTGGTGGTGCCCAGCGCCGCACGAAAGGCAGCCTCCTCGGCCCACACCGTGCCGACGGGTATCTGCCATGCCAGCCAACCCGGCACCGAGGACGGCAGCTCGCGCGCTGACATCGACATCCGCACCCGCGGGACGGGCGTGGTGGCCGCCACCGCGGCCGCCGCCAGGGCTGCTGCCGCCGAACCCAGCCCCAACCCCGTCCAGACCTGCGGTGGGCGAAAACCCAACGGCGCGCGGCACATTACGGCCAGCGCGCCACCGGTACCGGCCTGCGCCGGTACCCGGTATGGGGACGGTAAGCGCGGACTGACGAGGCTCCATCCGATCAGAGCGGCGGCCAACCCCAGTGCGCGAAGCCTCAACCGAAAAATCGCAGGAGCACCGCCTCGGACGTCTTCCGCAATTCGCTCAGCGATACCGTGAACAGGTCCTGGACCTCGATCACATCCGATGCCTGATCGACCACGCCGATGCGGACGGCGGGAAGTCCCCGCGCCTCGCACATGGACCGGAACCGGCTCTCCTCGGTGCGCGGCACCGCCACCAGTACTCGGCCCGCCGATTCGGAGAACAGCGTCACAAAAGGATCGGCACCCTCGGGAAGCACGATGCGGCAACCGGTTTCGCCCGCAATAGCCGATTCGACGATGGACTGGGCCAAACCGCCTTCGGACAAGTCATGGGCGGCGGTGACCAGGCCGTCGCGTGATGCGGCGGCCAGCACCTCGGCCAGCAGCTTCTCGCGTTGCAGGTCAACCACTGGAGGCAGGCCGCCCAAATGGTCGGCGGTCACCTGCGCCCAGACCGACCCGTCGAATTCGTCGTGGGTGTCACCGAGCAACAGCAGGCTTTCTCCGGGCTCGGTGCCGAAACCGGTCGGGATGCGCCGGCTGACGTCGTCGATTACGCCGAGCACTCCGACCACCGGAGTCGGGAGGATTGCCGAGGAGCCGGTCTGGTTATAGAAGCTGACGTTGCCGCCGGTGACCGGAATGCCCAGCGCCGCAGAGCCGTCCGCCAGCCCACGCACCGCCTGTGAGAACTGCCACATCACGCCGGGATCCTCCGGTGAGCCGAAGTTGAGGCAGTTGGTCACGGCGACGGGGGTGGCGCCGGTGACGGCCACGTTGCGATAAGCCTCGGCGAGCGCGAGTTGGGCACCGGTGTAGGGATCCAGTTGGGTGTAACGGCCGGAGGCGTCGGTGGACAAGGCGATACCCCGGCCGGTCGCCTCGTCGATGCGCAGGACCCCGCCGTCCGCGTGTTCGGCCAGCACGGTGTTGCCGCGTACGTAGCGGTCGTACTGCTCGGTGATCAACGCGCGGCTACACAGGTGCGGACTGCCAAGCAGCGCAAGAAGAGTCGCGCGTAACTCGTCCCCGCTGACGGGTCGGGGCAGCTTCTTCGAGGAGTCCGCATTGAGGGCGTCCTGGGTTTCGGGACGGGCGACCGGGCGCTCGTACACCGGGCCCTCGTGGGCCACGGTGCGTGGTGGCACGTCCACGACGGTCTCGCCGTGCCAGGTAATGCGCAGTCGATCCCCGTCGGTGACCTCGCCGATGACGGTCGCCAGCACCTCCCACTTGCGGCATACCGCCATGAACGCGTCGACGTTCTCCGGCGCGACCACCGCACACATCCGCTCCTGCGATTCGCTGCAGAGGATCTCGGCGGGCGTCATCTCCCTGGCGCGCAGCGGCACCGCGTCCAGGTCGATCGCCATGCCGCCGTCCCCAGCGGATGCCAATTCCGATGTGGCGCAGGATAATCCCGCGCCGCCCAGATCCTGGATGCCGATCACCAGGCCAGCGGCGTAGAGCTCGAGGCAGCACTCGATGAGCACCTTCTCCATGAACGGGTCACCGACTTGCACCGACGGCAGCTTCTTGCGCGCGGCGTCTCCGGCGCCATCAGCACTGAAGGTGTCCGAGGCCAGCACCGAGACCCCGCCGATGCCGTCCAGCCCGGTGCGCGCCCCGAACAGGATGATCTTGTTCCCGGCACCGGAGGCGAACGCCAGGTGCAGGTCCTCCTGCCGTAACACGCCGACGCACAACGCATTCACCAGCGGATTGCCGGCGTAGCACGCGTCGAAGACGGTCTCACCGCCGATGTTGGGCAGCCCCAGCGAGTTGCCATAGCCGCTGATGCCGCGGACCACCCCGTCCAGGACGCGGCGGGTGTCGGGCGCGTCGGCGGCGCCGAACCGGAGCTGGTCCATCACCGCCACCGGCCGGGCTCCCATCGCCATGATGTCGCGCACGATGCCGCCGACGCCGGTGGCCGCACCCTGGTAGGGCTCCACATAGGACGGATGGTTGTGTGATTCGACCTTGAAGGTGACCGCCCAGCCGTCGCCGATGTCGACGACGCCCGCGTTCTCGCCGATGCCGGCCAGCATGCCGGTCCGCATCTCGTCGGTGGTGGTCTCACCGAAGTAGCGCAAGTGGACCTTGGAGGACTTATAAGAGCAGTGCTCGCTCCACATGACCGAGTACATGGCCAGCTCGGTGTCGGTCGGGCGACGGTCGAGAATCTCGCGGATCCGCTGGTATTCGTCGTCTTTGAGGCCCAGTTCGTGAAACGGTTGCGGCTGGTCCGGGGTGGCTGCGGCGTGCTCGACGGTGTCTGTCACGGGGGTGTGCGCGCTCGTCACGGACACAGTCTAGGTTCCCGGCGGTGACGAGGCTGACTGCGCCGGAACGGACCAGACCGTTCACCTGACGATCCTGACTGGATTCGTCATGGCAACGCCGCTTATCCACAGTTGGGCGTTTGTCCACAGGTGAGGGCCGCGTGAGCGGCTCAGCGCCCGGGTTCGCAATAGGATTCGAACATGAGTGCGATAACGGCTCCGCGGGATGTGGTTGTCGCCTTTGAGGCACTCGACGCCGCCGTTGCCGGGCTGCGCGAACTCAACGTTGCGGCCCTCGACCCCGTGGTCCGGCTGCGCGCTTTGGAGCGCCTGGAAACCTCGCGCCGCGAGCAAGCCGTCCTCAGCCACGACATTATCGGGAGCGTGGCCGCCCAAGATCCCGCCGACATCGGTGGGCCCGCTGTCCAGGTCATAGCCGACTGGTGCCGCATCACCTACACCGAAGCCCGCCGCCGCATCCGCGACGCCGCCCAACTAGCCCCCCGCACCACCCTGACCGGTCAGGAGCTGCCCCCCGAACTGCCTGCCACCGCCCGGCAATGGCGCGACGGCCTGCTCGATGCCCAGCACCTGCGGGTCATCCAGACCTTCCTCCACGACCTGCCCGCCGACACCCCCACCGCCGTAGTCGAGCACGCCGAACGCTTTCTGGCCTACCAAGCCACCCAACTGCGCCCCGACCAACTGGACAAGGTCGCCAAACGCGCCGCCGTCACGATCAACCCCGACGGGAAGTTCTCCGACCGCGACCGCGCTCGCCAGCGCGGCTTCACCTGGAAACCCCAACGCGCCGACGGCATGAGCGAAGGCACCCTCGTCGCCACGCCCGAACTACGCGCCAACATCGACGCCTGGCTGGCCTGCTTCGCCGCACCCGGCATGTGCAATCCCGCCGACCAAACGCCATGCGTCACGGGCGAACCCAGCGACGAGGCCGCCGGCACCGACATCCGCACCCACGCCCAACGCCAGCACGACGCCCTCAACAGCCTGGTCCGCGGCCAACTCGGCGACCCCAAACTCGGACAACACAACGGCCTACCCGTCACGCTCGTCGTCACCACCACCCTGCAAGAACTCACCACCGCCACCGGCCACGGCATCACCGCCAGCGGCACCGTGATTCCCATGCGCGAGCTCATCCGGGTGGCCAGCCACGCCGTCCACTACCTGGCAGTCTTCGACGACCACTCCAACCGCCCCCTCTACCTGGGGCGCAGCCGCCGCATCGCTTCACCCGACCAGCGCCTCGCCCTGTTCGCGTCCGAACGCGGCTGCACCTTCCCCGGCTGCGACGTACCCGCCGACAAATGCGAAGTCCACCACATCGACGAGTGGGCCACCGGCGGACACACCGACATAGACAAGCTCACCCGGGCCTGCGCCCCTAACCACAAACTCATCGGAAAAGGCTGGACCACAACAAAACTCCCCAACCACCGCACCGCATGGACCCCACCTCATCGCTTCGATCGCGGTGGGCCCCGCACCAACGACTATCACCACCCCGAACGACTCTTTGCGAGCGAAGAGGACCCGTAGCGGGTCTGCTAAGTACCCGCCACGCAGAACTGGTTACCTTCCGGGTCGGCCAGTACCACCCAGCGGAAGTTGTCGCCGACACTGTGCCGTTCGATCTCGCTGGCACCGGCCGCCGTCAGCCTGGCGACTTCGGCCTCCATATCCTGCGCGCCGAAGTCGAGATGGACGCGGTTCTTGCCCGGGGTGGGGTCGTTAACCTTCTGAAACCCCAGCCGCGGCCCTTCGGGCCGTGCCACTGCGATGAATTCGCCCGGCATCAGCTCGTGCGGCGTACCCCCGAAATTCTCGGCCCACCATTTAGCCAGCGTCACCGGGTCGGTGCAGTCGAAGGTGACCATCTCCACATTGAGCAACATAACCCGACCCTATGCCCCAGGCGCGAAAAAGGCCTGCAGAGCCGCAGCATACGCGGCAACGTCGTGCGCACCCATAAGCTCCCGCGCGGAGTGCATGGCCAGCTGGGCGGCGCCCACGTCGACCGTGGGGATACCGGTTCGCGCCGAGGCCATCGGTCCGATCGTCGACCCGCACGGCAGGTCGGCGCGGTGCTCGTAGCGTTGCAACGGCACACCCGCCTGCTCGCAGGCGACGGCGAATGCCGCGGCGGTGCGTCCATCGGTGGCGTACCGCAAGTTCGGGTGGACCTTGAGCACCGGTCCCGCGTTGACCGCGATCTGGTGTCCCGGCTCGTGACGCTCCGGGTAGTTGGGATGCGTCGCGTGTGCCATGTCGGCCGACGCCAACATCGAAGCGGGCAGCAACCGCAGGAAGTCTTCGCGGTTGCCCCCGGCGGCCAGCACGATGCGTTCCAGGACGGTGCCCAGCAGATTGGATTGCGCGCCGTGGTCGGACGTCGAGCCCACCTCTTCATGATCGAAGAGCACCAGAATCGGCAGGCATGCGTGCGGATCGGCAGCCAGCAGTGCTTCCAGTCCCGCGTAACAGCTGGCCTGGTTATCCAGCCGCGGCGCGCTGAGCAGGCTGCCGTCGGCGCCGATTACCGTCGACGTAGTCAAGTCGTGCGTCATCAGGTCCGCCGCCAGCACATCGTCGGCGGCCACTCCCGCCCGCTCGGCGACGCACCCGACAAAGGACTCCGCCGCGCTACCGACGCCCCAGACCGCGTTGAGGTGCCGCTGCGGATCCAGGGCCAGCGACGTGCGGTCCTCGGCGAGATGGATGGCCAATTGCGGAACTCGCAGAATCGGCTCATCGATGCGGACCAGCCGATGGCTCACCCCTCCGCCGTCTCGCATTGACAACCGGCCACTGATCCCCAGATCGCGGTCAAGCCAGGAATTGAGCCACGCCCCGCCGTACGGTTCCAGCGCCACCACCTTCCAGCCGGCCACCGAGCGGTCCGGGTGTTGCTTGACCCGCAGGTTCGGACTGTCCGTGTGGGCGCCGACGATCCGGAATGGCGTCAATGCGGCCGGCGCAGACCAGGCGACCAGGGAGCCGGCGCGCACGGTGAAGTAGCGGCCCGGCTGTTCGGGCCAGCGTTCGAATTCGCTGAGTTCGGTGTATCCGGCATCGAGTAGCCGGGCCGCCGCCGTGGCGCACGCGTGGAACGGCGACGGCGACGCATCGATGAATTCACCCAGGCCGGGGGCGGTGGCCACCATGTAGCCAGGTTAAGCACCGCCCCCCTTCGCAAGGGCGTTAGGGTCATGCCTGTGCCCGCTGTTCAGCCGCAGCCCATTCTGGCGCCGTTGACGCCAGCCGCCATCTTCCTGGTGGCCACCATCGACGAGGGTGGTGAGCAAACGGTCCACGACGCGCTTCCCGACATCTCGGGTCTGGTGCGGGCGATCGGCTTCCGCGACCCGACCAAACGACTGTCAGCGATCACCTCGATCGGCTCCGACGCTTGGGACCGGTTGTTCTCCGGCCCGCGCCCCGCCCAGTTGCATCCCTTCACCGAACTGACGGGTCCGCGCCACACTGCGCCCGCGACGCCCGGCGACCTGCTGTTCCACATCCGGGCCGAGAGCATGGACGTCTGCTTCGAACTGGCCGGCCGCATCGTCAAGGCGATGGGTGCCGCGGTGACCGTGGTCGACGAGGTGCACGGCTTCCGGTTCTTCGACAATCGCGACCTGCTCGGTTTCGTTGACGGCACGGAGAACCCGCAGGGCCCGATTGCGCTCAGCGCCACGATGATTGGCGAGGAGGACCCCGACTTCGCCGGCGCGGGTTACGTGCACGTGCAGAAGTACGTCCACGACATGACGTCCTGGGATTCGCTGTCGGTCACCGAGCAGGAGCGGGTGATCGGGCGAACCAAGCTTGAAGACATCGAACTCGGCGACGACGTCAAGCCGTCCAACTCGCACATCGCGCTCAACGTGATCACCGACGAGAACGGCACCGAGCTGAAGATCGTCCGGCACAACATGCCGTTCGGCGAGGTGGGTAAGGGCGAATACGGTACGTATTTCATCGGGTATTCGCGTACCCCGTCAGTAACCGAGCGCCTGCTGCGCAACATGTTCCTCGGTGATCCGCCCGGCAACACCGACCGCGTCCTCGACTTCTCCACCGCGGTCACCGGCGGGCTGTTCTTTTCCCCCACGGTTGACTTCCTCGATGCTCCACCGGCCTTGCCGCAAACTCCCGCGCCGGTCCCGGCCGCCGCTCCGGCCTCTCATGACGGCTCGCTTTCGATCGGCAGCCTGAAAGGAATCTCCCAATGAACAATCTCTACCGCGACTTGGCGCCGATCACCGAATCCGCCTGGGGGGAAATCGAATTAGAGGCGGCTCGGACATTCAAGCGGCACATCGCCGGCCGCCGGGTCGTGGACGTCAGTGCGCCCGGCGGCCCGGTGACTGCGGCCGTCAGCACCGGCCGCCTGATCGACTTGGAATCGCCTACCGAGGGTGTGATCGCTCACCTGCGCGACAGCCGGCCTCTGGTCCGGCTGCGAGTCCCGTTCACCTTGTCCCGCAACGAGATCGACGACGTCGAGCGCGGCTCCAACGACTCAGACTGGGAGCCGGTGAAGGTGGCCGCCAAGAAGCTGGCGTTCGTGGAGGACCGCGGCATCTTCGAGGGATACGCGCCGGCGTCGATCCAGGGCATCCGCAGTGCCAGCTCCAACCCGCCCCTGACATTGCCGGAGGACCCGCGCGACATCCCCGACGTCATTACCCAGGCCCTGACCGAACTGCGACTGGCCGGCGTCGACGGCCCATACGCGGTGCTGTTGTCCGCCGACGCGTACACCAAGGTGAGTGAAACCACCGAGCACGGGTATCCGATCCTGGAGCACCTGAACCGGCTGGTCGACGGCGACATCATCTGGGCGCCGGCCATCGACGGGGCGTTCGTATTGACCACGCGCGGCGGTGATTTCGACTTGCAACTGGGCACCGACGTGTCGATCGGTTACCTCAGCCACGACGCCGACACCGTGCAGCTCTACCTGCAGGAGACCCTCACGTTCCTGTGCTACACGGCCGAGGCATCGGTCGCGCTCACTCCGCCCAGAGATTCAGCACCATGACGACCTTCAGCGGCTACACGGCCCTGGTCACCGGCGCCACGTCCGGGATCGGCCGCGCCATAGCGCTGCGGCTCGCGCAGCGGGGGGCCGAGGTGGTGGTACACGGGCGCAGTGCGGATCGCGGTGGCGAGGTGGTGCGGCAGATCGAAAGCGGTGGGGGCACGGCACGTTTCGTCGCCGCCGAGCTCAACGATCCCGGCCAGGTGCGACGACTGGCCGCCGAAGCCGGCCACGTCGACATCCTGATCAACAACGCCGGCGTGTTCATCTTTGGCGACACGGTGGACACCGACGACGCCGTCTTCGATGAACACGTGAGCGTCAACATGCGCGCTCCGTACATCCTGGTGCAGGAACTGGCACCGGGCATGGCCGACCGGGGCCGCGGCGCGATCGTCAACATCAGCACACTCGCGGCATCGGCACCGAAGCGCAAAGGCGGCATCTACGGCGCCACCAAGGCTGCCCTGGAACTGCTGACCAAGGTGTGGGCGGACGAATTCGGCGAATCCGGCGTGCGGGTCAACGCCGTGGCGGCCGGCCCCACCGACACTCCGGGAACGGAGGCCACGCCGGGCCTGCTGGAGAAGCTGGCGGGTGTCACCGCATTGCGCCGCATCGCTGACGCCAATGAGATCGCCAGCGCGGTGGTCTTTCTCGTCTCGCCCGAAGCCAGTTACGTCAATGGCTCGATCTTCAACGTCACCGGCGGCGAGACGTCGTTCGCCCGGTAGCTACAGGTCGAGCATCAGGTCGCTCGCGGGGGCGGCAGAGCAGATGAGCACCTCGTCCGGCTCGGGCAACTCAAGAGGTGGCTGGACATAGCTGGTCGTTCCGGCGACGACGCTGGTGACGCACACGTGGCATACCCCGCTGCGGCACGAGAAACGCGTTGACACATCACATGCTTCGGCGATCTCCAGGATGCTCGAGTACCGCGAAGACCAGTTCACCGTCAGCCCGCTTCGTGTGAAGGTGATGGCCGGACCGTCGCCGGGGGCGCCCGGCGGCTGGTGTGGCAGCCGGGCTGCCGCGTTGACCACGCCCGGGTTGATGGCCGGCCGGGCACCGAATACTTCGCTGTGAATATCGGCCGAGTCGAATCCGAGCCCGGTGAGGACGTCGCGCATATCAGCCATGAATGGCGTTGGCCCACAGAGATAGGCGGTGCCGTTGGTCGGCAGGCCCAGTGCGGCGACCGCCCGCCGGTCCAGCCGGCCGTGCGTCTCGGTGTAGAACACGCGCCGAGTCGCATGCGGCATGACGTCGATCAGCTCGTTGACCTCCGCGGCAAACGCCTCGGAGTCTCGATTGCGCGTGGTGTGCAGCCACCAGACGCCCCTGCTAGCGGTCGACAGTGCATGCAGCATCGCCAGCACCGGAGTCGCACCGATACCCGCGGAGATCAACAAGACCGGCTTGTCGTTGTCAATCAGGCAAAAATCGCCCCGGGGAGCGGCGACTTCGAGGATGGCACCCGGCTCGATGTGGCGGTGCAGCCATCGGCTCACCATCCCGTGTTCCTCGCGCTTGACGCTGATGCGGTAATCGGCGGCGCCCGGATCACCGGATAAGGAGTAGCTGCGTACCTGCGGCACCTCGCTGGGGATGCGCACGGTCAGATACTGGCCCGGAAGCGGCCGCGGCAGGGGAGTTCCGTCTTCGGAGGTCAACCAGATCGAAAGGACGACGGGCGTTTCGTGTTGGGTAGCCGTGACTCTCAGTCGGCGAAAACCGCTCGGCACGGTCTCGGCGGAAGTGGTCGCACCGTCGTGTGCGGCCAGCATTTCGGTGAAGGATTGTTGCCATCCGGGGCTCAGCTCGGGGACGTCCACGATCTTGCGTAGCTGCTCGAGGTCGCGATCCGGTAGGTACAGCAGCGCGTCGACGTCGGCCACATTGAGTTCGTGCCGGCCACGGCGAGTCAGCACGATGCCGTCGCCGGCCTGCACGCTGCCCTCCGTGATGACCCGCAGGTAGAAACCTGGGCGACGTTGCGAGACAAGCAGACTGGGAATTCGCGGCTCACCCAGGCGCATGCCGACGCGAAAACAGGTAACGCGCGGCTGGGTGACCTCGAATTCGGCAGCACCGATGCGATAGCGGTCACCGATGCACACCTCGTCGTCGGCAAGCCCGGAAACCGTGAAGTTTTCCCCGAAATGACCGGGCCGCAGGTCATCACGGCCGAGATAGTTCGTCCAGTACTCGTAGGACTCGATCTGATACACCAGTACGGCGCGCTGTTCGCCGCCATGACCACCGAGATCACCCTGACCGTCGCCGTCGAGATTGAGACGGCGCGCCATCACCGGTCCATCGACCGGAGTCTTCCAGATTCCGGTGTAAACGGTCCTGTCATTCCATCGCGCATCTTTGGGCATCCCCACGTTGACCGAAACCAGCTTGCCCATCTGTGCGCCTCCTCGGCCGGCGCCACTTCGTCGGCCGTCAACGACTGAGACTAGTGCCCGCGGCCCCGGTGAACCTGAAATTCTTCGGCAGCTTCGTGTTCGGCACGCCCGGCTGTCCGACGTGCCGCGACAGGACATCGCGCAACAGGTTGCCGACAGCAAGCTGGACGCGAAACCGCCCCGGGTCTTCTCCTTCGATCAGATTCGCCAAGCCCACCGGGTGATGGAGGCCGGGGAAGCCGGGGGCAAGATGGTGGTGGTCATGGATCGCGAATGACGTTGAGGAGGCTGATCAGTGGCCGCACCGCCCGTGCTGGTTTTCGATGTGAACGAGACTCTGATCGATACTCAGTCGTTGGCGCCGTTGTTCGAGGAGCTTTTCGGCGACCGGCGCGTGTTGCGGGAGTGGTTCAACCAGCTCGTCATGTATTCGATGACGGTGACCTTGTCCAACCACTACGTCGACTTCGCCACGCTGGCCGCCGGAGTGCTGCAGATGCTGGCCGACATCCACCACGTACAGGTCAACGACAAGGACGCGCAGCTCCTCACCGCAAGCATGCGGAGCATGCCGGCGTACCCCGACAGCGCCGACGGGCTCACACAACTGCGCGACAAAGGCTTTCGACTCGTCACCCTGACGAACTCCCCCCACCCGCCCGGCGTGCAGACCGCGCTCGAAAACGCCGGGCTCGCAGACTTTTTCGAACGCCGGTTCACCGTCGACGCATGTCGGGCATTCAAGCCCGCACCGTCTGTCTACCGTTACGTGTGCGAGGAACTCAAGGTGGTGCCGGCCGACTGCCTGATGGTCGCATCGCACGTGTGGGATTTGCTGGGCGCCCAGAACGTCGGATTCGGCACGGCGCTGATCACCCGACCTGGCAATGCGCCACTACCGATCGACGCCTTGCCGCAACCCGATCTGATCGCCGGCACTCTGCTTGACCTTGCCCGGCAGCTGCCGCCCACCGCGAAGGGAACCGATTGACCATGCCGGCATACGAATACGACGTTGTGGTGCTCGGCGCCGGCCCGGTCGGACAGAACGCAGCAGACCGGTCCCGGGCCGCGGGGCTGAGCGTCGCGTTGGTCGAACGCGAGCTCGTCGGCGGTGAATGCTCCTATTGGGCCTGCGTCCCGAGCAAGGCGCTACTGCGTCCTGTGCTTGCGATCGCCGACGCCCGTCGAGTGGACGGCGCCCGCGAGGCAGTTACCGGTTCGATCGAACCCGCCGGTGTGTTCGGCCGCCGCGACCGTTATGTGAGCGACTGGGACGATACCGGCCAGGCCGACTGGGTGGACGGCATCGGCGCCACGCTGATCCGCGGGCATGGGCGCTTGGATGGTCCGCGACGAGTGGTCGTCACCGCGTCAAGTGGCAATCAGGTCACGCTGACAGCGCGGCACGCGGTCGTCGTCTGCACCGGCAGCCGCACGCGGCTCCCCGACCTGCCCGGAATCCGTGAGTCCAACCCGTGGACCAATCGGCAGGCCACCGACAGCAGGTCGGTCCCGGACCGGCTCGCGGTGGTCGGTGCAGGCGGTGTCGGCGTCGAAATGGCGACGGCCTGGCGCGGATTGGGCTCGGCGGTAACCCTGTTGGTCAGGGGTCCACGGCTGCTGCCGCGCATGGAGCCGTTCGTCGGCGAGTTCCTGCACCGCGGGCTCGCCGCGGGCGGAGTCGATGTCCGTACCGGGTTGTCGGTGCGGACGCTGCGCCGCCCCGACCCGGACGGTCCGGTGCGTCTGTCACTTGATGACGGCAAGGAGTTGGAGGTGGATGAGATCCTCTTCGCGACCGGGCGCGCACCCAACACCAGTGACATCGGCTTGGAGACAATCGGATTGGCGCCGGGCAGCTGGCTCGACGTCGACGACACCTGCCGGGCGAAGGCCGTCGACGGCGGCTGGCTGTACGCTGCCGGGGACGTCAACCACCGCGCCCTGCTGACCCATCAGGGCAAGTACCAGGCGCGCATCGCCGGTGCCGCCATCGGCCGCCGGGCCGCGGGACGTCCGCTCGACACGACTCCGTGGGGCGAGCACGCCACCACAGCCGATCATTACGCCGTGCCGCAGGCCTTCTTCACCGACCCCGAAGTGGCCGCCGTCGGGTTGACCGCCGAGCAGGCCGCACAGCACGGCCACCGCGCCAAGATCATCGACGTCGAGATCGGCGACGTGGTGACGGGAGCAAAATTGTTCGCCGACGGATACACCGGCAGGGCACGCATGGTGGTCGATGTCGATAGCCGGCACGTACTGGGCGTGACGCTGGTGGGCCCCGGAGTTACCGAACTGCTACATGCGGCCACCATCGCCGTTGCGGGCCAAGTCCCGGTCGAGCGGTTGTGGCACGCCGTGCCGTGTTTCCCTACCATCAGTGAACTGTGGTTGAGACTGCTTGAAGCCTACCGCGATTCGTTTATGGTGATCGTCTGAAAGGAGTCCTGATGGACGGATTCCACCCCGACTTCGACACGACAGACGTCGATGTGCGCCGTAAGCGGGTTCATCACATCCGGGCATCCGACCTCGACTCCGGAACCGCCCAAACGGAAGGGCTCCAACGCTTCGCCGCCATCAGCGGCAAGTCGGTCGGCGCTCAGCAGCTGTGGATGGGCGAGACGTACATCGAGCCCCAAACGGCTTCGGGCAATCATCATCACGGGGAATCCGAGACGGCGATCTATGTGCGAAGCGGCAACCCGGAGTTCGTCTTTCACGACGGCGTGCAAGAAGTGCGGATCAAGACCGAACCGGGTGACTACATCTTCG
Source organism: Mycobacterium sp. ML4 (assembly GCF_054515735.1). Lineage (NCBI taxonomy): Bacteria > Bacillati > Actinomycetota > Actinomycetes > Mycobacteriales > Mycobacteriaceae > Mycobacterium > Mycobacterium sp. ML4. The sequence goes on from NZ_JBTNSY010000030.1 coordinate 51,407, forward strand.
TCCCGCCGTTCGTGCCCCACCGGGAAGAGAACCCGGACCCGAATACACCGGCCGAGGTGGTTATCGCCCGAAACAGTCAGGAGGCCATCGTGGTGAATCTGCCGGAGCTCTATCCGCTCTGAAAGGCGATCGGTAGACGGCGATCTCCGGGGTCGCCCTCGACATCGCGGCAATTGATCACCACATGGTCGAAGCGTCCGACGACGAAGTCATTGCAGCGCTTGACCTCGAGGTGGTGCTGTTTCATCATCGTCCGGAGCGGTACAAGTTCTCCGTCACACTGCCCCGCACAGTCGCCGCGCCGGGTGTCGGGCTGACTGAAAGTGATTCATAATCAATGCATTCCGACACGCGATTCGGTCTCATCCTGGCTCTGACCGTCAACGGACTGGCGGTGAGCGCTTACCGCGACATGGTCGCCGTCTCGCAGCAGGCCGAACGGTACGGCTTCGATTCGGTGTGGCTGTGCGACCACTTCCTCACGATCAGTCCCGACGACTACGTCAAAGACGCCGGCATCGCCGGCGAACCGAGCGGGGCCGACTCCAGTGCGCCACCCTCCTCACTTCCATTGCTGGAATGCTGGACTGCGCTGAGCGCACTGGCGCGGGACACCACACGCATTCGCCTCGGCACGAGCGTGCTGTGCAATTCCTACCGCCACCCTTCGGTACTGGCGAAGATGGCGGCGACGCTCGATGTCATCTCCGAGGGTCGCCTCGATCTCGGGATGGGCGCCGGGTGGTTCCAGCGTGAGTTCGACGCCTACGGGATTCCATTTCCGACTGTGGGAGAACGGGTTTCGGCGCTGGCCGAGTCACTGGACGTGATGAAGGCGGTGTGGACCGAGCCGAATCCCACCTACCGCGGCCGGTTTTACACCCTGGACGGTGCCATCTGCGATCCGCCTCCGGTGCAACGGCCCCACCCGCCGCTGTGGATCGGCGGTGAAGGCGATCGAGTGCAACGCATCGCCGCCAGGTCCGCCCAGGGCCTGAACGTGCGCTGGTGGTCGCCCGAACAGGTCACCCGACGTCGCGACTTCCTCAACGGGGCCTGCGAGTCGGCGGGCCGTGACCCGCAGACGCTGCGCCTGTCGGTCACGGTGCTGCTGGCGCCGACCGACTCCGCCGAGCAGGAGGCCCGGATCCGCGCCGAATTCGCCTCCATCCCCGAATCGGGACTGATCGTCGGATCGCCCGCGCGCTGTGCCGACCGCATCCGCGGGTACCAAAGCTGCGGCGTCGACCAGTTCCTGTTCACCATTCCCCACGTCGTGCAGTCCGAGTATCTCGATATTGTTGGCAGCGAAATCATTCCGTCGTTCAACGCAGCGTGATGCTCAGCGAATTCTCAACTGATTCTTCGGAATCCCTGGCTTTGACACAAGGGTCCGCATAGCCCGGCGGCGGAACATGAGGCGCATGGGTGAGCCCTTGAGCACAAATCTGATCGAACGTTACCTGTGCACCAGGGCGCGACGGTATTTCCGCGGCCGGCACGACGGCGAGTTCTTCTTCGTCCTCAACACCGAGCTCCGCCTGCACGTCCATCTCGAGATTCCGCCGATGCATCCGGACGTTTTCACGATCCGAGTCACCCCGGCGTGCTTCTTTCCCATCACCGAACAGGCGCGGTTGACGGCGCTAGCCGACGCTTGGAACGAGCAACATCGCGACGTCACCGCGGTTGTGCACGGTTCATCGGACCCGCACCGCATCGGCGTCATGGCCGAACAGTCGCGGTGGATCGGGGAACGGGTCCGCTTCGACGAACTTGCGGCTTTCGCCGACCGCGCCACGGCGGCGGCCATTGACCTCTTCAGCCGAGTGACCGTCGCCGCCGAATTACCGCCCGGGCCGTTGCTGCAAGACGCCAGCTAACCAAGGCGACCGGTAAGCACTCGGTCCGGTCGCGGCTCGCCGCGCGGTCAACATCACCGGTCTAACGCTATGCGGACGAGCTCGGCAGTCCGGTGCTGACCGATGACCCGACGTTCAGCGACGTCCATGACGCGACCGGCAGCGCCGTGCGCCAGCCTCGCAGCGGGCGGGCTCAGGCGGTGAGAACCGTGTCCAGCGCCGAATAGAACAGACCCAGGCCGTCGTCGGATGGACCGGTCAAGGGTTCGACGGCGTGCTCGGGGTGTGGCATCAGGCCCACGACGCGTCCGTTGGCTGAGCTGATGCCGGCGATGTCGTGCTGCGAACCGTTCACGTTGTCGCGGTAGCGGAACACCACCCGGCCGTCGCCCTCCAATTCGTCGAGCACCTGCTTGGGCGCAACATAGCGACCTTCGCCGGACTTCAGCGGTATCAGCAGGTCGGCATCGATCTCGAATCGCGACGTCCATGCCGTCGACGTCGACGCGACGCGCAGCCACACGTCGCGGCAGATGAAATGCAGCCCGACGTTGCGGGTCAGGGCGCCGGGCAGCAGGCCTGCCTCGCAGAGCACCTGGAAACCATTGCAAATGCCCAGCACCGGCATGCCTCGTCCGGCCGCCGCGACCACTTCACCCATCACCGGGGCGAACCTCGCGATCGCACCGGCGCGCAGGTAGTCACCGTAGGAAAACCCACCCGGCACCACGACGGCGTCGACACCCTTGAGGTCGGCATCGGCGTGCCACAGGCTGACCGCCTCCGCACCCACCATGCGTGCTGCCCGGGCCGCATCGACGTCATCGAGGGTGCCCGGGAAGGTGATCACCCCGATTCGTGCCGTCACCGCGGATCCCGGCTGATGGTCCAATCCTCGATCACCGTATTCGCCAGCAGCGATTCCGCGATTTCGGCGAGCTGGGCGTCATCGACGGTTTCATCGACCTCCAACTCAAACCTCTTGCCCTGCCGCACATCTGAGATTCCCGGATGACCCAGCCGCCCCAGAGCACCGACAATCGCCTGCCCCTGCGGGTCGAGAATCTCCGCTTTGGGCATCACATGCACGACCACGCGGGCCACTGCGTTCCTCCTCAGATCTGACGGTCCGCGCCAACTCTACCGACCTCGCCGGCAGCTATGCGACCAGAACCAATCCCTGGCCACCGAGCTCGGTGATGCGCCGGTGCGCGTCTCCGTCCGGGTCCAGGGCGTCGTCGCTCAGGGCTGTCCAAGCGTTGACCTCGAAGGGTCGGCCGGCCAGCGCTGACGCTGCGCGCGCGGCGCGGGCCGCCGTGACGAACTCACCGATGCGAGGATGATCCAGCGCGACGTTCATCGCGTCGCATCGTGCACCGGCGATCCTGGCCAGAGCAACACTGCTGACCCCGAGCAGGACCGGCGGCGGGGGTGAGGGCAACGGGAAACCGGCCCACTTGCCGGCGCGATCAGGGTCCCACTGGGCATCGCACAGGTCGAGCACATCGATCAGGTGCCGGTGCCGCCGCTGGATGGAGTCTTGCAGTGGGATGTCGAGCAGTTCGTGCTCGCGCGACCACCGAGTGCCGGGCGCCGAGCCGGCCCCGAGGCCGAACACGAACCTGCCTCCGCTGATCTCCTGCACCGACGCCGCCGCGGCGACCGCCACTCCCGCCGGCCGGTTGGCCACGTTCACCACCAGGGTGCCGATACCGATCGAGGATGTCGCGGCCGCCAGCGCACCGGCCAGGGTGAAGCACTCCAGCATTCGGCTCCCGGACAACAGCGCGCCGCACAGGTGGTCGAAAACCCACGCTCTGCCGAAGCCGTCAGCCTCAGCCCGCAACACGTGGTCGCGAAGCTGCGGCCAGGGGTGTAGGGCCGCGCTGTACAGAACGTCGAGTTTCACTGTGTCAAAACATGTTTCGGCTACGGGCAGGAGGCGATGTAGGCTTCGCAGAGCGGGGCGGTGACGGCGTCCAGCACGGCGGCGTCCGAGAGCACCGGCCAGGGCACCTGCGGGGTTCCGGCCGACCACAACGTGAGTTCGCTGATCGTGCTGCTAGCCACGTGCGCTACCAGGTAGGTGTGCACGATGATGGGTCCGCTGATCACGGCGGCCATCCGGGCAGGTTCATCGTTGGTGACCAACGGTGACTCCGCGGGCGCTCCCAGCTGACACCCACGCAGCGCGGCCACGGCAGTGCTGAACACCGAAGCGGCGAGAGCGCCGCCGCGGGCGGTGTCCCCACGCCAGTGCACGATCTGGGCCTGCAGCTGCCACTGACCGTCCGGGCGAGCCACCGTGGCATGCGCGGCGACTGCGGAGGTACGGCTGTCCTGCGGGAACACCATGGTGTTGCAGACCTGCTCGAACTTGAACTGCGCTGTGGTGCCCGTAACCGTGGTCGCGAAACCGGCCAGCGCCGGCCAGTTGTAGACCGAGTGCAGAGGAATGGACCGTCGATCGATCCACGCGGAATTCGGGATCTGGTCGCACACCGGCGGGCAGGTCTGCGGATCCGCCTGCGCGGGCGCCGCCGCGATCAGCGCGATCACGAAGCTGCCGGCGACCATCATCGTCGCCAGAAACACCCGCAGCTGCACGGCCTCCATCAAGGCACAATCGTAGACATGCAACTGACGCATTTCGGACATTCCTGTTTACTAGCCGAGTTCGGTCAGACCAAGATTCTTTTTGATCCCGGCACCTTTGCGCACGGTTTCGAGGGATTGACCGGTCTGTCGGCCATTCTGATCACCCACCAGCATCCCGACCATGTCGACGTGTCGCGGCTTCCGGCACTGCTGGAGGCCAACCCCGACGCAGCGTTGTATGCCGACCCGCAGACCAGCGCGCAGCTCGGCGAGCCGTGTCAGTCGGTGCATGTCGGCGACGAGTTGACGGTCGAGCAACTCAGCATCCGAGCCGTAGGCGGACGGCATGCGGTCATTCATCCGGAAATCCCTGTGATAGAGAACATTTCGTTTCTGGTGGGCGACGGCGAACACCGTGCCCGCTTGATGCATCCCGGTGACGCGCTGTTCGTTCCCGAGGAACCGGTCGACGTATTGGCCACTCCCGCCGCGGCACCGTGGATGAAGATCTCGGAGGCTGTCGACTATCTGCGCGCGGTCGCTCCCGTCCGGGCGGTACCGATCCATCAGGGTGTGGTGGCACCCGAGGCGCGGGGTATCTATTACGGCAGGCTCACCGAAATGACCACCACGGACTTCCAAGTGCTGCCGGAGGAAAGCGCAGTCACCTTCTGAGGCAACGCGCGCTGCCCCGCGCGAGCAGACGCAGAATCGCACGATTTGGCATCAAATCATGCGATTCTGCGTCTGCTCGCGGTAGAAAGTCCGCTAGGTGATGTCCTCGGCGATACCGCGGCCCGCTGCGCGGCCGGAGAAGATGCAGCCGCCCAGGAACGTGCCCTCCAAAGCCCGATAGCCGTGCACCCCGCCACCGCCGAACCCGGCGACCTCGCCCGCGGCGTACAGCCCGGTGACCGGAGTGCCGTCAGACTTCAGCACCCGGGAATCCAGGTCGGTTTCGATGCCGCCCAACGTCTTTCGCGTGAGAATGTGCAATTTGACCGCAATGAGCGGACCGGCCTTCGGGTCGGCCAACCGGTGCGGCGCCACCACGCGGCCGAACCGGTCACCGAGATAACCGCGGGCAGCCCGAATCGCGGTGATCTGGCCATCCTTGGTGAATTTGTTGGCCACCTCACGGTCGCGCGAGGTGACCGCGGCTTCCACGGTGTCGTAATTTAACGGCTCCACATCAGGCAGGGCGTTCATCGCCTCGACCAATTCCGGTAGCGAATCGGCGGTGACGAAATCCACCCCGCGGTCGATGAACGCCTGCACCGGTCCCGGCGGGCCCGACCGCGTTCGCGCCCGCAGCAGCTGGCGGACGCTTTGCCCGGTCAGGTCGGGATTCTGCTCCTGACCAGACAGCGCGAGCTCCTTTTCGATGATCCTGGCGTTCAGCACGAACCAGGTGTAGTCGTAGCCGCTGGCGGCGATGTACTCCAGGGTGCCCAGTGTGTCGAAACCGGGGAAAAGCGGTACCGGCAACCGATTTCCCGCGCCGTCCAGCCACAACGACGACGGGCCCGGGATGATCCGGATCCCGTGCTGTGGCCAGATCGGGTCGTAATTGGTGATGCCCTCGGTGTAGTGCCACATCCGGTCGGGGTTGATCACCCGCGCGCCCGCCCTCTGCGCAATCCCGATCATCCTGCCGTCGACGTGGGCCGGCACTCCGCTGAGCAGCTGCCTGGGCGGCCGGCCCATCCGCCGCGGCCAGTTCTTACGCACCAGATCATGGTTACCGCCGATCCCGCCGCTGGATACCAAGACCGCGGAACCACGAAATTCGAACTTGCCCACTGCTTTTCGTGAAGAAGTTACGCCACGCGGATCGTCCGAGGGTTCCAGCACGGTACCGCGGACACCGGTTACCGTGTCGCCCTCGACGATCAAACGATCGACCCGATGACGGTGCGCGAAGCGCACATTCGGCCGGTGCCGCAATTGCCGCGCGAAGATCTCCACCAGCGCCGGTCCGGTCCCCCAGGTGACATGAAACCTCGGCACCGAATTGCCGTGCCCCTGAGCGTCATAGCCGCCACGTTCAGCCCAACCGACCAGCGGAAAGATCTTGAGACCGCGTGCCCGCAGCCAGCTGCGCTTCTCCCCCGCGGCGAAGTCCACGTAGGCGTGTGCCCAATGCTCGGGCCAGTAGTCCTCGGGACGGTCGAAAGCGGCCGTCCCCAGCCAATCCTGCAACGCGAGTTCGTGGCTGTCGCGGATCCCGAGTCGGCGCTGCTCGGGACTGTTGACGAAGAACAGGCCACCGAACGACCAGTAGGCCTGCCCCCCGAAATTGGCGCTGTTCTCCTGATCGACGATGAGGACCCGCAAGCCCCGGTCCACCAGCTCGCAGGCCGCCACCAGCCCTGCCAGTCCGGCTCCGACGACGATCGCGTCAGCGGTGAAGTCGCCTGAACCAGCACTCGCGTCGCTCATGTGGGTACAGGGTAGTGCCCGCCATCGAGACCCACCCGCCCAGCGTCAAGCGGCGTCGAGCAACGCTTTGCCCGACCGCCATCGGTACACCGTCGGCGTGCATTCCTGCAGCAGAGCCAGGTCTACGGCATCCAGCATCGCCTGCCGCGGACCGGGCTTGCGTAGGTGGCGGGCGGCGACGGCGATGCGCACCACGCCGCCGCGCCGCGCGACCCGCTCAGCGGACAGCACGATCATGCGGCACCACCACGGCTCCGCGAGATACCCTTCGCCGATACCGAGCACGCGGGCCCGGACGGTGTCGCGCCGGACCAGGTCGGTCATTCCGTAGGCGTCCGCAAGCAGCCGAAAGCCGTTGTTCGGTAAGGCCTTTACAACGCCCGGGGAGACCAGCCAGCCCGGCGCGGCGAACAACCTGGTGCGCAGGCCGAGATGCTCGAGCACCCGGTCGGCGGCCTTGATCCGCAGGTTTGCCTCGTGCGCGTGCAGTGTGGCGAACTCACCACGACGCTTCTTGGTGGCGGCTTCGTCGTAGCCGTGCAGGACCAGAGCGTCCCCTCGGGCGCGCCGCTCGGTCAGCCAGTCCACCGTGCGCGGGTCGCGGTCGAGCCGATAGTCATTGTTCAGACGCGGCGCCGCGAGCAGCGACACCGGGACCGAACGGGCGTCCATCTGCGCGCAGAAATCAGAGACGTCGGCCAGCGTTTGCTCGCCGATCCCCGAAACCGAGACGATCAGTTTTCCAGACACACTCGCAGTTTGCCGACCACAGGTTTCGAGTCGGTGAAGGACACACGGACAGCAGACGTATATCCGGCCCCTGATCAGGTCGAATAGGCCCCACCCCTTGAGGCGGCGGTCTCAATCGGTTAGATATGCTCAGCAACGCCATGGAAAAGGCGTCACCTGCAGCGGCCGATGCCGCGCTGCCCACAACCTCGCCGGGAAAGTCTGCCAGCCCCGACTATCCCGACAGGCTCGATGCCGCAACGCTCCGTGTCGCCGGGGTGTGCATCCTGGCCTCGGTGATGATGTCAGTGGACACCACCGTCGTCAGCGTCGCGCAACGCACCTTCATCGTGCAATTCGAGACGACACAGAGCGTCGTGGGCTGGACCATGACCGGCTACACCCTGGCGTTGGCCACCGTAATCCCGTTGGCCGGTTGGGCGGCCGACCGCTTCGGGACGAAACGACTGTGGATGGGTTCGGTGGTGGCGTTCATGGTCGGCTCGCTGCTGTGCGCGATCGCACCGAGCATTCTGCTGCTCAACGTATTCCGGGCGGTCCAGGGGATGTGCGGCGGCATGCTGATGCCGCTGGGATTCACGATCCTGGCCAGGGTGTCGGGCCCGAAGCGACTGGGCCGGCTGATGTCGGTGCTGGGCATCCCGATGCTGCTCGGGCCGATCGGAGGTCCGATTCTGGGCGGCTGGCTGATCAACGCCTTCAGCTGGCCGTGGATCTTCCTGATCAACCTGCCGATCGGTTTGTGCGCGTTCTTGCTTGCCCAGTTCGTCTTTCCGCGCGACGAACCCGCCCCCTCGGAGACCTTCGACGCTGTCGGCGTGCTGTTGCTGTCGCCCGGCCTTGCCACCTTCCTCTTTGGGGTGTCTTCCATCCCGGGCCGGGGAACGCTGGCCGACCGCCATGTGCTGATACCGGTGATCATCGGCCTGATGCTGATCGCAGCCTTCGTCGTACATGCATGGCACCGGACGGATCACCCGCTCATCGACCTGCGGCTGTTCAAGATCCCATCGGTCACGCACGCCAACGTGACGGCATTCATCTTCTCGATCGCCTTCTTCGGTTCCATGTTGCTGCTGCCGAGTTATCTACAACAGGTGCTGCATCAGACCCCGATGCAGTCCGGGTTGCACTTGGCCCCCCAGGGATTCGGCGCCATGCTGACCATGCCGTGGGCCGGCGTCTTCATGGACAGAAAGGGCCCCGGGAAGAGCGTGCTGCTCGGCATCTTGCTCATCACGGTGGGATTGGGGTTGTTCACCTTCGGTGTCGCCCGGCAGCTCGAGTACGCACCTGTTCTGCTGATCGGACTGGCCGTCACGGGCATGGGCATGGGCTGCACCATGATGCCGCTGTCCGGAGCTTCGGTGCAGACACTGACCCCTCACGAAATCGCTCGCGGTTCGACGTTGATCAGCGTCAACTTCCAGGTGGGCGGCTCGATCGGAACCGCGCTGATGTCGATGGTGCTGACCAGCCAGTTCAACCGTAGCGAGAACATATCCGCGGCAACCGAACTCGCACGCCACCGCGAGGAAGCCGCGCGGCACGGGGTGCCGATGGACCCGTCGGCGACGGCGCAGCGAACACTGGGACCCGACTTCACCGCCAACCTGCTGCATGACCTGTCGCATGCCTACACCGTGGTGCTGGTCCTTGCGGTTGCATTGGTGGCGACGACGCTCATCCCGGCGGCATTCCTGCCCCGAAGGCCGGCTGTGCATCACGTTGAAATCGATTCCAATTAGCGAATCTCGTCCCTCGTCAATCAGCGGTGGACTTACTCTTTGCGTGTTCTCAACCAACCGATCAAGGGAAGTCATCGCTGTGCAGTACTTATTCATGGCGCCCGAGGTCAGTTCGGCGCTGATGCTGTCAGGTGCCGGCGCGGGACCGCTACTGACCTCAGCCGCTACCTGGGACGATCTG
>NZ_JBTNSY010000031.1:0-59564 GCF_054515735.1 Mycobacterium sp. ML4
TGATACTGCCGAGCAGACACAAAATCGCCCTTTCGCTCAGCGAATTGGGCGATTTTGTGTCTGCTCGCGCACGTAGAGTCGTGGCTATGCGCTTCGGACTCTTCATCCCGCAGGGCTGGCGGATGGATCTCGTCGGCATCGACCCCGAGCGGCACTGGGCGGTGATGCGCGAGCTGGCTACCTACGCCGACAACGGTGCATGGGATTCGCTGTGGGTCTACGACCACTTCCACACCGTGCCGCTGCCCAGCGACGAAGCCACCCACGAGGCGTGGTCGTTGATGGCGGCCTACGCCGCGGTGACGTCGCAAATCAAGCTTGGCCAGATGTGCACCGCGATGAGCTACCGGAACCCGGTGTATCTCGCAAAGGTCGCGGCCACCACCGATATCATCTCCGGAGGCCGCATTCAGATGGGCATCGGCGGTGGCTGGTACGAGCACGAGTGGCGCGCTTACGGTTACGGATTCCCGTCCGCGGGTGTGCGGCTGGCGCGCCTCGACGAGGGCGTGCAAATCATGCGGGCTGCCTGGCGCGACGGCAAGGTCAGCTTCCAGGGTAGGCAATACCAGGTGGATGGGGCGATCGTTGCCCCGAAGCCGTTGCAGTCCAACGGAATTCCGCTGTGGATCGCAGGTGGCGGCGAAAAGGTGACGTTGCGCATCGCCGCCCAGTACGCCCGGTACACCAACTTCACCCCCGAACTTGAAGCATTTGCCCACAAGTCGCAGGTGCTGGCCGACCACTGTCGCAGTCTCGGTACCGATTTCGACGCCATCGTACGGTCGGCCAACTTCACCGCCGTGGTCGGCGCATCCGAAGCCGAAGTCGCCGACCGCAAACAACGGATGCGCGACCGCCTGGACGGCTATGTGCCGGACGCCGTGGCGGATTCGATGGTCGGCGGCATGCCGGATTCGGCGATGGGCACCACGGAGCAGGTGGTCGAGCGGCTGTCCAAAGTCCGGGATCTCGGTTGCGAATACGCCATCTGCTACTTTCCCGAGGCCGCCTACGACCGCTCCGGGATCGAATTGTTCGAACGGGAAGTGATTCCCGCGCTCAGCTAATCGCCGGTGCGGGTGAAGGTTTGGTCGAAAGAGGTGTTGACCGAGCAGGCACCGGTCTGCTCCTGGTGTCCGTGCCCGCTGAGCAACTGGATCGGATCCTGCGGCGGCGCAGGGAGCGGAAATTCGGCAATGGCACTGAAATGCGTTGTGCCACCGGCCGGACACGCGTAATCGGCGTTCGCGGTCAGCGCCCAGGTGCCGTTGGCGAACACCAGCGGCGAGTCCCCGGACGGGCCGTGGAAGTAGCTCATACACCGCTCGCCGGTGCGCAGGCACGCGGTGGTGACGGCGGAATCTGCCGGCTGCGCGGGAATTGGTGCGGCGTAGGTCCGCAGCACCTGGTAGCGGCCGTGCAATGCTTCGGCAGGTGACAGCACCCGCGGTGGCACAGTGGCCGGGTCGGCGACCGTGTCGGCGTCGAGATCACCGGTGCGCCTGAATGTTACGGGTCTTTTGTCACGGCAGTTGGTCGCGCTGGTGCGGCTCATCTCTCCGGACAGCGTGCCGTCGGGACCCGGCTGCAGCGTGAACACCTGCCAGAATTCCGACGGCATGGAGCGGCACGTGTCGGTGAGCACCGCGACCGCCAGCCAGTGTTCGCCGACCTGGTCAAACACCAGACTGGCGGCGAATCCGCTTCCGCTGCCCAGGGAGGACGCCGTCGCCAGGCAGCCCGGACCCCCGCATACCGAGCGAAACCCGTAGTCGGCGGTGGCGGGTCGCGGCCCGCCCCCGTTGCCGTCGAGGTCGGTGGCGGCGCCGAAAGTCGCTGTGTAGCGGCCGTTGAGCGGACCGGGGGTCAGTGGCACGACCGAGGTGGTGGGTATGGCGCTGAGGGTCGGGACCGGTGAGGAGGTGTGCGGAACCGGTGTGCCGACGGGTCGGTCATTGCTCCTGAAGCCGACAAAGATGCCGGCACCGATCAGCACGACGGCGCCGATGACGGCGGCGACCAGGACGCCGGATCGTCTGCGGCGCGGCGAGGCGATGGCCGGCGCGGTGACCGCATCGGCGGGCGAGGCCAGTCGCCTGCTCAGTTCGGTGGCGAACTCGCTGCAGGTGGCGAACCGACCGGATGGTTCCTTGGCCATGGCCCGCATGAATACCGGGTCCACGGCACCCAATTCAGCACGGCGCGCGCCGACGGATGGCGGTGGCGCGTAGACGTGCTGGGTGATGACGACGGTGGGATTGGCGTCCGGGTACGGCGGTGCACCGGTCAGCAGGTGAAAAGCCTTGCAGGCCAATGCATATTGATCGGCACGGGCATCGATCGGATCGCCTTTGAGTTGCTCGGGTGCCGCATAGGCCACCGTGCCGACCACCACGTTGGTGTCGGTTAACCCGGCGGGGTCGTCGATCCGGCGGGCGATGCCGAAATCGGCCAGATAGATCCGCTGGTCGTGTCCGCCGGGGTCGGACAGCAGGATGTTGGCCGGTTTGACGTCGCGGTGCAGCAGGCCGCGGTGATGGGCGTAGTCCAGTGCCGATGCGACGGCGGTGACGATCGTCAGTACCTCATCGACGGGCATGCCCGAGGGGTAACGCTCGTCCAACAGGCGGACGAGGTCGGTGCCGGCCACGTAATCCATCGAGATCCAGAACTGGCCGTCGTACTCGCCGCGGTCCTGGATGCCCACTATGTGTGGATGGGACAGCCCCGACGCCAGGTCGGCCTCACGGGCGAACCGCGCCCGATACTCCGCATCGTCGGTGAACTCCGCCGGCAAGATCTTCAGCGCGTCCTCGCGTGGCAGCCTGGGATGGATCGCGAGGTATACCGTGCCCATGCCGCCCGCACCCAGCACCCGCAGGATCTTATAACCGGCGAAGTCCTGGCCGACGTGCAGGGACATCGCGCTAATCGCCTGTGCGCGTGAATATTTCGTCGAAATCCAGATTCACCGCACAGGTTCCCGTCTGCACCCAGTGCCCGTGACCGGTCAGCGACGCAATCGGATCGTTGACGGGTCGCGGCAGCGGAAAGGTCGCGCTGGCCCGCAGCGAGGCCGGGCTACCGTCGGGGCACTTGCCGCTGGTCAGGTCGTCCCACGTCCAGCCGCCACCAGCAAACAGCAGAGGGACATCGCCGGACTTGTTGTGGAAATAACTCATGCACCGATCGCCGGTACGCAGACAGCTGGTGACTATCGACGAGTCGCCCATCTGCTGCGGATCACCGCCGGCAAACGTCCGGATCAGTCGATAACGGCCGTGGAACGCCTCGGCCACCGACACCACCCGCGGTGGCAGGGTGGCCGGGTCGGGCAGGCCCGGTGTCACGTCACCGGTGCGGGTAAACGTCACCGTCCGTTTTTCCTGACAGTTGTTGCGCGCCGTGCGGGTTTGCTCACCGGTCAGCGTGCCGTCGGGGCCGGCCTGCAGGGTGAAGACCTCCCAGATCTCGCTGGTGTTGTCGCGGCACGGATGGGTGGACAGCGCCACTGCCACCCAGTTACCGCCCAACTGGTCGAACACCATCGTCGAGGCGAACGCCGTTTCGCCCTTGAGGCGCGAGGCGGTCGCCACGCAGCCGGCACCTCCGCACATCGACCGAACACCGTAAGTGCCCGTGGTGGGCTTTGCATCCGCGCCCGGTTTGCCGTCCAGATCGGTGACCGGGCCGAAATCGGCGCGGTAGGTTCCGGTGATCGGGCCCTGCCCGAGCGGCACCGAGCTGGGCGAGGGCGGCGGGGCGGACGCCGGTGGAGACGCGTTGCGGTGTGGCTGGGTGAGCTTGGTGCCGGCGAAGACGCCGCCGACGATCAGCAACGCCACGGTGACCAGCGCGCCCAGCAGCACCCCCGGCCGTCGCGCCCATCCCCTCGGATCCGGCTCGGGTGGGGTGGGCAGGGCGATCGCGGGCTGGGTGTGCTGGGCGTGCAACGCATTCGGAGTGTCGAAGTTGTAGGGCGTGAGATTCTTGGCCAGCTCCAGGGCGAAATCGCTGCAGCTGTCGTAACGGTCCGACGGACGCTTGGCCATGGCGATGGCGAACACCGGGTCGAGACTGGCCAGTTCGGGACGGCGCGCGCCCATCAACGGCGGGGGCGCGCTGATATGTTGGGTGATCACCACCGTGGGGTTGGTGTCGTTAAACGGCGGTGCGCCGGTCAGTAAGTGAAAGGCCGTGCAGGCCAGCGCATATTGGTCTGCGTGCCCGTCGACCGGGTCGCCCTTGAGCTGCTCGGGCGCGGCGTAGGCGGCGGTGCCCACCGCCACGTTGGTGGCGGTCAGGCCGGTGGCGTCGTCCATGCGTCGCGCGATACCGAAATCGGCCAGATAGATTCGCCGGCCCTGAGCGTTGTCGGGTTCGGTGAGCAGAATGTTGGCGGGCTTGACGTCGCGGTGCAGCAGTCCGCGGTGGTGGGCGTAGTCCAGCGCCGAGGCGACGGCAGAAATGATGGCCACGACTTCGTCGACGGGCATGCCGCTCTGGTACCGCTCGGCGAGCAGGTGGGAGGCGTCGGTACCCGGGACGTAGTCCATCGAGATCCACAGCTGGCCGTCGTTCTCGCCTCGGTCATAGATCCGCACTATGTGCGGATGTGAAAGCCCCGCGGCAACATCGGCTTCGCGCGCGAACCGCATCCGGTACTCCGGGTCGTCGGTGTACTCCGCCGGCAGTACCTTCAGCGCGTCTTCGCGGGGCAACCGGGGATGGCTCGCCAGGTAGACCCTGCCCATTCCGCCGGCGCCCAACACGCGCAGGATCGTGTATCCAGCGAACTCGTGGCCGACCTGCAGGGGCATGGCCAAATCGTAATTGCTGGCTTTTGCCGACGGCACCGAAAGGACGGGACCAGTTGTCGGTAACGAGAATGGGATTTCCATTTCTGTGGAACGCTGTTGTACGGTTTGATGAGTCGCATTATTCGCATGTTCGGCGGAGGACTTACGATGCAGAAGGCACTGGCACCGGAGATTTCCACCTGGCCTGACAAGAATCCCCAGCTGATCGGCAGCCGTTGCGGCAGTTGCGGTGCCACGACCTTCCCGGTGCAGCGGCACTGTCCGCGTTGCAGCCGCGGCGAGATGAGCGAAGAGCGGCTACCGCGTCGCGGCACGCTGGTGGCTTGGACCACGCAGGGTTTCCCGCCTGGTGAACCTTATGCCGGTCCCGTCGGCAACGACTTCGTGCCGTTCGGGGTGGGCCTGGTCCAACTCGGTGACGTGATCCGAGTCGAGGGCCGCCTCACCGAAAGCGACCCGGCCAGGCTGCAGTTCGGTCAGGAGGTCGAGCTCACCATGGTGCCGTTGACCCGGGACGACGACGGCGCCGAAATCATGACCTTCGCATTCAAGCCGATCGTGACGACGGGAGCCTGAGATGACCGACGAAGTCGCCATCATCGGCGTCGGCCTGCACCCATTCGGCAGATTCGACAAGACCGCGATGGAGATGGGTGCAGAAGCAATTCAGTTTGCGCTGTCCGACGCCGGAGTGGAGTGGAGGGATATCCAGTTCGGCTTCGGCGGCAGCCACGAGATATCCAACCCGGACGCGGTCACCCGACTGGTCGGACTCACCGGCATCACGTTCACCAACGTGTTCAATGCCTGCGCCACCGCCGCCAGCGCCATTCAACAGACCGCCGACACCATCCGGCTGGGCAAGTACGACCTCGGAATCGCGATCGGGTTGGACAAGCACCCCCGCGGCGCATTCACCGATGACCCCGCGAAGCTGGCGCTTCCACAGTGGTATGCCCAGAACGGGCAGTTCGTCACCACGAAGTTCTTCGGCATGAAGGCCAACAAGTACCTACACGACCACAACATCTCGCAGGCGACGCTGGCCAAAGTGGCCGCCAAGAACTTCCGCATCGGCGCCATCAACCCGAACGCGTTTCGCCGCAAAGCGATTTCGGAGGAAGAGATACTTAACTCGGCGGTGCTCAATTACCCGCTGACGCAATACATGTTCTGCGCACCCGACGAGGGCGCCGCGGCGGTGATCATGTGCCGGGCCGATATGGCGCATAAGTTCACCGACAAACCGGTCTACGTGCGGGCGTGCGAGATTCGCACCCGTCGCTACGGCGCCTACGAGGTGCACGCCACGTTCGCTCCGCTGGACGGTGACGCGTCGCCGACGGTGTATGCGGCCCAGGCTGCTTACGAGGCAGCGGGAATCGGGCCCGAGGATGTCGACATGGCTCAGCTGCAGGACACCGACGCCGGCGCCGAGGTGATCCACATGGCGGAGACGGGCCTGTGCGCCGACGGCGAACAGGAGAAGTTGGTGGCCGACGGCGCCACCGAAATCCATGGTTCGATCCCGGTCAACACCGACGGTGGCCTGATTGCCAATGGCGAGCCGATCGGCGCGTCGGGGCTGCGCCAGGTGCACGAGTTGGTGCGGCAACTGCGCGGCGAGGCCGGCGAGCGGCAGGTGCCGGGCAACCCCCGTGTTGGTCTGGCGCAGGTGTACGGCGCACCGGGTACCGCCTCGGCGACGATCCTGTCGCTCTAGCCGGGTCGGCGAGCAGACACAAAATCGCACGAAAACGCCGTTGGGGGTGCGATATTGCGTCTGCTCGCGGGAGGTGGGGTGCCGCGCGGGAGGTGGGGCGCCGCGCGCGGGAGGTGGGGTGCCGCGCGTTAGATCGCCGGGCCCAGGAGGTCGTCGGCGTCGCGAATGATGTACCCGTAGCCCTGCTCGGCCAGGAAGCGCTGCCGGTGTGCTGCGTACTCGGCATCCAGGCTGTCGCGCGCCACCACCGAATAGAAGATGGCACCGCCCCCGTCGGCCTTGGGCCGCAGCAGTCGGCCCAGCCGCTGGGCTTCCTCCTGGCGTGATCCGAAGGTACCCGAAACCTGCACTGCCACAGACGCTTCCGGAAG
Source organism: Mycobacterium sp. ML4 (assembly GCF_054515735.1). Taxonomy (NCBI): domain Bacteria; kingdom Bacillati; phylum Actinomycetota; class Actinomycetes; order Mycobacteriales; family Mycobacteriaceae; genus Mycobacterium; species Mycobacterium sp. ML4. The sequence goes on from NZ_JBTNSY010000031.1 coordinate 6,918, forward strand.
ATCGATAGAGAAGTTGGCCACTTTCGACACCACCAGGGTCGTTATCTCACCACGCCGGAACTGGTCGAACAGGTCCTCGCGTTCCCGGGTCTTCGTCGAGCCCTGGATCACCGGGGCGCCCAGCTCGGCCCCCAGTTCATCGAGCTGATCGAGGTAGGCGCCGATCACCAGCGTCTGCTCACCGGGGTGATTCTTCAGGATCGATTTGACCACTGCGATTTTGGTGTGCACCGTCGAACACAGTTTGTAACGTTCCTCGGGTTCGGCGGTGGCGTAGCTCATTCGCTCGTTGTCGGTCATCGTGACCCGGACTTCGACGCATTCGGCCGGCGCGATCCATCCTTGGGCCTCAATGTCCTTCCACGGCGCGTCATATCGCTTCGGCCCGATGAGCGAGAACACATCTCCCTCGCGGCCGTCCTCACGGATCAATGTGGCGGTGAGGCCCAGACGCCGTTTGGATTGCAGGTCAGCGGTCATCCGGAATACCGGTGCCGGAAGCAGATGCACCTCGTCGTAGATGATCAGACCCCAGTCGCGGCTGTCGAACAACTCGAGATGTCGGTATTCGCCCTTGTTTCGGCGGGTGATCATCTGGTAGGTCGAGATCGTGACGGGCCGAATCTCCTTGCGTTCGCCGGAGTATTCGCCGATCTCTTCCTCGGTCAGCGAGGTGCGCGCCACCAGCTCGCGCTTCCACTGCCGGGCGGCGACGATGTTGGTCACCAGAATCAGGGTCGTAGCTTGCGCTTTGGCCATCGCGGCAGCCCCGACCAGCGTCTTTCCGGCGCCGCACGGCAGTACCACCACGCCCGACCCGCCCGCCCAGAACGAGTCGGCGGCGAACTGCTGATAGTCGCGTAGCTCCCATCCGTCGGGTTCCAGGCTGATCGGGTGCGCCTCGCCGTCCACATACCCGGCCAGATCCTCCGCCGGCCAACCGATTTTGAGCAGCAGCTGCTTGACCCGGCCTCGCTCGCTCGGATGCACGATGACCGTGTCGTCATCGATGCGGGAACCGAGCATCGGTGCGATCTTCTTGTTGCGCAACACTTCTTCGAGAACCGCGCGATCGAAGCTCAACAGGGTCAAGCCGTGTGCGGGGTGCTTGATCAGTTGCAACCGGCCATAGCGCGCCATGGTGTCGACGATGTCCACCAGTAGCGGTTGCGGCACCGCGTAGCGGGAGAAGGTGACCAGAGCGTCGACCACCTGCTCGGCGTCGTGACCGGCCGCACGGGCGTTCCACAGCGCCAGCGGCGTGATGCGATAGGTGTGCACATGCTCAGGCGCGCGTTCCAGTTCGGCGAACGGCGCGATGGCGGCGCGTGCCGCGCCGGCCAGCTCGTGATCCACTTCGAGCAGCACCGTCTTGTCGGACTGCACGATCAAGGGCCCGTCTGTCATAGCACCCATTATCCGTCGCGGGCCGACATCACCGACGTGATGCGGTGGATGGCGAAGTCGCGCATCCGTCCAGACCCCGAATCAAAGGCCACCAGCTGGCCTCCCCGCACGACGATGGGCGACACTACCCGCTGGGTGGCCACCCCCGCGGCGTCGAGGTAACCGATGAGGACGGTGTCATTGTCCTTCACGGCGCGCTGCAGCAGGGACATCGAGACCGCCGGATCGACCCGGACGTTGCCGAACGGGGCCGCGGTCACCTTACGCAGCACCCCCACCACCGCGTGCAGGGTGTCGCTGGTGGGGCGCGGGACCGGCGGGTGGGACCGGCGATGGGGCGGAGCGGGCACCCGGGCGCCGCGGGCACGAACGTCGACGATCGCGCCGCTGGAATCCTCGGCTGCCGGGGCGAATCCGGCTGACCGGAGAGCGGCGAGCACTTCGGCGATGGACGCCGGTGATACCGCCACCGTCGGGGCCAGCGCCCGCAGCTGCAGCCCTTCGGTGGCCGGTGCGGCCACCGCCTGGGCGAGGAGTGCGGGGTCCTCACAGCGTACGAACGATGAGGCCATGCCGATCCGCAGCTGGCCGTGGCGGCGTGCCACGTCGTCGATCAGATAAGTAAGTCCTTGCGGCACAGTAGTTTTGGAGTGGCGGGAGAAGAACGCGTGCATCCAGTCGCGGGTCTTGCCGATATCGAGCGCGTGCCGGATCGAGTGTTCGCTGACCCGGTAAACCATCGCCGCGCCGGCTGATTCGACGGTAGCGACGGTGGCGAGACCCTCGGCGAGGTCGCGTTCCAAGGGACCGGGCACCACCACCGTCAGGTCAGCCTGGACCAGGAAATGGTCGATTGGCCTGGGCAGTGCCCGGTTCATCGCATCGACGACGGCGGCGGTGTCGGCGTCGTCATCGAGCAGCGCGCGAGCCGGCGTGCTGATCGCCCCGCGGCCGATCAGCCCCACCGCGTGTCCTTCGGCCAGCAGGTCGGCGACCGGTCCGGGCTGCAGCCGGCGCGCCCAGCGCGGGCGGCGCCAGACCAGTGCCGCGGACGCGCTCGTCGCGTCCACTCCTGCGCCCTCGGGCAGCGTGGCGAGTAACTCCAGGAGTAGTCGCCGGTCCAGCGGGGCGGCGGTGGAGAACAACGAATTGGACAGGGCGCCATAAACTTTGCCGTCGGGTCCGCGGCAGCCAATCAGCGTTGGGCGGCAGGTCAGGCCGAGCCAGGTGGTGGCAAGCAGGTGCCAGCGCTCGGCTGCGGCCAGGGTGCTGAACCGGTCGGCCGTTGTTGTGGGCGCCCAATAGGGTCCTTCCCCGTGCTGCGGGTCGGGATCGGGCATGCCGCTCGCCATCAAGTCCGCCGCGGCGGTGATTTCCAGGATCAGCCCCAGTCGGGGCTCCTCGATGCCGGTGACCTTGGCCAGTCGCTTGAGTTCACGAATTCCCAACCCGCCGCTGCGCAGCTCCGGAACGGGTGAGGCGCTGAGGTTTTCCAGTAGGACGTCGACGTGACGGAGCAGGTCGATGACGGCACCGGCGGCCGCCGCGTCGGCGTCGGCGGCTTTGACGGTGGACACCACCGGGTCGGGTTCGGTCAGTTGCAGTGGACCGAGGGCCTCGCCGCGCAGCACCTGCGCCACGTGGCGCGGCAGAATCACCGTCTCGGCGTCGACGCGCCGCAGCAGACCGCTCGCCAGCAACTGTGGCACCGGACGGTCACTCGGAGCGCCGGGCGCCGCGTCGCGGGTGCGTCCCATCGGGGAACCCTCGAGCAGCTTCTCCAGTACGTCGCGCTGCGCGTCGTCGGTCTCGGCGATCAGTGCCGCGATCTGTTCCGCGGTGTGCGTGCGGTCCTCGAGGGTGACCTGTCCGGGATGCCACGGCAGGGCGGTGCCGGTATCGGCGGCCACCCGCACCGCGGTCCCGCCCCAGGCCAGCGCACGGTTCTTCAGGTCATCCAGGGCGGCCGTCACGTCGGCACCCGGTGTGATTTCGTCGATCAGGGCCAGCAACTTGGTGACCGGAACCGGTTCGGTGTCGGCTTGTAGCACCAGCAGTGCATCCAGGACCGCCAGACGCAGGAAGTCGAGATCGTCGGTGGCAGCCTTGACCGACTGACGCGCCTGCGCGCGTGCGGCCAGCGCCGCGATACTGCCGGGTGGCGGCTGGGCAAGGTCGGGCCGCAGCTCCAACAGCAGGATCAGCCGCTCGTCGGGTAGGTCGGCCAGCCAGGACCCCAGCGGGATATCCGGGGTGTGTTCGGTCATCGCTGATCAAGCCTAGGCGTGAGGGTGAACCTTCCGCCGCGGACGGTGGCCGGACCTGTCAGAATGGAGCGCGTGGCTGAGACGAAGGCGCGCAAAGAAAAGTATGTGGACCCCGGTTGGCCGACCACCGACCCGGACGACCACGCGGTCAGCGAACTCGTGACCGACCGCACGGGTGCGCTCTCGCCCTTCGGGGAAGTAGCGTTCCCGGTGCCTGCCGAGGAGTTGCCCTATGTCCATCCGGTGACGGTCGCCACCTGGTAGGTCGCCGCGATGTCGGGGGCAGGGGCCTCGGAAGAGAGCGCTGAGGCCCCCGGGTCGGCACTGTCGCACCTGGACGAGCGAGGGGCGGCGCACATGGTCGACGTCACTGAGAAAGGGACCACGCGGCGCACTGCCGTGGCCGCGGGCGCGCTGCGCACCTCTGCCGGCGTCGTCGCGTTGATATCGAGCGGTGGGTTGCCCAAGGGCGATGCGCTGGCGACCGCCCGGGTGGCCGGCATCTTGGCCGCCAAACGCACCAGCGACCTGATTCCGCTGTGCCACCAGCTCGCACTCACGGGCGTAGACGTCGACTTCACGGTCGGCGAGTCTGAGGTTGAGATCAGGGCGACGGTGCGCAGCACCGACCGAACGGGGGTGGAGATGGAAGCGTTGACCGCCGTCAGTGTGGCGGCCCTGACCCTGTACGACATGATCAAAGCGGTCGACCCGGCCGCGCGCATCGACGACATCCGGGTGCTCAGGAAAGAAGGCGGCCGCAGCGGACGTTGGGTGCGAGCATGAGCCGAACGGCACGAGTCATCGTCGCATCAACGCGGGCGTCCACCGGTGTCTACGGCGATCAGTGCGGTCCCATCATCGCGGAGTGGTTGGAGCAGCGCGGGTTTCTCCCCGTCCAGCCCCGGGTGGTGGCAGATGGGAATGACGTGGGCGACGCGCTGCACGACGCGCTCGAGAACGACGTGGACCTGGTCATCACGTCCGGCGGCACCGGCATCGCGCCCACCGACACCACCCCGGAACAGACCGTAGCGGTTCTGGATTATGTCATTCCCGGACTGGCCGACGCGATTCGGCAGTCCGGATTACCCAAGGTGCCGACGTCGGTGCTCTCGCGCGGCGTGTGCGGCGTGGCGGGCAGGACACTGGTGGTCAACCTGCCGGGTTCACCGGGTGGGGTGCGGGATGGTCTCGCAGTGCTGGCCGACGTGCTCACGCACGCACTCGATCAGCTTTCCGGCGGAGACCACCAGCGATGAGCCTGGTCCTGCGCGCCACAGTGACCGATCAACCGATCTCTCTCGCCGAGCATGAGGCCCTGGTGAGCCATCGGTCCGCCGGAGCCGTCGTCGGCTTCGTCGGCATGATCCGCGACCACGACGGGGGCCGTCACGTGATGCGGCTGGAGTACACCGCGCATCCTTCGGCGCCGGAGGTTTTCGCCGAGGTGGTGGCCGAGGTCGCCGGACGGGCCGACGGAGTGCGCGCCGTGGCGGCCAGTCACCGTGTCGGCGTCCTGGGCATCGGAGAAGCCGCTCTGGTGGCCGCCGTGGCGGCCGACCACCGCCACGCGGCCTTCATTACCTGCGAGCGCCTCGTCGACGTCATCAAGGAGCGGTTGCCGGTGTGGAAGCACCAGTTCTTCGACGACGGATCCGAAGAGTGGGTGGGTTCGGCCTGAGCCGCTACGTCAGCTGACGGGACCCGCCACCAACGCGTCCAGCGCGTCGTTACCGGCCACGTCCTGACCGACGATCGCCTGCCACAGCTGCCGGTGGTAGCCGACCTCTGCGACCTGGTGGATCTCAACCGGCGGGTTTTCGTCGCCGGGGGCCGGCGGCGGGACATCGGCGGGCGGGGGCGCCGGCTGGAAGCCGGTGTCCACGACCACGGGAGCCGGCGCAGGCAGAACGTCATCGCCGGGGGCGGGAGCCAGGTCGGCGGGCGCCGGGTCGGCCGGAGCGGGAGCCAGGTCGGCGGGAGCCGGAGCCAGGTCGGCGGGAGCCGGAGCCAGGTCGGCGGGAGCCGGAGCCAGGTCGGCGGGAGCCGGAGCAAGCGCGAGGTCGTTGCCGGCGAGCTGCACCTCAGGCGCGGGGGCCTGCGCCGGTGGTGGCGCGTCCGGAATCTGCTCACCGTTGAGTGCGGGAGCGTCCACCGGCTGGTTCAGCGCGGCCGGTTGGGGGTTGCGCGCGCTCGGCCCCGACAGCGGGGTCCCGCATACCGGCCAGGCGCCGCGGCCCTGGGTGGCCAGCACGCGCTCGGCGACGACCAACTGCTGATCCTTGGTGGCCAGCTGGGCCGACGGGGCGAACTCGGTGCCGCCGTGTGAGGCCCAGGTGCCTGCTGCGAACTGCACGCCGCCGTAGAACCCGTTACCGGTATTGATCGCCCAGTTGCCGCCGGACTCGCAGCGGGCAACCGCGTCCCATTCGGCGTCGGTGGCTGCCGCGGCCTGACCGGCCATGGCGAGGCTGCCACCGCCGATGACCGCGCCGGTAAAGGCGATCTTGGCGACGCTGACGCTTGAGGTGGTGGGTTTGCGGTGACGTCCAGTCATACGCTCGGTAATTCCTCTCGGTTACACGCCTGCGAGGTGAGCTGTCGGGTTCGGATGGGAGAGGTCACCCGGCCGCGTCGTTCACCGTTGATACGACGTCGGCTTAACCCCAAGGGGCCGCCAATGGCCCCGGTCCGATCTCGGTGGACCTGGTGGGTCCCCCGCCTCCATCCGCGGGTCGGAATCCCTCGCCTACATGGATGGAGCTAGGCGCGCTGTAGGTCGAAGGAGGGCTCATCTCTCGGTTGGTTGACGAGCCTCCCGAGACGGTAGCGGTTTCCGGCGATCTCGTCACGTGTGCGGCCGATCGGCGTTTTAGTCACACCGACCGTGCAAAACGCCAGGACGGCACTGTGTAACCGCAGCTCATAGCACTCGTCATCGGAGCGTGGCCGCGTTGTTATCGTTCCGTTACGTGAGATAACTCACAGTTTCAACCGCCGGCAAACGGGGGGAGTACGTCAACCGTGTTGCCGGTGGATAACACCGAGGCCTCATCTCGAACGGCAATTCCATCGCGTAGATAAGAGCATCGGCTCAAGATCGTTGCCAGGCGAGTACCCCGATCGGCCAGTTCTTTAACCAGCTCTCCCACGGTGGTGCCGTTTGGCAACGTCACCGTTTCCGACTCGGTACCGGCGGCGGCCCTGGCCGCGGCGAAGTAGCGGACCGTCACCGCGATCTCAGCCACCGATGGCGCTCATCGGGCGGTCGGGCTGGACGAACCCGGGTTCGTTGATCCCGTGGCCGGCGGGCTTGGTCCACATGGCGGCGCGCCAGGCCGACTCGATGACGTCGTCCGCCGCGCCGCCCCGGAGGAGGCCACGCAGGTCGGTCTCTTCGGCCGAGAACAGGCAGCTGCGGATCTGGCCGTCGGCGGTCAGCCGCGTGCGGTCGCACGTCGAGCAGAAGGCGTGCGACACCGACGCGATGACTCCGACCTTGCCGCCGGATGTATTCGGGCCGGGATCGACCAACCACAGCTGCGCCGGCGCCGAGCCGCGTGGTGCCGGGTCCGGTTGGAGACGAAAGTGCGGGCGCAGAGCCGCAAGGATGTCGTCGGCGCTCAGCGCGGCGCCGGGACGCCACTGATGCCCGGCGTCCAGCGGCATCTGCTCGATGACACGCAGCTGGTAGCCGTGCCGCAGGCAGTACCGCAGCAGCTCGACGACGTCGTCGCGGCCGGTGCCAGGATCCAGCACCGCGTTCACCTTCACGGGTCCAAGGCCCGCGGATTGAGCGGCGGCCAGCCCGGCCAGCACGTCATCGAGCCGGTCCCGTCGGGTGATCGCCGCGAAGTGCGCGGGGTCGACGCTGTCCAGCGAGACATTGACCCGGTCCAGCCCGGCCGCGGCCAATCCCGCGGCCCGCCGTGCCAGCCCTACCCCGTTGGTGGTCAACGAGATCTCCGGACGGGGCGTCAGTCCGGCCGCCGAAGCGACCACGTCTTCGAGATGACGGGCCAGCAGCGGTTCGCCCCCGGTGAACCGGACGCTCGTGACGCCCAACCGGGTCACCGCGATACGCAGCAGCCTGGCCAGCTCGTCAAGCTTGAGTAGTTGACCGCCGGGCAGCCAGTCCAGGCCCTCCGCGGGCATGCAGTAGCTGCAGCGCAGGTTGCAGCGGTCCGTGAGCGACACCCGCAGATCGGTGGCGACGCGGCCATAGCTGTCCAGCAGGGGGGCGCCGAGTGGTTCGGCGGCCGTGCCGTGCCGGGGGACCGTCGGAACGCCCAATGCCGTGAGCGTCATGCGGTCACCCGGGTCCGCGAGTCGGCGGAAACGATTTCCTTACCGAGCGGAACCAGCGACACCGGGATCAGCTTAAGGTTCGCCAGGGCCAAGGGAATCCCGATGATCGTGGCGGCCATCGCGATCGCGCTGGCCAGATGGCCTATCGCCAGCCACAGACCGAACAGCAGCACCCAGATGACATTGCCGATCAGTGCGCCGGTCCCGGTACCCGGCTTCTCCACGATAGTTCGACCGAAGGGCCACAGCGCATATGACGCGATGCGCAGCGCCGCGAAACCGAACGGGATGGTCACTATCAGCAGGAAGCAGACGATCGCTGCCAGTAGGTATCCGAGGGCCAGCCAGAGGCCGCCGAAAACCAGCCAGATAACGTTCAGGATCAGGCGCATCTTTCCTCCTGCGGTAACGCAAGCCTACCGACTGCCCGCTAAACCGGGGTGCTCGGTGGTCAGCCATCCGAGTAGGATCTGTGATCGGCATCGCGTCCTGCGCAGTTGGGACGCGTCTTCTATGTGGCATACCAGTGATCCGTCAGACAAGCAGGTGAGAGCAGTGCCGACCGGCAAAGTGAAGTGGTACGACTCCGAGAAGGGGTTCGGCTTCCTGTCGCAGGAGGATGGTGAGGATGTTTACGTCCGCTCCTCGGCGTTGCCCGCGGGTGTCGAGGGTCTCAAGGCGGGACAGAAGGTCGAGTTCGGTATCGCCTCGGGCCGGCGCGGCCCGCAGGCGTTGAGTCTGAAGTTGATCGACCCACCGCCGAGCCTGGCCCGGTCGAGTGCCCGCGCCCGGCGCGAGGTGCCCGCCGAGCACAAGCACAGTCCCGACGAATTGCACGGCATGGTCGAGGACATGATCACCTTGCTGGAAAGCACCGTGCAGCCCGAACTCCGCAAGGGCCGCTACCCGGATCGCAAGACCGCTCGCCAGATCTCCGAGGTCGTCAAGGCGGTTGCCCGGGAGTTCGAGGCCTGACCGGTTTGCCGGTCGCCGAACGTGACGCCAAGGCGATTTCTCGCCCGATTTGCCGCCGTGGCAGCACGTTCGGCGTATCGAAGCCTAGTGTTCTGAGTGCCAGCCCTGCCCGAACCGCCCTGCCGGCCGCTGAGGTCCCCCTGGCCCGGCGGCGCCGTAGCCGCACCGCTTGCTGGGAAGCTCGAGCACCCAGCGGTCGGGACGGGGCGACGGCCGGCCAGACGTTGAGCACGGCGCACAGCCCGCGGGGAAGATTCCGAAGCCGTCGATTGGACATCGGAGCGTCGTAGTATTCGGACAGGCACCGGGTACCCCAAGCCTGATGTCATTCGTAGCGAGGAGGCGGCGATGGCACAGCAAGCGCAGGTCACTGAGGAGCAGGCGAGAGCCCTCGCCGAGGAATCGCGTGAAAGTGGTTGGGATAAGCCATCTTTTGCCAAGGAGCTGTTCCTCGGTCGCTTTCCGTTGGAGCTGATACATCCCTTCCCCAGGCCATCCGATGCCGAGGAGGCTCGCACCAACGCGTTTCTGGAAAAGCTGCGCGAGTTTCTCGAGACCGTCGACGGCAGCGCCATCGAGCGCGCTGACCAGATTCCCGATGAATGTGTGAGGGGCTTGGCCGAATTGGGCTGTTTCGGCTTGAAAATACCGTCCGAGTACGGCGGTTTGAACATGTCGCAAGTGGCGTACAACCGGGTACTGACGATGGTGACGACCGTCCACTCCAGTCTTGGCGCGTTGCTGTCGGCGCATCAGTCGATCGGCGTCCCTGAACCCCTCAAGCTCGCCGGAACCCCGGAACAGAAGCGGAAGTTCTTGCCACGGTGCGCGGCCGGCGCGATATCGGCGTTCCTGCTCACCGAACCGGATGTGGGTTCTGATCCGGCGCGGATGGCCTCGACGGCGACGCCGATTGACGATGGACAGGCTTATGAACTCGAGGGCGTGAAGTTGTGGACCACCAACGGCGTGGTCGCCGAACTGCTGGTGGTCATGGCCCGGGTACCCCGCAGCGACGGGCATCGCGGGGGAATCAGCGCGTTTGTCGTCGAGGCTGATTCACCGGGCATCACCGTGGAGCGACGGAATAAGTTCATGGGACTGCGCGGTCTCGAGAACGGGCTGACCCGGATGCACCGCGTCCGGGTGCCCAGCGAAAACCTGATCGGCCGGGAGGGCGACGGTCTGAAGATCGCGCTGACCACGCTCAACGCCGGACGGCTGTCGTTGCCCGCGGTAGCGACCGGGGTCACCAAACAGTCGCTGAAAATAGCGCGGGAATGGTCCCGCGAACGGGTGCAGTGGGGCAAGCCGGTCGGCAAACATGAAGCGGTCGCCAGCAAGATCTCGTTCATTGCGGCCACCAACTACGCGCTCGATGCGGTGGTCGAGCTGTCCAGTCAGATGGCCGACGAGGGTCGTAACGACATCCGCATCGAGGCCGCGCTGGCCAAACTGTGGTGCAGCGAGATGGCTTGCGTCATCGCCGACGACCTGATGCAGATTCGCGGTGGGCGAGGCTACGAGACTGCCGAATCCCTCGCCGCCCGCGGTGAGCGTGCGGCACCCGTGGAGCAGATGGTTCGGGATCTGCGGATCAATCGCATCTTCGAAGGGTCGAGCGAAATCATGCGGCTGCTCATCGCCCGGGAGGCGGTCGACGCTCACTTGACCGCCACCGGCGATCTCGCGAACCCCAAAGCCGATTTGCGGCAGAAGGCCGCCGCAGCGGCCGACGCCAGCGGGTTCTACGCAAAATGGTTGCCCAAGCTGGTATTTGGTGAAGGCCAACGACCCACGGCTTACCGCGAGTTCGGCGAACTCGCGACACACCTGCGTTTTGTCGAACGCTCCAGCCGCAAGCTGGCCCGAAACACCTTCTATGGGATGGCACGCTGGCAGGCCAAGCTGGAACAAAAGCAGGGATTCCTGGGCCGCATCGTCGATATCGGTGCCGAGCTTTTCGCGATGTCGGCGGTGTGCGTCCGGGCCGAGGCTCAACGGGCCGTGGACCCGACCGTCGGCCAACAGGCATACGAGCTGGCCGATGTGTTCTGCGAGCAAGCGACCCTGCGTGTCGAGGCATTGTTCCACGCGTTGTGGACCAACACCGACAACAGCGATGTACGGCTGACGGACGATGTGCTGCAGGGCCGCTATACCTGGCTGGAAGCAGGAATACTCGATCAGTCAGAGGGAACCGGACCATGGATTTCGCATTGGGAGCCGGGTCCGTCCACCGAGCCCAATCTGGCACGGCGGTTTGTGAAGGCGTCGCCATCGACCGAGGCGAAACTGTAAGGCGGGTCATGGCCTCCTACGTTGCCGGCAAGGGTGAATTCAACCGCGACACCAACTACATCACCACGCGCATCACCGCCGACGGACGCGACGGCTATCCCGTAGAGCCGGGTCGCTACCGGCTGATCGTTGCCCGGGCGTGCCCGTGGGCCAACCGCGCCATCATCGTGCGCAGGTTGTTGGGCCTGGAACCCGTGCTCTCCATTGGCTTCTGCGGACCCACCCATGACGAGCGCAGCTGGACATTCGACCTGGATCCCGGTGGCGTGGACCCGGTTTTGAAGATCCCCAGGTTGCAGGACGCCTACTTCAATCGGGACCCCAACTATCCCAAGGGCATTACCGTCCCGGCGATCGTCGACATCACGACCGGCGCTGTCGTCACCAACGATTTCGCGCAGATCACCCTCGACTTCTCCACGGAATGGACTGCCTACCATCGTTCGGGGGCGCCGCAGCTTTACCCTTCGGAGCTGCGCGCCGAGATCGACGAGGTGAGCAGGCGGATCTATACCGAAATCAATAACGGGGTGTATCGCTGCGGCTTCGCCGGGTCGCAGGAAGCCTACGAAGCGGCATATGACCGCCTGTTCACGGCACTGGACTGGGTGAGTGATCGCCTGACCGACCAGCGATACCTGGTGGGAGACAACATCACCGAGGCCGACGTCCGGTTGTTCACCACGCTGGCCCGCTTCGACCCGGTGTATCACGGACATTTCAAGTGCAATCGGGCCAAGCTGTCGGAGCTGCCGGTACTGTGGGCCTACGCGCGAGACTTGTTCCAGACACCGGGATTCGGCGACACCACCGATTTCGTCCAGATCAAGCAGCACTACTACATCGTGCACTCCGACATCAACCCCACCGGCATCGTGCCCAAGGGTCCGGACCTGCGTACTTGGCTCTCGCCGCACGGTCGAGAAGCGTTGGGAGGCAGGCCTTTCGGTGACGGCACGCCACCCGGGCCGCCGGTCGACGGCGAGCGGGTGCCGGCCGGCCACGGCGCCTGAACCCGGCCCTCAGGTGCCGACCGAGCCCGCGGTGCCGTTGGTGCCGGCCTTACCGCCCGCGCCGCCCACGCCGGACAGACCCGACAGGCCCGGGTTGCCGGTGCCGGAGCCACCGCCCAGGCCGCCGGCGCCGGCGTTGCCGCCCTGACCCCCACCGCCGCCGGTGCCGCCGAGGCCGCCCTGGCCCGGCAATGTGAAAACGTCGGCGCGGCCACCGTCGCCACCGGTTCCGCCGGTTCCGCCGGTGCCCCCGACGCCGCCGTTGCCGCCGATGCCACCCGCCCCGCCGGTGCCGTTGGTCGCCACACCGCCTGCACCGCCGACGCCGCCCGCGCCGCCCGCGCCACCGATACCTCCGCTGCCCCCGGCGCCGCCCTTGCCCGAGATGCCGTTGACGCCGCCGTCGCCGCCGGTGCCGCCATGCCCGCCGACAGCCGCCGCGCCGCCACCTCCGCCCGAGCCGCCGGCCCCGCCTGCGCCGCCGTTGCCGGACACGGTCCCGCCCGCGCCGCCCGCGCCGCCGCTGCCGCCCGCGCCGGCATCGGCACCCGACGTGCCCGTGCCGCCGTTGCCGCCGACGCCGCCTGTCAAGCCGTTGCCGCCGTTGCCGCCGGTTCCTCCGCCAAAGCCGCCGGTTCCGCCGTTTCCGCCGGTGGCGGCATTCCCGGCGTTGCCGCCGTCTCCGCCGGTTCCCCCGCCGGTGCCGCCCCGTCCGCCGCCGCCGCCGTTGCCACCAAGTCCGGTGATGCCGCCGGGTCCGCCGGTACCGCCGGCGCCGCCGGTGCCGCCGCCGCTACCGCCGCCGCCGCCGGTGCCGCCGGCGCCGCCGGTGCCGCTGAAGTGGCCGTCACCGCCGCCGCCGCCCTTACCGCCGGCCGCCGCGACCGAACCGTTGGTGGCCCCGCCATCTCCGCCCGTGCCGCCCTTGCCGCCGTCGGAAGTCTGGAAGATTTGACCGCTGCCGGCGCCCCCGCCATCGCCGCCGGGCTGTGCGGTGGTGCCCATCGCCCCGGGTCCGCCGGGGCCGCCCGCACCGTTGGGGCCGGTGCCGTTGGTGCCCTGTTGGCCTGTCGCTGCGGCTGGGAGGGTCGAGGCAGGCAGTGGCTGCGGGTTCTGGGCTGCCGCGGCAGTCACACCCCTTCCGCCGGCCCCGCCGGCGCCGCCGTTGCCGTTGGTGCCGGCATCGCCGCCCGCACCGCCGGCTCCGCCTGCCCCATTGTTGACGCCGACGACGCCGTTTCCGCCGGCCCCGCCATTGCCGCCGTCCCCGCGCAAGGCCCCGTTGCCGCCGTCGCCGCCATTGCCGCCGTTGCCGCCGCTGGCTCCGCCGGCGCCGCCGTTGCCGCCCTTGCCTGCGAAGCCGCCGTTACTGGCGGTGCCGCCGGTGCCGCCGTTCCCGCCGCGTCCGCCCGAGGTTCCGTTACCGCCGTCGCCGCCGTCACCGGCGGCGCCGGCGACGCCGATAGTGCCGCTGTTGCCGCCATTGCCGCCGCGCCCGCCGTCCCCGTTGTTGGTGATACCGGTTCCGCCGGCCCCGCCGCGGCCGCCGTTACCGGCTTGACCTTCCATGGAGGTGGCGTTGCCGCCGTTGCCGCCCGCCCCGCCGGCTGCATTCAAGACGCCGTCGCCACCCCGGCCGCCGTTGCCGCCGTCGGCGGGAGCGCCGATCGAGCCGGCGTTGCCGCCGTTTCCGCCGTTTCCGCCCGCTCCGTTGCCGGCGAAGTTGCCGCCGGCGCTGTTGCCGCCGTCGCCGCCGCTACCGGCCACCCCGCCGGTGGCGCTGCCGCCGTCGCCGCCGCTGCCGCCGTCGCCGCCGTTGATGCCGTTCCCGCCGTTGCCACCGCGGCCGGCCATGCCGCCGTTTCCGCCGTCGCCACCGTGGCCGCCGTCGCCACCGGCAGCCGCTGCCGGGGTGAAGGCGGAGCCATCGCCGCCGCGCCCGCCGGTGCCTCCGGTGCCGCCAGTTCCGACGGTGCCGGCGTCGCCGCCGTCGCCACCACGGCCTCCGGGGCCGCCGGTGGAACGATCGGTGGAACCGTTGCCCCCGTTGCCCCCGTTGCCGGCGTGGCCGAGCGTCCCCGGTGTGGTGCCGCTGCCGACGCTGCCTGCGTTGCCGCCGTGACCCCCGGCGCCGCCGGCGCCCGCGTTGACACTCAGCACACCGTTGGCCCCGTTGCCGGCGTTGCCGCCGCTACCGGAGTCGCCGGCTTTGCCGCCCTGGGCGCCCGCGTTGCCGCCGTTGCCACCGTTGCCGCCGTCGCCGCCGGCCGAACCGGCGGCGACGCCGTTGGTACCGTTACCTCCGTCGCCGCCGGCACCGCCGTTGCCCACCGATCCGCCGTTGCCGCCGTTGCCGCCGTTCCCGGCCACCGCCCCTTCGGTCGTGGCGGTGAAGCCGGCGCCACCGTGACCACCGTTGCCGACCCCGGTAGGCACGATCGCGGTGGCGCCGTTGGCGCCGGCGGCGCCGCCGAAACCCCCCGTACCGGCGGCGCCGCCCAGCCCAATCGCACCGGCCGCGCCCGGGTTACCGCCGTTGCCGCCGGCAGCGCCGTCGATGCGGACGGCAGTCCCGTCCGCGCCGGCCCCGCCGTTACCGGGTATCCCGCCGGCCCCGCCGGCCCCGCCACCGCCGCCGTCACCGTTGACGCCGGCGCTGCCGATCCCCTGGGCCTGGCCGGCGTTGCCGCCGATTCCGCCGCTGCCGCCGGCGCCGCCGTCACCGCCGTTGGTGCCGTTGCCGCCGGTGCCGTTGCCGGTGCTGAAGTTGCCGGCGGCTCCGTTGCTGCCGTTGGCCCCGGCGCCGCCGTGGCCGCCGGGCCCGCCGAGGCCCCCGTCTCCGCCGTTGCCCCACAATGTGCCGCCCAGGCCGCCTGTACCGCCGTTGCCGCCCGAACTGCCGTGTCCGCCTGAACCGCCACTGGCACCTATGACGCCGGGAGCGCCGGCGCCACCGGCCCCGCCGGCCCCGCCGTGACCCCACCTCGCGGCGTTGCCACCGGCACCGCCGTTGCCGCCAGGGATCAGCGGGTTCAGCGACGCCGCGCCGGGTGCCCCCGGTCCGCCGTCGCCGAAGAAAATGCCACCGTTACCGCCGGCGCCGCCGTGACCACCGGAATTGGGCAGGGCGGCCCCGCCTGCGCCGCCGTTGCCGAACCATCCGGCATCCCCACCGCGACCGGCGGCTGTGGTGGCCGTGGCGGCTGCGCCGGCCCCACCGTTGCCGAACAGCCAGCCCCCATCGGCGCCCTCGCCGCCGTTGACGGCCGCCGCGCCGGCGGTACCGTTGCCGATCAGGCCGCGACCGGTTAGCGCCACGAACGGCGTGTTGATAGCCGGATTCACGATGGCGCCCAGCGGACTCGTGATCCAGGCTTGGCCGAGGTCGTCGATCGGGTCGGCGATGAGGGCCTCGGCCCCGGTGGCTACCGCTGCTTGGAGCCTGGCCAGGGGAGTGGTCTCGGCCGCCGCGGCGCCCAACCCGCGCAACAGACTCCCGTTGGCGACCTCCGCCCTGGCGAACGCACTGCCGGCGGCATTCAACGTCTGGACGAACTGGTTGTGCACCTGCACCAGCTGCGCACCGGCGGCCTCATATCGCTGGCCGTAGGCGCCGAACAGCGACGCGACGGCGGCCGATATCTCGTCACCTGCCGCAGCCGCCAGCGCTGTGGTCGAGGCGCCCGCCGCGGCGTTCGCCGCGCCGATCGTGGAACCGATACCGGCCAAGTCGGCCGCTGCTGCCGTGAGCAGCTCTGGGGAAGTGATCACATACGACACGGTGGGACCTCACATTCATTCGTGCGGCCCATATAACGGCCTTTACAGTAATTAATCAACTGTTTGCATATATTTGCTAGTCGATTGGCCGTTTGAGCCTCCGAGGTTCCAGAGGGCCAGCGCAGGCCCCGATCTCACCGGGTTCCGAGCGGCACCAACGGCCGCGGTCCGAGGATCGGGGATTTAGAGATTTGGTCATGGCTGCTGCCCCTCGTTCCGGTCAGCCCACTGCCACTGGTCAGGCCGTAATCAATCAAGCGTTCATTTAAACGTAACTGCCCCCCGTACGCCGCGTCGGCCTCGGTTACCAGATCAAAAAGTGACGCGTACAGACCATTCCGCGTGCGGAGCTTCGCGCAGCTCACCGTCGTCGACAACCAATGTCAGCAACTGCACCACCACCCCGGTCAGTCGCCCCCGGTGCGGGTCCACGGTGGGTATGGTGACCGCCAGGCGGGTGTTGGGGCGAAAAAAGGTCGTCGCCGTGTTGGTCGGGTCCTCGTAGATCTGCAGTAATCGCCATGGGGCCCGGCCGATGGCCTCGGGCACCGACAGCTGCACCGGAAAACGTTCGCTCACCTGCAATTCTGCCTGCGACTGCGGCGCCTGGCAGTCGTTGAGGTTGAGCACGTTGCAGTACAGGTAGGGACCTACCCGGACGGTGTGCCCGCGGGAGTAGGCGCTGATCTGGGGGAAATGTGGACCCGGATCGCGGGCCAGCAGCCATGCCCCCAGGCCGGCACCCGCAGTCAGCGCCACCACGACTACCGCGACGAGCGCGGCCTTACCACGTTTCACCGGGGCATCACTCCGCTTGACGGGGCGCCGGCCCGCCGGCCTTCCTGCTCGACCATCACTGGCCGGTTACCACCGAGGCCTGGGATCAGCGAGTCGCCGCGGAAGCTGACGATCGTCTGGGCCAGACCCAGAATCAGCAGCGCGCTGACCACTGTGAAACCCACCCATAGTTCGGTGTACACCAGCACTCCGATCGCACCGCCCAGCACCCAGGCAAGTTGCAGGGTGGACTCCGACCGGCCGAAGCCGGAGGCGCGGGACTCTTCGGGGAGGTCGTCCTGCAGAGAGGCGTCCAGGGATGCCTTGGCGATGGCGCTGGAGCCCGAGGTGATCAAGGTTGCGACGGCCGCGACGATCAGGTTCCCGGCGACCGCCGCGGCGATCGCGACGGCAGTTACCGCCAGCGTGCACCGCACCACCAGCACGGCGGGCCGACCCAGTTCCAGGCGCGCGCTGGTGAAATTGCCGGCAAAGTTGCCGATCGCGGCAGCCGCTCCGATCATCCCGAGCATGGCCAGCTGCACCCATCCGTCGGCATCGTGCGCTTTCGCGACGAAGGCCGGGTAGAGAAACAGGAAGCCGACCATCACCTTGATGGTGCAATTACCCCACAGCGACGTGATGATGTTGCGGCCCAACGGCTGTCGCAGCTTGCCGCCGGCTTTTCTGCTTTCGCCGGGCCAGCTGCGGTGCAGCGGATCGCTGTAGCGGTGATAGCTCAGCGTGGCCGGCACCTCGCCCGCGGTCACCTCAACCCAGCTCGGAATCCGCATGGAGAGCAGGGCGCCGACGATGGTGATGCCCACCACCACGAACAGGGCACCCGGCATCTTGAACAGGTGGGTGCAAGCGAATTCGACACCCGCGGCTACTGCGCCGCCCGCAATGGTGCCGCCGAGCAGGCCGAATACCGTCAAACGTGAGTTGACCCGGACCAGGTCAATGGTCGGCGGCATGACTCGCGGGGTCACCGCGCTGCGTAGCACACTGAACGACTTGGAGAACACCATCATGGCCAGCGCGCACGGATACAGCACCCACGGCGGGAAGCTGCCGCTGGCACCGTCGTAGTTCATGATCAGCAGCAATGCCAGCGCCGTGCGCAGTGTGAACGACAACGCCAGCGCGACGCGCCGTCCGTGTTGCAGTCTGTCCAGTGCGGGACCGATCAGCGGCGCGATAACTGCGAACGGTGCGATGGTGATCAATAAATAGAGCGCGACCTTGGATTTGCTCTCCCCGCTGGCCGCCGCGAAGAACAACGTGTTGGCCAGGGCCACCGCCATGGCGGAGTCGACGGCGAAGTTAGCCATTACGGGCCAGGTCAGCGCAGTGAGCCCGGACTTGTCGGCGCCGTCGGCGGTGGCGGCCCGCTGCACCATCCAATACATCCGGGATCCCATTTCGCGGCTGCGCATCGCGGCGGCACGAGTGACGGTGATCCGCTCACCATCGCCAGGACCACGCGGCGATTCGGGCTCGCTGCCGCGATCCGATGCCGGTTCGTGGTCCAGTGGCGGCAGGTAGCGGTTGGCGCTGGGCATCGGTGGTGGACGGCGCGACCTGCGATAGTCGGCTCCGTCGGCAGAATAGTCGGCCGGGTAATTGGCCATACCCGGGTGTTGATTCCCCGATCGGGTCCGGCGGCCCGGAGGTGGGGCCATCCGGCCCGCATCATCTCCTCGCCGTCCGGACACCATTCAATTCTGTCCTATGCGGCGCCGCTCCGGAGGAAACCGGTGTGGCTGGGCCATCGTGTCTTCCGGCAGTATTGGGGGCGCACGACAGAAGGGCATGATCGAGGTGACATTAAGGTGACACTGTGACCGGACCCAGCGGGGAATCCTCCGTAACGACCGTGACCGAATGGCCCGAGGACCTCGCGGGGCTGCTGACGGGTGCGGCTGAGCAGGCCAGGACCGCAGTCGCTGAGTTCAGCGGGGCGGACGCCGTCGGGGAGTACCTGGGTGTCAGCTACGAGGACCCGAACGCCGCCACCCACCGTTTCCTGGCGCATGTTCCCGGCTACCAGGGCTGGCAATGGGCCGTCGTCGTGGCCGGCTACGCGGGTGCCGACCACCCTACGATCAGCGAGGTGGTGCTGATTCCGGGTCCGACAGCCCTGCTGGCGCCGCGCTGGGTTCCCTGGGAGCAGCGGGTGCGACCGGGTGATCTGAGTCCCGGGGACCTGCTGGCGCCGGCCAAGGATGATCCTCGCCTGGTCCCGGGCTACAGCGCCAGCGGTGATCCGTACGTGGACGAGGTCGCGGTGGAACTGGGTTTGGGCCGGCGCTGGGTGATGAGCGCGTGGGGCCGCGCCGGCGCCGCGGAGCGCTGGCACGACGGCGACTACGGACCTGACACCGCGATGTCGCGCGCGACCAAGCGTGTGTGCCGCGACTGCGGCTTCTTCTTGCCGCTTGCCGGATCACTCGGCGAGATGTTCGGTGTCTGCGCCAACGAACTGTCCGCCGACGGCCACGTAGTGGACAAGTTCTACGGCTGCGGTGCGCACTCGGACACTCCCGCCCCGGCCGGTGCCGGCTCACCGATGTACGAGCCCTACGACGACGGCGTGCTGGACGTTGTGGAGAAGCCTGTCGCGGCGACCGTTGAGGTTGGCGAGCCCGAAGAGCCCGAAGAGCCCGACGAGCCCAAAGGGCCTGAGGGACGTCAAGAGGCCGAAGAGTCCGCCGGACCCGACCATCCGGACGAGCCCAAAGGGCCTGAGGGACGTCAAGAGGCCGAAGAGTCCGCCGGACCCGACCATCCGGACGAGCCCGCCCAGACGGCCGAGTCGTCGGTGCAGGATTCCTAACGTTTCTCGGCCGCGGCCTTGATCCTGGCCAGCGAGGCGTTCATGCCTTCGACTAGTTCCCGCTCGAAGCTGGCGGTCCCGCCAAGGAGAGCATTCACGGTCATGTTGGAGACCGCGCTGGTGCCGTTTTCGGCGTGGCGACTCTCGGTCACCCGGGTGCCCTCGCCATGCGGCTCGAGTTCATAGCTCCAAATGGTGCGGTTGACGTCGATCTTGAAGGCGAGCTTCTTCTCCGGAATGACCTCGACGACTGTGGAGGTCGTAGGCCAGAACAGCCGGTTGCGCCGGTTGATATTCAGCGTGCGGGTGCCATTGCGCAGCGGACCGAATTGCCGCATCCACCGGCACTGCGGGCTCCATTGGGGCATTCGCCGGAAATCGGAAATCAACTCCCACACTTTTGACGGCGGCGCATCGATGTCGATCGATGCCTGCAACAGCGGAGCTGCCATGCGTCCTCCTAAGACGTCTATTCCTGATCGAGGAGTGTTTCGAGTCCCGCCTGCGCACCGCGAGCACCGCGGCGGGCAGCCGCAAGCTGCCACACGAAGATGCTGGTGCCCAAGATCCCCACCCCGAGCCCGGCGACGGCCACCGGACGCCACGATTCGAGGCCGTGAACGAGGAATGCGACAGCTGCGGCGACCAGCCAGCCCAGCGCTCCGACCAGGATGATCGGCCATACCGCCAGCAACGCCGGTGGCAGCGGGGGCGGTTCGGGGGCGGGCTGGTCAGTCATGTCGCGTTCAACATAACCCGGCGCGCTTACGGTTCGTCGTTTCGCATACCCGTCTCTTGCGTTCCGTTGTAACCTCGCGCTGTGCCTGACAGCGATGCGCGGTTGGCTGCGGACTTGTCGTTGGCAGTCATGCGGCTGGCTCGGCAACTCCGGTTCCACAACGCGTCGTCGCCCATCTCGCTGACCCAGCTCTCGGCACTGACCACTTTGGCCAACGAGGGTGCGATGACTCCGGGAGCGTTGGCGATCCGGGAACGGGTTCGCCCGCCGTCGATGACGCGAGTGATCGCGTCCCTGGCTGACGAAGGCCTGGTGGACCGCGCCCCGCACCCCGTCGACGGCCGGCAGGTGCTGGTCTCGGTCTCTGAAACCGGCGCCGAGTTGGTCAGAGCCGCCCGGCGAGCGCGGCAGGAGTGGCTGGCCGAGCGCCTTGCGACCCTCGACGACGAACAGCGTGACACCCTGCGCAACGCCTCCGATCTGATCTCGGCGCTGGTCGACGAAAGCCCGTGACCGCACCGGACATCGACATCCAGGACGTCACCGATCCCGACGACCCACGCCTCGACGATTTCCGCGATCTGAACAGCGTCGACCGCCGTCCCGACCTGCCGTCGGGCAAGGGTTTGGTGATCGCCGAAGGTGTGCTGGTGGTGCAGCGCATGCTTGCGTCGCGGTTCACCCCGCGCGCCCTGCTGGGAACCGACCGCAGACTGGCGGAGCTAGCTGACGACCTGGCCGGTATCCCGGCACCCTATTACCGGGCGTCCGCCGAGGTGATGGCATGCGTCGTCGGATTCCATCTCAATCGTGGGGTGTTGGCCAGCGCCAGCCGGGTTGCCGAACCCGACGTCGGCCAGGTGGTCGACGGTGCGCGCACCGTCGCGGTGCTCGAAGGCGTCAACGACCACGAGAATCTGGGCTCCATCTTTCGCAGTTCAGCAGGCCTGGGGGTGGACGCAGTCATCTTCGGCAGTGGCTGCGCTGACCCGCTTTACCGTCGCGCAGTGCGGGTCTCCATGGGCCACGCGCTGCTGGTGCCCTACGCCCGGGCCACCGACTGGCCCGCCGAACTGGTGCGACTGCGCGAGCGCGGCTTCCGGCTATTGGCGATGACGCCACAGAGCGACGCGCGTAACCTGCGGGAAGCGATGGCAGGAGTGCACGATGATCGGGTTGCGCTGCTGGTGGGTGCTGAGGGGCCGGGGCTGACGCCGGCCGCCCTGCGCCTCAGCGACATTCGGGTGCGGATTCCGATGTCGCGCGGCACCGACTCGCTCAATGTGGCGACGGCGGCCGCGGTCGCGTTCTATGAGCGGGCCTCGGGCTAGGCTCGCGACGTGAACGATGAGTCCGTGCCCTGGGCAACGGGTTTGGCGGTGGCCGGTTTCGTCGCGGCCGTAACCGGGGCTGCGATAGTGGTGCTCAGCCTCGGGCTGATCCGGGTGCATCCGCTGTTGGCCATAGGGCTCAACCTGGTGGCGGTAGGGGGACTGGCACCCACGGTGTGGGGCTGGCGGCACAAGCTGGTGCTGCGGTGGTTCGTGCTGGGGGCGGCGGCCGGCGTACTCGGGGCGTGGCTGTCGTTACTGGCGATGACGCTGCTAGGCCGCTAACGCCCGCTGGAGCGGACGCCGAGCAGCACGTCCTCCCAGGCCGGGATGGCCGGCTTGCCACGTCGGCTACCGGTTGGCTGTTCGCCGGAGGGGGTCGGTGCGCCGGGCTGCGTCGGCGGCGCGGCGGGTTGTGCGGGGCTCGCAGGCGCATCGGCGTCGAAGGCGAGGTGCGCCACCGGTGCAAGCTGCCGCGGCTTGAAGTCCGGGTCGATGAGTTCGCTGGCCGCGTCGTCGATGGCGGTCACGGTGCCGCCGTGCGCTCCGGGTGTGAAACGGAAATGCGCCACGTTGTCCGAGCGGCCGGCCTGCCACCCCAGCTGCACGGTCCAGCGGCAGTCCTCGTTGCGCCAGGCGTCCCAGGTGAGTTTCTCCGGGCTCAGGCCCCGGGTCACCAGCGCCGCAGTCACTGTCTCCAGCAAGCTGAGCACCGCGGGGCCGTCGGCCAGCACCGGATGCGCGGCGGTTGCCAGCTCGGCCGCACGAAACCGCTCCAGTAAGACCGGGTTGGCGAACCGTTGGATGCGCGCGACGTCTGACCCAGACGCAGCGGCCACCTGTTCGACTGACGCCCCGGCGCGGATCCGGGATTGAATCTCTTTGGGGCTCAACATGTTTGTCACGACAATGTCCAGCGCGGGCTGCTCGGGGGGTATCGGCTCACCGTCCAGCACCGCCCGCAGGCGCTCGTCGGCGGGCAGTCGGAACTTCTCGGCCGAGCCGGCACCTTCGCAGAGGACGTATTTGCCGTCGGGGTCGAGCCCAACCACTTTGAGTTCCCGCATGGCTTCTCCTCGCAGACTCCGTGCAGGTCAGCAACGGAATCGTTACGTGCGAACTCTAGTGCAGCGAACTCCGCTAACCCGGTACTGACACGCTGGATGGTTGCTCCGGTGCTAGGCCGGACTGCCCTGCTCCTCAGCGGGCCCAGCCGGCCCGCATCGTCGCAGCGCTAGGCCGGACTGCCCTGCTCCTCAGCGGGCCCAGCCGGCCCGCATCGTCGCAGCGCTACAGCCGCTCGACCACCCAGTCGATGCAGTTGATCAATGCGCTGATGTCGTCAGGGTCCACGGCCGGGAACATGGCGATGCGCAACTGGTTGCGGCCGAGTTTGCGGTACGGCTCGGTGTCGACGATGCCATTGGCCCGTAGCGTCTTGGCCACCACGGCGGCGTCGACGTCGTCGACGAAGTCGATGGTTCCCACCACCTGCGAACGCAGCGCCGGGTCGGCAACGAACGGGGTGGTGTAGGACCGTTCCTCGGCCCAGGAGTACAGCCGCTGTGACGAGTCCGCCGTCCGCTTGACCGCCCAGTCCAGGCCGCCGTTTCCCAGCAACCAATCGAGCTGCTCGGCCAGCAATACCAGCGTGGCGATGGCCGGGGTGTTGTAGGTCTGGTTCTTGACGCTGTTCTCGATGGCGATCGGCAGCGACAGGAAGTCGGGGCACCAGCGACCGGAGCCGGCGATGGCCTCGACCCGGGCCAGCGCCGCCGGGCTCATGAGGGCCAGCCACAGGCCGCCGTCGCTGGCGAAGTTCTTCTGCGGCGCGAAGTAGTAGGCGTCAACATCATTGATGTCGACGGGCAGACCGCCGGCACCCGAGGTGGCATCGATGAGGACCAGGGCGTCCCCGGCGTCGGGGGGGCGCCGCACCGGCACCGCGACGCCCGTCGAGGTCTCATTGTGGGCCCAACCGATCACGTCGACCGACGGGTCGGACTGAGGCTCGGGCGCGGATCCCGCGTCGGCCTTGATGATGATCGGGTCGCCGACGAACGGGTTCTTGGCGACGCACGAGGCGAATTTCGAGCTGAACTCGCCATAGGTCAGATGCAGCGAGCGCTCGTCGATCAGGCCGAAGGCCGCTGCGTCCCAGAAGGCCGTGGCGCCGCCGTTGCCCAGGACCACCTCATATCCGTCGGGCAGCGAAAACAGCTCGGCGAGCCCTGAACGCACCCGGCCCACCAGGTTCTTGACCGGCGCCTGACGGTGCGAGGTGCCGAACAGGGCGGCAGCGCTGGTACTCAGCGTCTGCAACTGCTCGGGCCGCACCTTCGACGGACCGCAGCCGAAGCGGCCGTCGCGCGGTTTGAGGTCGGCGGGAATCTCGAGGGAGCTCGTGAGCTGGTCAGCCATGGTGAACAGGGTAGTGAGCGGCCGAGCGTCGCATGCCAAGCGGTCTCCATTTTCGCTGGTGGAGGCGATGGCTGTGAGCTAGCACACACACTGCCCTGTTGTGCGGCCTGGATCACAACGGCCGGAACCGCCCTGGAGAATTCCCAGTACCGGCGGTACCGTGTTCTTTATTCGTCCGGATCTCAACCTCGCTGGGGAGGCTTCTGATGGTTGCTGCGACTGCCAGGACGCGCTTGGTTAGACGTTGGCGCCGCAATATGGAGGTACGCGACGACGCTGACTATGTGGACATGCTCGCCACCCTGTCCGAGGGCTCGGTGCGGCGAAACTTCAATCCGTATACCGATATCGACTGGGAATCAACGGAATTCGCTGTCACCGACAACGATCCCCGGTGGATTCTGCCGGCTTCCGACCCGTTGGGCCGCCACCCCTGGTATCAGGCGCAGCCCGAGGCGAAGAAGATCAAGATCGGGATGTGGCGGCAGGCCAACGTGGCCAAGGTAGGGCTGCACTTCGAATCCATTCTGATCCGCGGACTGATGAATTACACCTTCTGGGTGCCCAACGGCTCGCCGGAATACCGTTACTGCCTGCACGAGTCGGTCGAAGAGTGCAACCACACCATGATGTTTCAGGAGATGGTCAACCGGGTCGGCGCAGACGTCCCTGGGATGCCGCGACGGCTGCGCTGGATCTCGCCTTTCGTTCCGCTGGTGGCCGGCCCGTTGCCTGTGGCGTTCTTCATCGGTGTGCTCGCCGGCGAAGAGCCTATCGACCACACCCAGAAACAGGTGCTGCGCGAAGGCAAGTCGCTGCATCCGATCATGGAGCGGGTGATGGCCATCCACGTGGCCGAAGAAGCGCGCCATATATCCTTCGCGCACGAGTTTCTCCGACGCCGGTTGCCGAATCTTACTCGTCGTCAACGCTTCTGGGTTTCGTTGTACTTCCCGCTGACCATGCGGGCGCTGTGCAATGCGATCCTGATCCCGCCGAAGGCGTTCTGGCAGGAGTTCGACATTCCGCGTTCGGTGAAGAAGGAACTCTTCTTCGGCTCGCCTGAATCGCGAAAGTGGTTGCGCGACATGTTCGCAGATGTCCGGACGCTGGCCTACGACACGGGGCTGATGGAGAACCGCTCCGCCCGGCTCATGTGGCGGATCTGCAAGATCAACGGTAAGCCGTCGCGTTACCGTAGCGAGCCGCAGCGCCAGCACTTGACAGCTGCGCCCGCTGCCTGAGGAGTCCGCGAGTTCTGTTATGCCGCATGTGATTACGCAGTCGTGCTGCAATGACGGGTCCTGCGTGTTCGCGTGTCCGGTCAATTGCATCCACCCGTCCCCGGACGAACCGGGTTACGCGACCTCGGAGATGCTTTACATCGACCCGGTGGCATGTGTCGACTGTGGCGCATGCGTGAGTGCCTGTCCCGTCGGTGCGATCGTCCCGGACAGCAAGCTGGATGCCGGGCAACTGCCCTTCGTGGCGATCAACGCGTCCTTCTATCCCGACCGCCCCGCTGATGTGAAGCTACCGCCGACATCGAAATTGGCGTCGGTGATTCCGGCCGCGCAGGTGCACGCGCGGCGCCGGCCACTGACCGTCGCCATCGTCGGGTCGGGGCCGGCGGCGATGTACGCTGCCGACGAGCTGCTTGTGCAGGAGGACGTGCGGGTCAACGTCTTCGAGAAGCTGCCCACGCCTTACGGTCTGGTGCGTGCCGGTGTGGCGCCAGATCACCAGCACACCAAGCGGGTCACCCGGTTGTTCGACCGGGTAGCCGGGCACGATCATTTCCGGTTCTACCTCAACGTGGAGGTGGGCCGGCACATCAGCCACGCTGAGCTGCTGGCCCACCACCACGCCGTGCTGTATGCGGTCGGCGCGCCCAATGATCGTCGGCTCGACATCGATGGGATGGGGCTGCAAGGCACCGGCACGGCCACCGAGCTGGTCGCATGGATCAACGGTCACCCCGAATACGCCGCACTGCCAATCGATCTCAGCCACGAGCGGGCGGTGGTGATCGGCAACGGCAACGTCGCACTCGACGTGGCTCGGGTGCTCATCACCGACCCGGACGAGCTGGCCCGCACCGACATCGCCGACCACGCGTTGAAAGCGCTCCGCAGATCGGCTGTGCGCGAGGTGGTGATCGCGGCCCGTCGCGGACCGGCCGACTCCGCATTCACGCTGCCCGAACTGATCGGGCTCACGGGCGTCTGCGAGGTCGTGCTTGACGCCGCGGACCACCGTCGGGTTCGAGATGATCTGGCCACGGCAACGGATGTGTCGACCAGGCACAAGCTGGAGATCCTTCGCACCCTGGGCGACGGCTCGATTCCGGCGTCGCGGCCACGAATCCGGCTGGCTTACGGGTTGACGCCGCAACGCATCATCGGTGATGAGCGCGTGGCTTCGGTCGAGTTCGCCGTCACCGGCACCGGCGAGTGCCGCCGGATCGACGCCGGCCTGATCCTGACCTCGATTGGCTACCGCGGCAAGCCTGTTCGTGACCTCCCGTTCGACGACGCGGCGGGTGTCGTCCCCAACGACTCAGGACGGGTCGTCGATACCGGCACCGGCGATCCAGTCCCCGGCGCCTACGTCGCGGGCTGGATCAAACGTGGCCCGAGCGGCTTCATCGGCACCAACAAGTCGTGCTCATTCGAGACCGTGCAGGCCCTGGTGGCCGACTTCAATGCGGGCAGACTGACCGATCCGGTGGCGGGCCGGGTGGCGCTGTCCAGCCTTGTGACGACCCGTCAGCCCGATGTCGTCGACTCGGCGGGCTGGCGGGCCATCGATGCGGCTGAAGTGGCGCGCGGCGGCGAGAACGGCCGGCCACGCCACAAGTTCACCGATGTCGCCGACATGCTTGCGGCGGCCGCCAGGCCGCAGGAGCCGTCGAAAGGACGGCGCCTGCTGGCTCGGTTGCGCTCTTCTTAGCCGGTGGCCTGGGCGGACACCGACTCCTTGATCTCCTCCATGCTGACTTCGCGGACCGGTTGTCCCAGCGACCAGTTGTGCCCGAAGGGGTCGGCGAGGACGCCGTAACGGTCTCCCCAGAACTGATCCTCCAGTGGCATGACCACCGTCGCGCCGGCGTCGAGAGCCCGCTGGAACTTGGTCTCGACGTCGGTGACGGTGAGATGGATGGTGACCGGCGTGCCGCCGAGCGACTTCGGGGTCATCGACTGGCCGTTGCACATCTCCGGGAAGTCGTCGTTGAGCATCACCATCGACCCGTTGATCTGAACCGCGGCGTGAATCAGTCGGCCGTCCGGACCCGGAATGCGGGCCATTTCGACGGCGTCGAAGGCTCTGACGTAGAAGTCGATGGCGGCGGCGGCATCGTCGACGATGAGATGGGGAATCACTGCGGGTTCGACGGCAATAGCCATGTGTTGCTCCTTCGGTTGTTGGAATCGCCCGGCCGGGCTCATAAGTACTGACCGAACCGGCCGGCATTTCTCATCGCGGACACTAATGGAAGGCACTGACAGCGCGAGGCGCCGATCGGGGGAGGGCCGATGCCCCCGATCGGATGACGCCGATTTCCTCCGGAACTGTCCGATCGGCGGATTCCGCGACCCGGGCCGACATCAATAGGGTTGTGCCTTATGTCGCTCACCGCACCTGCGCAGCCGCAGACGCCGGCGTTGCCGGTCGATCAACCCAAACTGTTCCTGGTCATGGACGCGGGGACCGATGCCGGGTACTTCGCCGCGCGAACGCTGCTGGCCGCGGGATATTCCGTGGCGGTCTCGGGGCGCCACGTCGGCCAGCTGAGCCGAGTGGTGCACGGCTACAGCGCCTCGCAGGTGTTTGCCGTTGCCGCCGACAGCACCGATCAGGCGCAGGTGATGAAGCTGATCAGCTCGGTGGAACGCCGATTCGGTCGCGCCATCACTTCAGTGATCCGCGGTTCCTCGACCAATCAGGTGGCGATCTGACGCCGTCCGCTGCTATGCAGTCGTGAGAACCCGATCCCAGCCCGCGACGGATTCCACGCTTCGCGGTTCAGGCCCCACGTAGATGGCCGCCGGCCGCACCAACTTACCCAGCCGCTTCTGCTCGAGGATGTGGGCGCACCATCCGGCCGTACGTCCGCAGGTGAACATCGCCGGCATCATGTTCGCCGGAACTTGAGCGAAGTCCAGGATGACGGCGGCCCAGAATTCGACATTGGTCTCGATCGCCCGGTCCGGGCGGCGCTCCCGAAGCTCGGCCAGTGCCGCCTGCTCCAGCGCGGCGGCGACCTCGTAGCGCGGGGCACCCAGGCGCTCAGCGGTGCCCCGCAGCACCCGCGCCCGCGGGTCTTCGGCGCGATACACCCGGTGCCCGAAGCCCATCAGCTTCTCGCCGCGGTCCAAAATTCCCTTCACCAGGCCACGCGCGTCTCCGGTGCGCTCCACCTCTTGGATCATCGGCAGCACGCGGGCCGGCGCCCCGCCGTGCAGAGGCCCGCTCATTGCCCCGATCGCCCCGGACAGTGCGGCGGCCACGTCCGCGCCGGTTGAGGCGATGACGCGGGCGGTGAACGTGGACGCGTTCATGCCGTGCTCAGCGGCCGACACCCAGTAGGCATCGATCGCCTCGACGTGCCGGGGGTCCGGTTCGCCCTGCCAGCGAGTCATGAAACGTGCTGTGACAGTCGAGCATTCGTCAATGACGCGCTGAGGTATGGCCGGCTGGTAGATGCCGCGGGCCGATTGCGCGACGTAGGACAACGCCATCACCGAAGCCCGGGCGAGCTGGTCGCGCGCGGTGCCCTCGTCGGTGTCCAGCAGTGGCTTGTATCCCCAGATGGGTGCCAGCATGGCCAGGCCGGCCTGCACGTCGACCCGCACGTCACCGGTGTGGATCGGCAGCGGGAAGGGCTCAGCAGGCGGCAGTCCGCGGCCGAACTCGCCGTCGACCAGGAGCGCCCATACGTCGCCGAATGTGACGTGCTGACCCACCAGCTCCTCGATGTCCACGCCGCGGTAGCGCAGTGCGCCGCCGTCCTTGTCGGGTTCGGCGATCTCGGTGGTGAAGGCCACCACACCTTCCAGGCCTGGGACAAAATCCTCCGGGACCACAGTCATGGGCAGATTCTTGCACCCTCGTCCCAGCCGCTTGCTATCGGCCGGTAACGGGCCCGAGTAGCGTTGGGCCGTGACCGAACCTCATGAGCAGCACCTGGCCGGGATGCGGGTGGAGTACGGCTCCGTCGAAAAGGACGGTAGTCCCGACCTCGATGCGGACTGGCTTGACGACGGCTGGCTTTCGTTGTTTCGCAAGTGGATCCACGACGCTCAAGAGGCCGGAATCGCCGAGCCGAACGCAATGGTGGTGGCCACGGTCGCTGACGGCAAGCCGGTCAGCCGCTCGGTGTTGTGCAAAAGCGCCGACGAGACGGGCATCACCTTTTTCACCAATTACGACTCGGCAAAGGGCCACGATCTGGCCGCGACGCCGTACGCATCGGCCACCTTCCCCTGGTATCTGCTGGGCCGACAGATCCACATCCGCGGCGCGGTGAGCAGGGTCGACGCGCACGACACCGCCGACTACTGGTCCAAGCGGCCACGCGGTTCGCAGCTGGGGGCATGGGCATCGCGCCAATCGCAACCCATCGCGTCACGCGCGGCGCTGCTCGCTCAGCTCGCCGAGGTTACCGAACGCTTCGCCGATACCGAGCAGATCCCGGTCCCGCCGAACTGGGGCGGGTACCTGATATCTCCGGAAGTCGTGGAGTTCTGGCAGGGCCGGGAAAACAGACTGCACAACCGGATTCGGGTGATTGACGGCCGCGTCGAGCGGTTGCAGCCTTAGCCCGTTGCCGACCCGCCCCGCGTGACCCGAGGTTTTGCGACGAAGCCCGCCCCTGGTGCCACGCTTTGGGGCACGTGATGCCGCACCGGTTCCCGTAGGGCTCGGCGTCGATGCGAATGTTCGCGGACCAGGCGGCGGTGCGCGGAGACTCGAGCACCCACAGCAACTCGATCAGCGTGTCAGCGCGGCCGTCGCGGAACTGCGATCGGCGGCCCAAAGGTCCTCCGCCAAAGGTCAATTCGCCGCCGAAGTGCTGAGCCTGCAGACCGCCGTCCAATTCGGTGACCCCTCGGCCGCGACGAGACTGCGCGAACTCCAAACGATCGTCGAAGGGCCACGCGCCGGTGTCGCGTCTAGGTTCGCAACCGCCCTGGCTGAGGGTGATGCCGCCCAGATGCTGTCATGGGTTGCGCGACACGTGCGGACGCGCTGTCGAAACAGTGCGGCGCATGGACTCCGGCGCTGCGGCAGGCCCGGGAACCCCTGCCCTTCACCGGTCGGGAGGGCAAAATCGTCATGCTGATCGGCCAGGGGCTGAGCAACCGCGCAGTGGCCGAACGGTTATCTCTGTCCGTACGCAGCGTCGAAAGCCACATTTACCGGGCGATGGCCAAAACCGGAACTACGACTCGTGACCAGCTCGCCGCCCTGATGAACTGTCGCCGGGCAGGTACCCGGTGACATCGATTCGCCAGCACCGCGCCCGAGCCACTCGGTCATTGCTCATGAACAGGGTTCCGACCAGGACGTTGCGCCGAGTTCCGGTGTCGCCATCAGGCGCCCGACGTGCAGATCCGACCCCGAGAGGGCACCCGGTTGAGATAACGACTACCTTCACCTATACGCACCTAGTGCACCGATGATGCACCTAGGGCGGGTAGCCATATCAAAGCCTGAGCGCAAAGGGGTTCTCGTGGGCGACACCGACGACACCGCAACTCTGAAGTACCCGGGGGGCGAGATCGACCTGAAGGTCGTCCATGCAACCGAAGGTGCCGACGGCATTGCGCTGGGTCCGCTGCTGTCGAAGACCGGGCACACCACCTTCGACAACGGCTTCGTCAACACCGCGAGCTGCAAGAGCGCCATCACCTACATCGACGGCGACGCCGGGATTCTGCGCTACCGCGGGTACCCGATCGACCAGCTTGCCGAGAAATCGACCTTCATCGAGGTCTCCTACCTGCTGATCTACGGCGAGCTGCCCACCAGCGACCAACTGGCCGAGTTCACTCAGCGCATCCAGCTGCACACCATGCTGCACGAGGACCTCAAGCGCTTCTTCGACGGATTCCCGCGCAACGCCCACCCGATGCCGGTGCTCTCCAGCACGGTCAACGCGTTGTCGGCCTACTACCCGGATTCGCTGGACCCCACCGACAACACCCAGGTCGAGCTGTCCACCATCCGGCTGCTGGCCAAGCTGCCCACCATCGCCGCCTACGCGTACAAGAAGTCGGTGGGCCAGCCGTTCCTCTACCCGGACAACTCGCTGAGCCTGGTCGAGAACTTCCTGCGGATGACGTTCGGGCTGCCCGCCGAGCCTTATCAGGCCGACCCCGAGGTGGTCCGCGCCCTGGACATGCTGTTGATACTGCACGCCGACCACGAGCAGAACTGTTCGACGTCCACGGTGCGTCTGGTCGGGTCCTCGCAGGCGAACCTGTTCACCTCGATCTCCGGCGGCATCAACGCCCTGTGGGGCCCGCTGCACGGTGGCGCCAACCAGGCGGTGCTCGAGATGCTCGAGCAGATCCGCGAGAGCGGCGACGACGTGGGCGAGTTCGTCCGCAAAGTGAAGAACCGCGAGGCCGGCGTCAAGCTGATGGGCTTCGGTCACCGCGTCTACAAGAACTACGACCCGCGGGCCAGGATCGTCAAAGAGCAGGCCGACAAGATCCTGGCCAAGCTGGGCGGCGACCCGCTGCTGGACATCGCCAAGCAGCTCGAAGAGGCGGCGCTGACCGACGATTACTTCATCGAGCGCAAGCTCTACCCCAACGTCGACTTCTACACCGGGCTGATCTACCGGGCCCTGGGCTTCCCGGTGCGGATGTTCACCGTGCTCTTCGCGTTGGGCCGGCTGCCGGGCTGGATCGCGCACTGGCGTGAGATGCATGACGAGGGCGACAGCAAGATCGGCCGTCCGCGTCAGATCTACACCGGCTACACCGAGCGCGACTACGTCGGGGTCGACGCCCGCTAGGTTGTAGCGCGAGCAGACGCAAAATCGCCCTGGGACAGGCGTTCCGGGGCGATTTTGCGTCTGCTCGCCCGTGTGGCCCGCACGGTTACAGCGAGGCCAACACCGCCATCGCAGCGTTGTGCCCGCCGATGCCCGATACCGCCCCACCACGCCGGGCGCCGGCACCGCACACCATGACCTGCTCATGTCTGGTCGCCACGCCCCAGCGGCGCGCCGGCGTGTCCAGCGGATCGTCGTCGTCGACGAACGGCCACGACAGCGCACCGTGGAAGATGTTGCCCGCGGTCATCGCCAGCCGATCCTGCAGATCCAGTGTGGTCGTGGTTTCCAGGCAGGGCCGGCCACGCGCGTCGGGTAGCAGCACATCCTGGATGGGTTCAGCCAGAACGGAATTCAGCGATTTGAGCACCGCATCGGTCAACTGCTGACGAAGCCGGCCCGGCTCGCCGGAACCGAACACCGAATGCGGGGTGTGAAACCCGAACACCGTCATGGTCTGGACGCCGGGCAGTGTCGACGACACGATACTGGGATCGGCCAGCGAATGGCAGTACGCCTCGCACGGCAACGGGTCCGGCAGGTGTCCGGCCGCCGCCCGCAGGTACGCCGCATCGAGTTGCGACCACGTCTCGTTGACGTGAAACGTGCCGGCAAATGCCTGGTCGGGCGTCACACTGCCGTCCCGCAGGAGCGGCAGTCGGCGCAGCACCATGTTGACCTTGACCTGCGGACCCGGCGCCACCGATGGCGCCGGCTCCCCGAGCAGGCCGGCCATTACCGCCGGCCCGACGCCGGCCAGCACGAAGCGTGCGCGGACCCGACGTTCGTCTCCGTGGCTGACGTAGCGCACCTCGCCTTCTGGATTGACTGCCAAAACATCTGCACCCGTCAATATTTCGGCCCCATGGCGAAGTGCGGCAGCCGACAGCGCCGAGGACACCGCGCCTATCCCCCCGACCGGGACGTTCCAGTCACCGGTGCCGCCGCCCATCACGTGGTACAGGAAGCAGATGTTCTGCAGCAGCGACTGGTCGCCCAGGCGGGCGAAGGTGCCGACCAGCGCGTCGGTGGCAATCACTCCGCGGACCAGGTCGCTGTCCACAGCGTCGGTGATGGCCTGCCCGATCGGCTCGTCGACCATGGCACGCCAGGCGTCCGCCGCCGCGGGGCCACCGCCGGAGACGACGAGCCGGCGGGCCTGCTCGCGGGTCCGCAGCGGTTCGAGCAGGGTGGGCCACAGCCGGCGGGTCACCTGCCCGCAGCGGCGATAGAAGGCGGCGAAGCCGTCCTCGTCGGCGGCCGCCCCGATGGCGGCGAAGCTGTCATGAGCTCCGACCAGCAGTCCGGTGCGTCCAGCCGTCCCGGGATCCGGGGTGTAAGAGGAGTAGGGCCGCTTGATCAGATGCAGCTGCGCTCCCAGGTCGTTAAGGATGCGCGACGGCAGCAGGCTCACCAGGTACGAATAGCGCGACAGTCGTACGTCGACACCCTCGAAGACCTGGGCGGATACGGTGGCGCCGCCGACCTGCGGCAAACGTTCGAGCAGGCGCACCCGAAGGCCCGCCCGGGCCAGGTAGGCGGCCGCGACCAGCCCGTTGTGTCCACCCCCGACGATGACAACGTCGACATCGGCGTTATCCACCGGGCGCGCTACCCGAGATAACCTTCGACCTCGTCGGCCGGCCGCACGGAGGCTTCGCCCGGGTCACCACCGGTCTCCCGCAGCGCCCGCCGCTGTCGCAGCAGATCCCAGCATTGGTCGAGTTCGACTTCGAGCCGGCGCAACCGCCCGTGTTCCTCGTCGGTCGTGATGGCGCCCTGCTGCAGCTGCGCCCGCAACGCCTTCTCCTGGGCGACGAGGTCGCGGATGTGCGCCAGGGTGTCGCTGTCCGTGGGCTTGCTTCCGTTGGCCATCGCTCCAGTCTGCCGCAGGTTGGCTCGGGATCGGGTGTGGACTCGGTAGGCTCATATCGCCTGGAAGCGCGAACAGCGGCGGTCAGAGTAAGGAGCGATGGTGGGTTCAGAAGCGGGGGTGGACGAAGCGACCGTGCCCGCCCGTCAAATCAACCATGCTCAACTCACCCCGCGATACCACCGCCAGCAACCCGGCCGCCCCTGGTTGATCGGTGCAGCAGTGATTCCGCTCCTGCTGGCGATGATCGGATTCGGCGCATACGAACGACCCAAGGGGATCAACGGACCGACCGGTGACCTGCCGAGCCTCACCGCCGCACCCGCCATTCCGCCGCGCTTGTCCATCGTCCCGGGCCAGTCTCTGGCACTGCTGTCGATCAGTCGCAACGGCAACACCGTCACGCTGATCGGCGATTTCCCTGACGAGGCCGCCAAGGCCGGGTTGATGAAGTCACTCAAAGCTTTCATCACACCCGGCGTCACCGTCGTTGACCAGATCAATATCGATCCCCTGGTACACAGTGCCGATTTCGCCGTCGCAGAACCGGTTTTCACCGCAAGTGCGCAAATTCCGGACTTCAGCCTCAAGGTGGAGAAAGACACGATCACCTTGAGCGGCACTGCCGCATCGCCCGACCAGAAGGTTGCCGTCCAGCGCGCGACAGTCAGCGCCTGGCCGGGGTTGAACGTCGTGAACAACATCACGGCAAGGGGCCAGGTCACGCTGAACGCGCCGCCGGCGTCGTCGCCTGCGCCGGCTCCGGGTCCTCCTGCGTGCAACGACCTCCAAGCGGTCATCAACAAGTTGACCGGCGGTCCACTGGCCTTCGGCAGCGACGGCGTGAGCCTCACTCCCGAAGACACCCAGATCCTGATCAAGGTGGCCGACCAGCTCAAGGCATGCCCCGCTGCACGCATCACGGTGAACGGGTACACCGATAACAGCAGCGCTGAAGCCATTAACATCCCGTTGAGCACGCAGCGAGCGACAGCGGTAGCCGAATTCCTCATTGCCAACGGGGTACCGCGAGTCCGCGTCACTGCCAAAGGCATGGGGTCGGCCAATCCGATAGCTAGCAACGACACGAGCGAGGGTCGAGCCAGGAACCGTCGCGCCGAAATCGTGGTCAGCTAGGGGGAGAGCCGGACATGAGTTTCCTGATCCAGTGGTTGGTCTACCTGGCTGCTTTCGTAGCCGGGTCGGCTGTCGCCTACGGGATCGTCTCGTTGCTGATCAAAACCAGAACCGCGCCCGCGCCGGCGGAGATCGCACCTCAACCTGTTTCACATCCCGCTTCCGAGCTCGAGCCGGTTGCGGCAGCTGAGCCCGGGCCTGAGGTCGATGCGCCGCCGCCGCGGTGGCCTGAATTCGAGGCGGCGTCCACCGAGCAGGAGCCTCAGACATTCGAGCAGCTCTTGTGGCCGGCGACTGCTCAGCCGGTCACTGAGGTTTCGGAGCCGGACGAGCCCGAGCCCGACCCCGTCGGGCCCGAGCCGCAGTCGCCCGAGCCCGAGGAGTTGGAAGCGGAGCCGGACGAGCCCGATCGCGAGGAGCCGGAGCCGGACGAGCCGCAACCCGAGGAGCAGGAGCCGGCCGCCGAAACAGAGGAGCCCCAGCCCGAACCGGAGCCGGAGGGTCAGCCCGAGCCGGACTTGCCGCAACCGCAGTGGCCGGCGCCTCCGTCTGCCTGGCCGGGCATCGGGGTGAAACGATGATCGGCCACGTGCACTGGTGGCTGGCCGGCGTCTCGTTCGCGCTGGGCATGGTATTGACGTTCACGATGATGGCCCGACCCGCCAAAACCCAGATGCCGGCCTGGGTTCTGGCTGAACCCGCGCCCCGGCCGAAACCCGAGCCGGTGATGAAAACCCCGGCGGCCGAACCGCCGACGCGGAAAGTACCCGCTGCCAAAGCGGGTCCGGCCAAGAAGAAGGCCGTGTCCAAAGCGCCGCCGCGCAAGCGCAAAGCAGTCTCCGGCGACGCTGCGACGGAGCGGATCCCCGTCGTGAAAGGCGCAGCGACGCAGAGGATCCCAGGCAAGAGGCCGGCGAAGAAGGCGGCGGCGGCAAAGGTGAAGGCCAAGCCGAAAGGTCCCGCGACCCGGCGCCGGCCCGTCCCGAAAGACGCTGCGACGGAGAAGATTTCAGCCAGCCCCCCAACACCGGCAACGGCGACGCCCCTGGTGCCGTACGCGCCTTACGGAGCAGGTTCCATGCGCGCTAATCCCGATGGCAGCGGACCGGAAGGCTGGACGGTCAAGGGCCGCATGGATTCCAGGCTCTCCTACAGTCCCGACGATGCCTGCTACGACGACATCGAGGCCCAAGTCTGGTTCCAGGACGAGGAATTCGCTGCCCGTGCCTTTTTTACGCCATGGCGCAAGAGCGCTCGTAAGTCGTGATCGCCTCCGGCGTCTAGCTCGGCCCGGGAAGGCGCAGCACCAGACGCGCCCCGCCCATCGGGCTGTTTTCCAGCGACGCCGTGCCCCCATGCAGATGAGCCTGCTGGGCCACTAGCGCAAGCCCCAGGCCCGACCCCGAGTGCGATGCCGTTGAACCGCGGGAGAATCGTTCGAACACCACCTGGCGCTCTTCCTCCGGCACCCCGCTGCCGTTGTCGTCGATGGCGATCTCGACCCCGGCCCGTGAACTGACCGCGGACAACTGCACGTGGGTGGCACCGCCGTGTTTGACGGCGTTGGCAATGGCGTTGTCGACAGCCAGCCGCAACCCGGCCGGCATCCCGACGATGATGCAGGTCGGTGACGGCACCAGCGAGACGTCGAGGTCGGGATAAATGCGGGTGGCGTCGTGCGCCGCGCGGTCGAGCAGATCGGTGATGTCGACGGGCACGTGGTCGTCGGAAGTGGACAGTTCACCCTGGGCCAACCGCTCGAGCGCGCTCAACGTGGCCTCGATCCGCGATTGGGTGCGAATGACATCGTTGAGCACTTCTTTGCGTTGATCGTCGGGCAGATCGAGGGTGGCCAGGACCTCGAGGTTGGTCCGCATCGCCGTCAGTGGTGTCCGCAACTCATGCGAGGAAACCGCGGCGAAGTCGCGAGCCGAGGCGAGCGCCTCCTGAGTCCGGTTCTGCTCGTTCCATATTCGCTGCAGCATGCCGCGCATGGCCTCGGCGATCTCCACCGCCTCGCTGGCCCCGTGCACTTCGACTCGCGGCGCCTCGTCGCCCGCGTCGATCGACCGGGTCTGTTCAGCCAGCTGTTTGAACGGTCGCACCGCGAAGGCGGCCAGCAGCCAGGCGAACACCGCGGCGGCACCGATCGCGAGGGTGCAGATCAGCAGCACGCGACGATGCAAGTTGTTCGTCTCCGCGTAGGTGGCGTCGTAGGTTGCGCCGACCGCGACCGAGGTGGGTTCCGGTCCCGGGATCTCGACGGTGCGCACCCGGTAGCGCACCCCGTGAATGAAGGTGTCGGCGTAGTCGGCCTGCAACTTGGGCAGGTTGATGTCGGAGTTCGACTTGATCACGTTGCCCCGGCGTACCGTGATCAGCGCGTCTTGGTCGTTCGGGGACCGTGGGATCTCGTCCAGGCCGCGCGGCACGAACGGAATCGCGAATCCGGCTGCTTCATCCAGCCGGCGGTCCAGGCGTTCCTTGCGGTCTTTGGTGATGCCGACCCAGACCACCGCGCCGACGATCAGCACCGGAATCGCCGCGCCGATCACCGTCGCCACGACCACCCGAGTCCGAAGCGACGGGGTACGGGCGAAGATCCGCGACAGGATGTTCACTGCCACCATTGAACACCCACCGGACTCACTGCATCCTGAGCACGAAACCGACACCGCGGACGGTGTGCAGCAGCCGTGGACCGCCGTTGGCTTCCAGCTTGCGCCTAAGGTATCCGATGAAGACGTCGACGACGTTGGTGTCGGCCGCGAAGTCGTAGCCCCACACCAGCTCGAGCAGCTGCGCACGGGACAGTACCGCGGTTTTGTGCTCGGCCAGCACAGCGAGCAGGTCGAACTCCCGCTTGGTCAGGTCCACGTCGACACCGTTGACCCTGGCGCGCCGACCGGGGATGTCCACCTCCAGCGGACCGACGGTGATGGTCTCCGAGGAGGAGGTCGCGGTGGCACCGCGGCGGCGTAGCAGGGCGCGCACCCGTGCCACCAGCTCCGCCAGCACGAACGGCTTGACCAGGTAGTCGTCGGCGCCGGCTTCCAGCCCCGCGACCCGGTCGTCGACTGAGCTGCGGGCGCTGAGCACGCAGACCGGCACGTCGTTGTCCATTGCCCGCAGCGCGGTGACTACGCTGACGCCATCCAAAACGGGCATGTTGATGTCGAGCACGATCGCATCCGGCCGGGTCTCGGTCGCGCTACGCAGGGCCTCGGCGCCGTCAACCGCCGTGGATACCTCGAACCCGGACAGCCGCAGACCCCGTTCCAGGGAGGCGAGCACGTCGGAGTCGTCGTCGACAACCAAGACCCGAGGTGAGTTCACGCCAGTATCCATGCGCCCATCTTGCCTGATTGATCGCTACGGCGGTGGGAGGCGCGGGGCATCCTTACGTGCGGCTAGCCGCGGGTCAGTACTACGTTCATCAGCTGGGTGAGCCACGCGCGTGCGGCGGCCTGGTCGCTGTCGAGCAGAAGTTGCACTGTGACGCCGTCGTAGGCGGCGATGATAGCCCGGGCGGTGTCGGTCACGGTGTCGATGGCCTGGTGGAAGCCGATGCCGCTGGCGATCAAGCGCTCCTCGATGACTTTTCGTAGCTGCGCGCGGTGGACTTCCCAGCGATGGGCCAACTCGGGGTTGCGGGCCGAATGCAGTAGGAAATCGAATTTGATGAGCAGCCAGTCGCGTTCGAGCAGCAAGGTGTCGACGATGCGCTCGACGGCGCCCGGCAGGTCGGTGACAGGGTCCGCACCCTGCATGGCGGTGCGGACCTGCTCGGCGGTCCGGGCTGCCCACTGGTCGTAGAGCAGGAAGAACAGTTCCTCCAGGCTCTCGAACTGCGAGTAGAACGCGCCTCGGGTGTAGCCCGCGGCCTCGCAGACATCCTCGATGGTCACGTGGCCGTATCCCTTATCGGCGAACACCCGAAACGCGGCGGCCATCAACCGGGCACGGGTCTCGGCGCGACGTTTGGTGACCCTCGGCGGCTTGGCGGCGGTCGTTGCTGTTGGCATCAGTGTTGCCTCCGATTCGCTGTGTAGCCGATACATTGCCAGATCGGATACGTGAGGTGCCACTTGGGCTCGATCAACGTGAGTGATTCGTGATCGAAGACATGTGGATCTGGAAGCCACACCGCCCCGGGTCAGGAAGCGGCGGGGGGCAGCAGCGCACTGAGCAGCCTGGTGAGGGAGGCGTGCGCGCCGGCTCCATCGTTGTCGAGCAGCACCTGGGTGCCCAGGCCGTCGTATATCGCGATGATGGACCGTGCCGTGTCGCTGGCCGAGCCGGCCGAGTCCGCCAACTCGACGCCGCTGGCGGTCACCAGTTCCTCGATCATCAGACGCAACTGCCCGCGGTGCACCGACCACCGGTGTGCCAATTCGGGGTTGCGGGCGGCAACCGACAGCAAGTCGGCCTTGACCAGCAGCCAATCACGTTGAAAAAGCAGGCTTTCCATCACGCGTGCGACGGTCTTCGTGATGCCGGTGGCTGGCTCTGCCGCGTCCAGGGCGTCCCGTACCTGAGCGGCGATCTGTGTCGTCCACTGGCGATAGACGACGAACAAGAGTTCCTCGAGGCTGTCGAACTGGGAGTAGAAAGCCCCTCGTGTGTAACCCGCCGCGGTGCACACGTCCTTGATGGTGACCTGTCCGTAACCCTTGTCGGCGAACACCTCAACCGCCGCGCCGATCAGCCTTCGGCGCGTTTCGGCGCGGCGCTTGGTCACTCGCGCTGCCTTTTCGCGGCTGGGCGAACTCACCTGGTCACCGCGTCTCGTTCGCGCAACCCGGTGGGCGGGGGTCAGCATATTGAGATCTGAAGAGAAATCTGATGCATTGGGTCATACAATATATTAATGCATCGTATACACCGTCGCATTCGTGCCAGCCGGCGGCTGGGTGATGAGCGGTAGACAAGCGCTACCTGAACCGCTCGGTCTCGGACAGCCCGATGCGACGGTAACGCTCCAGGCGGGCGGCCAGGCGCTGCGGCCCGGGCACGTCCCGCAGGGCGTGAACTTCGGTGGCGATGGCCGCGGCGAGCCGTCGAGAGAATTCGACCGGTTCATCGGCCGCATCGGGTTGCTCGGGAACGATCGCGTCAACGATTCCCGATGCCAGCAGGTCCGCCGACCGGATGCCCTGTGCCGCAGCAAGTTCGGCTGCATGTTCGATGTCCCGGAAGACGATCGCGCTGGCTCCTTCCGGAG
This sequence comes from Mycobacterium sp. ML4, assembly GCF_054515735.1. Taxonomy (NCBI): domain Bacteria; kingdom Bacillati; phylum Actinomycetota; class Actinomycetes; order Mycobacteriales; family Mycobacteriaceae; genus Mycobacterium; species Mycobacterium sp. ML4. The sequence continues at coordinate 47,381 of NZ_JBTNSY010000031.1, forward strand.
GCAGCGGCGCAAGCCAGCCGTGCAGCGCCGCCAGCACCCGGTCGGCCGGCGCCATCGCCAGCGCGGGACCGCCGCTACCCTGGCCCAGCAGCACCGACACCGTCGGCGTATCCAGCGTGACGAGCTCGGCCAGGCACTGGGCTATCTGGCCGGCCAGCCCGCCCTGTTCCGCTTCGGCCGATAGCGCCGGGCCGGCGGTGTCGATCACCAGCACCAGCGGCAGGCGAAGTTCGGCGGCCAGAGCCATCCCGCGGCGGGCCTCGCGCAGCGAACCCGGACCCACGATCCCGCCAACCACCCGTTGCTGGCCCAGCACCACCACCGGTTGACCTCCGAAGCGAGCCAGGGCGAGCAGCGTCGTCGCGGCCTCACCCCGACCCGTGCCGGATAGCAGGACCCGGTCGGTAGCACCATGGCGCAGCAGAAAGCGCACATCGGGCCGGTCGGGACGGCGCGAGGCGAGCACCGAATCCCAGGCGGGCACATCGGGAACCGGCTCGGGGTGCGGGCGGGGCGGAGGGGAGTCGGGAGCGTCGGCGATCACCGTCAGCGCCCGGTGCAGCGTCGCCCGTAGGTCGCCAAGCCCTACGACGCCGTCGATCACCCCGTAGGTCTCGAGGTTTTCCGCCGTCTGGACGCCGGTGGGAAATGGTTGCCCGTAGAGCAGCTCGTACACGCGTGGGCCGAGGAACCCGATCAGGGCGCCCGGTTCGGCGACGGTCACGTGTCCCAGCGATCCCCACGAGGCAAAGACCCCGCCGGTCGTCGGATTGCGCAGGTAGACCAGGTAAGGCAGATGCGCCTGCCGGTGCAGTTTGACGGCCGCGGCGATCTTCACCATCTGCAGGAACGCCACCGTGCCTTCCTGCATGCGGGTGCCTCCGGAACTCGGCGACGCCAGCAGCGGCAGCCGTTCGGTCGTCGCCCGCTGCACCGCGGCGGTAATCCGCTCGGCTGCCGCTACCCCGATCGATCCGGCCAGGAAGCCGAAGTCGCAGACCACCACCGCCACCCGTCGTCCGTACACTCGTCCTTCGCCGGTCGATACCGACTCGTCGCGGCCGCTGGCTGCCCGGGCCTCGGCCAGCTCGCGTGCATAGCTGTCCGAGATCGGAAATGCCAACGGCCGGGTGTCCCAGCTGACGAAAGAGCCCTCGTCAAGCACCGCGTCGCGGAGTTGGTCGGTCGTGATCCGGCTCACAGGGACGAGGCTATATATCCTGGCGCCCATGATCGGTATCACCCAGACCGAAGCAGTCATGACCATCGAGCTGCAGCGGCCCGAGCGGCGCAATGCCCTGAACTCGCAGCTTGTCGAGGAACTGCGGGAAGCTCTGCTCAAAGCGGGCGGGGGAGAAGCCCGGGCGGTCGTTCTGACCGGCCAGGGTACGGCGTTCTGCGCCGGCGCCGACCTGTCCGGGGATGCCTTCGCCGCCGACTACCCTGACCGGCTCGTCGAGCTGCACCGGGTCATGGACGCGGTTCCGGTTCCGGTCATCGGCGCCATCAATGGACCCGCTATCGGCGCCGGCCTGCAATTGGCGATGCAGTGTGACCTCCGGGTCGTCGCCCCGGACGCGTTCTTTCAGTTCCCGACGTCGAAATACGGCCTGGCCCTGGATAACTGGAGCATCCGCCGGCTGTCGTCGCTGGTCGGTCATGGCCGGGCGCGGGCGATGCTGCTGACCGCCGAGAAACTGGCTGCCGACGTGGCGCTGCAGACCGGAATGGCGAACCGGATCGGTACGCTCGCGGACGCCCAGGAGTGGGCTGACGAGATTTCCGGCCTGGCGCCGCTGGCTATCCAGCACGCCAAGCGGGTACTCAACGACGACGGCTCGATTGAAGAACCACGGCCCGAGCACAAGGACCTGTTCGACAGGGCGTGGGGCAGTCAGGATGTCATCGAGGCGCAGGTCGCACGGATCGAGAAGCGACCGCCGAACTTTCAGGGGGCCTAACTGTCATGATGCGCCGGGCGCTGCGACTGGCTGGCGGTACCGCCTCGCTGGCGGCGGGAGGCTGGCTGCTGCGTGCCCTGCACGGTGCACCCTCGGCCCTGGGCGCCAGCCCGTCGGCGATCCGGGCCGTCTCGGAAGGTTCGCCGCAGTACCGCGACGGTGTGTTCGTCAACATCGACCCGGGCTCGCTGTATGTGATGAACCGCGAGGAGATGCGCCAGATCGCCTGGGAGTTGATCGGCGGCCGCGGTGCCAGCCTGCCCCCCGGGCCGATCCCGCTGGCGTCGCCGTCGATCTACCAGGGCGAGCCGGCTGCGCTGGCGGTGAGCTGGTTCGGTCATTCGACGGCGCTGGTGGAGGTCGACGGCTATCGGGTGCTTACCGACCCGGTGTGGAGCGACCGGTGCTCCCCGTCCGACATCGTGGGCCCGCAGCGATTGCACCCGCCGCCCGTGCTGCTGGAGGGTTTGCCGGCGGTGGATGCGGTGGTGATCAGCCATGACCACTATGACCATCTCGACATTCACACCGTGAAGGCGTTGGCCCGTACGCAGCGGGCACCGTTCTTCGTGCCGATCGGGGTGGGTGCGCACCTGCGTTCCTGGGGAATCCCGGAGCAGCGAATCATCGAACTTGACTGGAACCAGAGCGCGCAGGTCGACGAACTGACCATTGTCTGCATGCCGGCCCGCCACTTCTCGGGGCGGTTCCTCAGTCGCAACAACACGCTGTGGGCGTCGTGGGCTTTCATCGGACCGGGCCATCGCGCCTATTTCGGCGGCGACACCGGTTACACCAAGAGCTTCGCTCAGATCGGTGCCGACCACGGCCCGTTCGATCTGACCCTGATGCCGATCGGCGCCTACAACACGGCCTGGCCCGACATTCACATGAATCCCGAGGAGGCGGTCCGCGGCCACCTGGATGTCACCGATTCAGGTTCGGGATTGCTGGTGCCGATTCACTGGGGCACCTTCCGGCTGGCGCCGCACCCGTGGGCGGAGCCGGTCGAGCGGGTGCTCAAAGCTGCCGAGCCGGACGGCGTCCAGGTGGCGGTGCCGCTGCCGGGCCAGCGCATCGACACGGTCAATCCGCTGCGATTCAATCCCTGGTGGCGGTTGTAGATTCGGTGACCGCCGTTCGTGAGGCGGGTTTCTCAGGTCAGCCAGCAGGCGCTGGGATCCGTGCCGCGCGGTCTGCCGACGGGCCAGCGCCTGATCCCGGTGTGAAGAACGCCGTAATCCCGGTGCGACGCATTCACGGTTGACGGCCACCGAAGCCGCCGAGAACACCAGGGGCACCGGCGCCGCCGTTTTGGCCGTTGGGGCGATCGCCGTAGCTGCTCCCGTCGCTGTCCAGGCCAAGAATGATGTTGCCGAAGGGGTCGTGGGCGTCGCCGCCGCGGCCACCGCTGCCACCGTCGCCACCGAAGCCGCCCTGGCCGGTGCCGTGGCCGCCATTCCCGCCGTGGCCGCCGTTGCCGCCGTTACCGCCGACGGTCGCTCCGCGGCCACCGCCGCTGCCGCCATTGCCGCCGGCACCGCCGTTGCCTCCGTCGCCGCCGATGCCGTTGTCGCCGGTGCCGGTGCCTCCGTCACCGCCGTTGCCACCGGCGCCCCCGGTGCCGCCGGGATTCAGATTGCGGCCGACGCCCCCGTGGCCGCCGGTGCCCCCGGCGCCGCCGAGGTGGCCGTCACCGCCGCGGCCGCCGTTGCCGCCCGGCACGCCGTCGCCCTGAGCATCCGAGGCGCTGCTGTTGCCGCCGTCGCCACCCCTGCCGCCGTGGCCGTCCTGGCCGGTGCCATTGCCGCCGCTGCCACCGGTCCCTCCGGTAGCACCCGACCCGGCGTTGCCGCCCCTGCCGCCGTAACCGGCCTGTCCGGTGCTGTTGCCGCCGTCGCCGCCGGCGGCGCCGGCGCCGCTGACCGAGTTTCCTCCGCTACCCCCGTCACCGGCGTGGCCGCCGGCGCCGGACGCGTCGCCACCATTTCCGCCGATCCCGCCGCCGGCGCGGCCCTGGCCGCTACCGCCGTTGCCACCCTGTCCGCCGGCGACAGCACCGTCACCGCCATCGCCGCCCGCGCCGCCGGCGCCGCCGGTAACACCCGCACCGCCGCCGTTGCCGCCGGCCCCTCCCGCTCCACCGGCGCCACTGGTGCCGTTTCCGCCGCTGCCACCGCTACCGCCATTGCCGGCGTTGCCGGCGCTGCCTTGCCACTGAATCCCGTTGCCACCGGTCCCGCCGGCTCCGCCGTTGCCGCCAGCGTTGGTACCGGAGCCACCGTTGCCGCCCCTACCGCCGTTGCCCGCCTGAGCGACCGTCCCGCCGTCGACGGTGTCGCCGCCGGTGCCCCCGTTGCCGCCGTCGCCGCCGACGCCGTCGACGGCGTTGCCGCCGTTGCCGCCGTTGCCGCCGGCGACCCCTGGACTGCCGCTGTAAGCCGGGCCAGCGCCGCCGCCGTTGCCGCCGTTACCCCCGTTCCCGCCGGCGCTGGTGGCATTGCCACCGTCGCCGCCGTTGCCGCCCGGAGTACCGAAGTCATCGAAGGAATAGCTCGAGGTCCCGCCGTTGCCGCCATTGCCGCCGTTGCCGCCGAGCCCGTTAGAGCCACCGCTACCACCAGTTCCGCTGTGGCCGCCCGCGCCGCCGTTGCCGCCGTTGCCGCCGTTTCCGCCGGCGAAATCGGTCGATTGGCCCGAGTTGCCGCCGTTACCTCCGGAGCCGCCGTTGCCGCCGTGGCCACCGCTTCCGTTGGTGCCGCCCTCGCCGCTATTTCCGCCGTTCCCACCGTTGCCTCCCTTCCCGCCTGAGACGCCGTTGGGCTGGTCGCTGGTGAGACCTGTTGTGCCGTCAGGCCCGCGGAAGCCGTTGCCTCCGTTGCCGCCCGTACCGCCGGTGCCCGCGCTGCCGGGCTGGCCCCCGGTCCCGCCGGACCCGGCCTGCCCGCCGGCGCCGGCGTCGCCACCGTTCCCGCCGTTCCCGCCGTTATCGGCGAACCAGTCCACGCCGTTGCTGTACCAGGCGTCGCCGTCGTGGCCACTGCCGCCCAGACCCCCGTTTCCACCGGCCCCGCCGTTGCCGTTGATTCCGCCTTCGCCGCTGTTTCCACCTGCGCCGCCGGCACCTCCCGCCCCACCATTGCCGCCATTGCTCCCGGAAACGGGGTAGCCGTCGGCGTTGCCACCGTTGCCGCCGATACCGCCGGTGCCGCCGTTGCCCACCCAGCCGCCGGTGCCACCGGTCCCGGCATGGCCGCCATCGCCGCCGCGGCCCCCGGCTCCGCCGCTGCCGCCGTCGGCGCCTTGGAAATTGCCGAATGGCGGGTTGGTCTGGATGGCCTTGCCGATGCTGCCGTTGCCGCCTGTTCCGCCGGTGCCGCCCTGGCCGCCGCTGCCGTTGGTACCGTCACCGCCGCTGTTGCCGCCGGCCCCACCGTTGCCGCCGGCGCCGCCGGTATAGCCGCTGCCCGCGACGCCGTCGGCCAGTGTTGATCCGCTGTCACCGTTTCCACCGTTTCCGCCGGCGCCGCCCATCCCGCCGTTGCCCCAGGATCCGGTGACGCCGCCGGTGCCACCGCTACCGGCCTGGCCGCCTTTGCCCGCGTTGCCGCCATCGCCTCCCGCGCCGCCGCTGTGGCCGTTGCCGCCCGTCTTGCCGGTTGAGTCGTAGAAGCCGTCGGCGCCGTGGGCGCCGTTGCCGCCGGCGCCTCCGTTCCCGCCGTGGCCTCCGTTCCCGTTGGTTCCGCCGGTACCGCTGTTGCCGCCCGCGCCGCCGGCGCCGCCGGTCCCGCCTGTCAACCCGGTGCTGCCGCTGCCGTCGCCGGAGCTGGTGGTGACGGTTCCGCTGTCGCCACCGTTGCCGCCTGCGCCTCCGTCGCCACCGTTGCCCGCGGCACCGTCGTGGCCGCCGTTGCCGCCGGTGCCCGCCAGGCCGCCCGTGCCGCCATTGCCGCCCGCGCCGCCGTCGCCGCCATTTCCGCCCGTGGCGTCCGCGACTGCGGATATTCCGTTTCCGCCGAAGCCTCCGGTTCCACCTGCCCCGCCGGCGCCCCCGGTGCCGTTGACACCGCCGCCGCCGCTGGCCCCGCCTGCCCCGCCTGCACCGCCGGACCCCCCGGCGTAGCCGGAGCCGCCGTCGGGGTTGTCCCCGGAGCCGTCGGCGCCCGCACCGCCGGCCCCGCCGTTGCCGCCGTTTCCGCCGTTGCCACCGGTGCCGGAGGCGCCGGCCGCACCGCCCACGCCGGCCGCACCGCCTGCGCCGGCTGCCCCGCCGGCTCCTCCGGTGCCGCCGCTGGCGCCTGCCGCGACGGTCGACGCGGCACCGTCACCGCCTTGGCCCCCCGCGCCGCCACTACCGCCCAGCCCACCGTCGCCGCCGTGACCGAACAACAGTCCGTTCGCGCCGCCGGCCCCGCCCCGGCCGCCGGCTCCGCCGGCACCACCGCTGGTGCCGGCCATGCCGGATCCCGCTGCTCCCGACGTTCCGGCACCGCCGGCTCCGCCGTCGCCACCCATCCCGCCCGCGCCGCCGTGGCTGAAGAACAGGCCCGCTCTGCCGCCGACTCCTCCGTCACCACCTACTCCTCCGGCGTGGCCAAGGGCGCCGGGGGCACCGGCCCCGCCGCGTCCGCCGGCGCCGCCGACGCCAGATACAGTCCCGCCCGCTCCGCCGGCACCCCCCGTCCCGCCCGTCGGCCCCGCGCCGCCGGCTCCACCCGCTCCACCGTTGCCGAACAATCCTGCCGAGCCACCGGCGCCGCCGTTTTGACCTGCGGAGCCGGCCGCGCCGTTGCCGCCATTACCCCAGAGCAAGCCGCCGTCACCGCCGCGGCCGCCGGCGGTTGTCGCGTCGGCACCGTCGCCGATGAGGCTGCGTCCCAGCACGGTTTGCGTCGGAGCGTTGATCATGTCGAGCAGCTCCTGTTGCACCGTATTGATGGCCTCGGCCGCGGCGTAGGAGTTGGCACCAGCTGTCAGAGTGCGCAGGAACTCGTCGTGAAATGCGGCCACCTGGGCGTTGACCGCCTGAAATTGCTGACCGTGCGCGCTGAAGAGCGCAGCGATACCGGTAGAGACCTCGTCGGCGGCCGCGGACAAGAGTTCGGTCGTTGTACTGGACGCCGCGTGCGCAGCCGCACTGAGTGCAGAGCCGATCCCGGCGACATCAGTAGCAGCGGCCGCGAGGAATTCGGGAGCGACAAATACAAATGACATCGAAGGCTCCTTCCGCAGCACCGGACTCTGCCGCGCGATGCATGTGCGATCGTTGTCAATTTGTTGAACGCCCTGTTCAGCACCGAGATCGAGGAGCCGACAACTCGCGGCTCACCGGGGGTGGACGCCTCGCCGCCGGGCTAAAGTGCGCCCATGACGAAACGCGCGGCCACAGCCGCAGTCGTGGTGATGCTGCTCGCGCTAACCGGTTGCGGGTCCTCCCGGCCGGTCGCCGGCCCGTCGTCGCCCCCGGCGCAGGTGCCGCCCAACGAGGTGTCGGGAGTGCAGATCCCCGCCGGCCGCATCGACGAAGCCGTCGCCAAAGTCGACGGTCTGGTAGCGGAGCTGATGAAGAACTCCGGCATTCCGGGCATGGCTGTCGCGATCGTCCACGGCGGAAAGGTGTTGTACGCCAAAGGGTTCGGGATCAGAGATACCGGCAGGGCGGACAACGCGGACAATAAGGTCGACACCGACACCGTCTTTCAGCTGGCATCGGTGTCCAAGTCGGTCGGGGCGACCGTGGTGGCCCACGAGGTGACCGAGGGTGTCATCACCTGGGATACACCCGTGGCGACCACGTTGCCCGGATTCACACTCATGGACCCGTATGTCGCCACGCACGTCAGCGTCGCCGACCTCTACTCGCACCGCTCGGGCCTGCCCGACCATGCCGGTGATGCGCTCGAAGACCTCGGTTACGACCGCCGGCAGGTGCTGGAGCGGCTGAGATACCTGCCGCTCGCGCCCTTTCGAATCAGCTACGCCTATACCAATTTCGGTGTGACGGCGGCGGCCGAGGCGGTCGCCGCCGCGGCCGGCAAGCCCTGGGAAGACCTGTCCGACGAGGTGCTGTACCGCCCGCTCGGCATGACGTCGACCAGTTCGAAGTTCGCCGATTTTCTGGCCAGGCCCAACCACGCTGTCAACCACATCAAGGTGGGCGATAAATGGGAAGCGCGATTTCAGCGCGATCCCGACCCCCAGACGCCGGCCGGCGGGGTCAGCTCGTCGGTCAACGACATGGCGCGCTGGCTGACCATGGTGATGGGCAACGGGACCTACAACGGCCAGCGGATCACCTCGCCGGAATCGCTGCTTGCCGCCATCACCCCGCAAGTCATCTCGACTCCCGCCAGGAACCCCAACGCCAGAGCCGGCACTTACGGTCACGGGTTCAACACCTCGGTGACCTCGTCCGGGCGGACGATGTACAGCCACTCGGGTGCGTTCGGGCTCGGTGCCGCAACCAATTTCGCGGTGCTGCCCTCCGAGGACCTCGGCATCATCGCCCTGACCAACGCCGCGCCGTACGGGATACCGGAGGCGCTGAACGCGCAGTTCATGGATCTGGTGCAGTACGGCCAAGTGCGTGAGGACTGGGCGAATTTGTATCGCCAACAGCTGGCGCCGATGAACAACCCGGACGGCACGCTCGTCGGTAAGCAGCCCCCGGTCAGCCCGGCACCGGCGCGACCGGTGAGCGACTACGCCGGCGTCTACAACAACGAATACTGGGGACCGGCCACCGTCACCGACCGTGACGGCCAACTGCAACTGTCACTGGGTCCCAAGAACCAATCCTTTGACCTGGCGCATTGGGACGGTGACACTTTCACATTCCCGCTGGCCACCGAAAACGCACTGCCCGGATCGATTTCCAAGGCAGTGTTCAACGGCAATGCACTGAAAATCGAGTACTTCGACTCCAACGATATGGGGACCTTCACGCGATGACGGTTCGCGGTCTCACCGATGCCGAAGTGGCGCAACGGGTTGCCGACGGGAAAGCCAATGACATTCCCGAGCGCGCCACCCGCAGCATCGCGCGGATCGTCCGGGACAACGTCTTCACCCGGATCAACGCCATACTGGGCGTGCTGTTCGGCATCGTGCTGCTCACCGGATCGCTGATCAACGGGCTGTTTGGTCTGCTCATCGTCGCCAACAGCGTTATCGGGATGGTCCAAGAGATCCGCGCCAAACGGACGCTGGACAGGCTGGCGATCGTAGGCCAGGCAAAGCCGTTGGTGCGTAGGCAGTCCGGCACGGTGACCATTTCTCCGGGCAAGGTGGTGCTGGACGACATCATCGAACTCGGGCCCGGTGATCAGATTGTCGTCGACGGCGAGGTGGTCGAGGAGCAGAACCTCGAGATCGACGAATCACTGCTGACCGGCGAAGCCGACCCGACCGCAAAAGACGTCGCAGACAACGTCATGTCGGGAAGTTTCGTCGTCGCCGGCAGCGGTGCATACCGTGCCACCAGGGTTGGTGGTGATGCTTACGCAGCCAAACTCGCAGCGGAGGCGAGCAGGTTCACATTGGTCAAATCCGAACTGCGCAATGGCATCAACCGCATTCTGCAGTTCATCACCTACCTGTTGATCCCGGTGGGACTGCTGACCATCTATACGCAATTGTTCACGACGAATGCGGGTTGGCGGGAGTCGGTGCTGGCCATGGTGGGCGCCCTGGTGCCCATGGTGCCCGAAGGCCTGGTACTGATGACATCGATCGCGTTCGCCGTCGGTGTCGTCCGACTGGGTCGACGCCAATGCCTCGTCCGGGAGTTGCCTGCGATCGAGGGACTCGCCCGGGTGGACGTGGTGTGCGCGGACAAGACAGGCACGCTCACCGAGACCGGCATGCGGGTGTCAGGCATTGAGCACCTCGCGGCGACCGAGGAGCACGTCGGCGACGTGCTTGCCGCCCTTGCAGCAGCGGATGCCCGTCCCAATGCCAGCATGTTGGCGATAGCCGAGGCCTACGACACCGACCCCGGCTGGACCGTCACCGCGACAGCACCTTTCAAGTCGGCAACCAAGTGGAGCGGCGTGTCGTTCGGCGATCACGGCAACTGGGTGATCGGTGCAGCCGACGTCCTGCTGAGTCCCGATACCGGGGCGGCTGAACAGGCCGAGCGGATCGGTGCGCAGGGGCTGCGCGTTCTGCTGTTGGGTGCCACGGAGACCGCAGTAGACGACCCGGCCGCCCCGGGCGCCGTGACACCCGTGGCGTTGGTGGTGCTGGAGCAGAAGGTACGCCCCGACGCCCGCGAGACCATGGAGTACTTCGCTGCCCAGTCGGTCACGGTCAAGGTGATCTCCGGCGACAACGCGGTGTCGGTTGGGGCGGTCGCGGAAAAACTCGGCCTGCACGGACCGGCGATGGACGCACGCCGGTTGCCGACCGACAAAGCGGCGTTGGCTGATGCCCTGGACTCACACAACACCTTCGGCCGGGTGCGGCCTGACCAGAAGCGTGCCATCGTGCATGCCTTGCAGTCACACGGCCACACCGTGGCCATGACCGGTGACGGTGTCAACGACGTGCTTGCCCTCAAGGACGCTGATATCGGCGTAGCGATGGGTGCGGGCAGCCCGGCATCCCGCGCGGTGGCGCAGATTGTTCTGCTGGACAACAGGTTTGCCACGCTCCCGTACGTGGTCGGCGAGGGCCGGCGAGTGATCGGCAACATCGAGCGGGTCGCCAGCCTGTTTCTCACCAAAACCGTCTACTCGGCACTGCTGGCGTTGCTGGTCGGTCTCGAGTGTTTGCTGGCCGGTCCGTTAGGGGTCGAGCCGCTGTTGTTCCCATTTCAGCCGATCCATGTGACGATCGCCGCCTGGTTCACCATCGGAATCCCGTCATTCATCCTGTCCTTGGCTCCGAACAACGAGCGGGCCTATCCGGGTTTCGTGAGGCGCGTGCTGACGTCCGCACTGCCCGCCGGATTGGTCGTGGGCATCGCAACGTTTGCGACTTACCTGAGCGCGTATCAGGGCCGCCATGCGACAACGGTGCAACAGGACCAGGCATCCACCGCGGCGCTGATCACCTTGCTGGTGACGGCGGTCTGGGTGCTTGCGGTTGCGGCGCGCCCCTACCAATGGTGGCGGTTGGCGCTCGTCATCGCCTCCGCAGTGGCGTATGTGGTGATCTTCAGTCTGCCGTGGACGCAGAAGAAGTTCTTTCTGGATCCGTCAAATCTCTGGGTGACCGCGCTCGCTCTGGGTATCGGCGCGCTGGGCGCTTCTGCGATCGAGATGATGTGGTGGGTGCGAGCCCGGATTCTCGGTGTACGGCCGCAGGTTTGGCGTGAGGTGCGATAGCTCGTTGCTTGGAAGCCGTTGTGTAAACGGACTTTACAGAAAGCATGTGATGCCAAATTCTTATGACCGGTAGTCATTCGTATTTGGTACATTCCACGAATTCCTGCAGCAGTGAGCGTACGCTGACGCGCTATCAACCGCTGGAGACAGTCGGATAAACCACGGCGTTTGCGGTGTCGATTGCGGGGATCGGTGGGCGGTCGCGGGCTTCGCCACTGCCGGGAAGGGTGCGGCGATGGATTTCGTGGGATCGCCACCGGAGCTCAACTCGGCGCGCATATTTGGCGGCGCGGGGACGGACTCGCTGCTGGCGGCGGCGGTTGCCTGGCAAGAGCTGGCCGACGAGCTAGGGTCCGCGGCAACCGCCTTTTCCGCAGTGACCTCGGCGGTGGCGGGCGCCTCCTGGCAGGGCCGAGCGGCGGCGGCCATGGTCGATGTGGCCGGACTTTACCTTGGTTGGTTGACCACAACCGGTGCACAAGCCGAGCTGGCGGCCGGCCAAGTTCGGATGGCGGCAGCGGCGTTCGAGGCGACGCTGGCAGCGACGGTGAACCCGGGTGCGGTCTTTGTCAACCGCTCTCAATTGCTGTCGTTGGTGACCTCGAACCTGTTGGGATTCAACGCCCCGGCGATCGCAGCGGTGGAAGCCGAGTACGAGCAGATGTGGGCGCAGGACGTCGCCGCCATGCTGGGCTACCACGCGGAAGCCTCGACGGCCGTGTCCGCGTTGGCACCGTTCACACAGCTGCTCGAGCACCCGCTCGGAGCGGGGGCGGCGTTCGTGACGTCAATTCGGGCGGCGCTGAGTAATCCCGCGGGCCGCGCCAGCATTTTCAACGCGGGCCTGGCGAACGTGGGTGTGGGCAATGTCGGATTCGCCAACATCGGGAATGC
>NZ_JBTNSY010000032.1:0-57611 GCF_054515735.1 Mycobacterium sp. ML4
CGCGATCGCCACTAATCCCCGACCGGCTCGTCCTCGAGAACGACCGCAGGCGCGCCCAGCACGGCCAGTAGGTGTTTCTCCACCGCGGCCCTCGCGTTGAGTTCCGGCGGCACCGCCACGCAGAAGACATCGGCCGCCGTCGACCCGAAGGTGTTGACCTTGGCCCACAAGATGTCGGTCTGGGCACGCTCCAGCGCCCGGGTCAACAACGCGAGCAGACCCACCCGGTCCATGGCGCGAACCTCCAGGATCAGCTGGCCGGGAGTATCGGTGTCCAGCCAGAGGATGCGCGGCGGTGCGGTGGAACGCGTGACCGGCACCCCTACCTGGACCTCGCCGGCCCGGGCGGTGGCCGAGATGGCGGCCTCGCTGTCGCGCTTCTCGAGCGTGGCGCAGACGTCGATATCCCCGTGCAGGGCGCCCACGAACTGCTGACGCAGCAGTTCCGCGGCAGGCGGCGAACCGAACAGCGGTGACACCACGAATTCGGTGATCACCACGCCGTCGTGGATGTTCACCGAAGCCGAGTGGACCCGCAGCGAGTTCAGTGCCAGCACCGCCGCGGCCTTGGACACCAGCCCGCGCTGATCGGGCGCCACCATCACCGCGCACAGCCGCTCGGTGCCGCCGGGTTGCAGCTCAACGTGCACGCCCTGGTGCGCGGCCAGCGAAAGATAGTGCGGCGCAGTGGGTTCGGCTTGTGGCAGCGCCTCCCCCGCCATTGCCAAGCGGCAGCGACGCACCAGGTCCTCGACGAGCGACGCCTTCCAGTCGCTCCACACACCCGGTCCGGTGGCCTTGGAGTCCGCCTCCGACAGGGCATGCATGAGTTCGAGCAGCTGCGGGTCACCGCCGAGCGCCTCGGAGACCGCCTCGATGGTCTTGGGGTCATTCAGGTCACTTCGGGTGGCGGTGATGGGAAGCAGCAGGTGATGACGAACCATCTTGGAGATCGTGTCCACGTCGGCGGGCGCCAGCCCGAGCCGCTGCGCGATCGGGATCACCAGATCGGCCCCGAGCACGCAATGGTCCATTCCCCGGCCTTTGCCGATGTCGTGCAGTAAGGCGCCCAGGGCGAGCAGGTCCGGCCGGGCCACGTTGGTGGTCAGTGGCGCCGCGTGCACGGCGCACTCGACGACGTGACGGTCCACCGTCCACTTATGTGAGACGTCGCGCGGCGGTAGGTCGCGGATCGCGTCCCACTCGGGCAGCAACTGGCCCCACAGCCCGGTCCGGTCCAAAGCCTCGATGGTCGGCACCGCGGTGGGGCCGGCCAGTAGCACCACGAGGAGGTCATCCAGGGCCTCGCGCGGCCACGGGGTCGGTAGCGGCGGCGCGCTGTCCAGACGGCTCAGGGTGGCGGCGCCGATCGGGACGCCGGTGTCAGCCGACGCGGCAGCCACCCGCAGCACCAGCCCGGGGTCGCTTTCCGGGTGGGCTTCGCGGGCGAGCACGATCTCGCCGGCGTACTCGACAACGCCCTCATCCAGCGGTCGCCGCTTGGGCCGTCGCATCAAGGCGGTAAGGCCCCGTTTGGGCAGCGCATTGGCGGCGGTGCGCAGTCCCGTGACGGCATGGAAGCTGATGGTGCGCCCGGCGCTGGACAGCATCCGCGCCAAGTCGAATCGGTCACCGACGCCGAGCTTTTCGCTGATCTCGTCGGCGAACTGGGCCAGCAACTGGTCACGGCCGCGACCGGAGACCACGTGCAGTTCCGTACGCACATCGAGCAACGTCAGGTACGCATCGTCGAGCGAACCGACCGCGGTGTCCGGACGGGCCATGCCGTGGCGGTCGATGAGTTGCGCCAGGGCCAGGGCGTTGAGCAACTGAACATCGCGCAGCCCGCCGCGGCCCGACTTGAGGTCGGGCTCCGCGCGATGTGCGATGCGGCCCAGCCGCAGCCAGCGGGCATGTGTCATCTCGACGAGTTCGTCCATGCGAGAACGAATTCCGCTACGCCATTGCCGCTTTATCCCGTCGATCAGTTCGGTCGACAAGGCTTCGGCTCCGGCGATGTGCCGCGCTTCCAGCAAGCCCAGCGCGGCGGTCAAGTCGGCGCTGGCCGTGTTCAGCGCCTCACTGACGGTACGCACGCTGTGATCGAGCCGAATATTGGCGTCCCACAACGGATACCACAGCTTGTCCGCGATCGGGCCCAGCACTTCGGGTGGCTTGCCGTCGTGCACCAGCACCAGGTCGAGGTCTGAATACGGCAGCAACTCCCGCCGACCGAGACCACCGACCGCCACGATCGCGAAGCCGCTCTCGTGATTGATGCCGATTTCGGAAGCCTTTGCAACGAGCCAGCTTTCGTGCAGATCGAGCACCGCCTGCCGCATCTCGGCCGGTTTCATGCCGCAAAGTCCGTCAGACAGCAGTGCGCGCCGCGCGGCAGCCAGATCGACTGCCGCGGCGGCGCTTCCTGCTTGCGGTGCGTCCGATTGCGGGGGGTCCGGCCGGTTCGGTGTCACACCCGGCCGGCCCGTCTGCTTTTGTCGGACAACGTGCGGCTACAGGGCGTCGGACCCGCGCTCACCGGTGCGCACCCGCACGATGGTGTCCACGGGGCTGACCCACACCTTGCCGTCGCCGATCTTGCCCGTTCGTGCCGCCCGGACGATGCTGTCCACGACCTTGTCGACAATGGAGTCGTCGACAACGACTTCGATCCGGACCTTGGGCACGAAGTCGACGGAGTACTCAGCGCCCCGGTAGACCTCGGTGTGGCCCTTCTGCCGCCCGTATCCCTGGATCTCGCTGACCGTCATACCCAGGACGCCGGCGTCCTCCAGGCTGGTCTTGACGTCGTCGAGGGTGAACGGCTTGACGATCGCGGTGATCAGCTTCATTTCTATTCCGCCTCAACTTTCTCGGCCACTCGCGCCTGCAGGCCGTTCGGGGTGTCCGGCAGGCTGGCGCGGGGAAGAACCGAACCGCTGGCCACCGCGAAATCGTAGCCGCTCTCAGCGTGCTCCGACTCATCGATGCCCGCCGCTTCCTGCTCTGCTCCCAGCCGCAGCCCAATGGTGTACTTCAGGATAAGCGCCAGGACAAGAGTGACGATCCCGGAGTAGGCCAGGACGCTGAACGCGCCCACCGCCTGGCGTTCGAGCTGGTCAAACCCACCGCCGTAGAACAACCCCTTGGACACACCGGCGACGCCGTTGATCGCGACGCTCTCGGGTGCGGCCACCAGGCCGACCAGCAGGGTGCCGGCCAGACCGCCGACCAGGTGCACGCCGACCACGTCGAGCGAGTCGTCGAAGCCGAGCTTGAACTTCAGCCCCACGGCCAGTGCGCACAGCACGCCGGCGACCACACCGACGACCAGTGCGCCCAACGCGTTCACCGACGAGCAGGAGGGCGTGATCGCGACCAGTCCGGCGACGATACCCGAGGCGGCACCCAGCGTGGTGGCCTTGCCGTCCCGGATGCGCTCGGTAAGCAGCCAGGCGAGCATCGCCGCGGCAGTGGCGATCGTGGTGGCCATGAACGTTGACCCAGCGGCGCCGTTCGCGCTGGTCGCCGACCCCGCATTGAAGCCGTACCACCCGAACCACAGCAATCCGGCGCCGAGCATCACGAATGGCAGGTTGTGCGGCCGGAACAGTGTCGTGGGCCAGCCCTTGCGCTTGCCCAGCACGAGCGCCAGCATCAGGCCGGCAACACCGGCGTTGATGTGCACCGCGGTTCCGCCGGCGAAGTCGATCGCGTGCAGCTTGTTCGCGATCCAACCGCCCTTCTCGGCGGCGAACCCGTCGAACGCGAACACCCAGTGCGCAACCGGGAAGTACACCAACGTGGCCCACAGACCGGAGAACACCAGCCAGGCGCTGAACTTGAGCCGGTCGGCGACCGCACCAGAGATCAGGGCGACCGTGATGATCGCGAACATCAGCTGGAATGCGACGAATACGGTGGCGGGCAAGGTGCCTGCCAGCGGGATATCTGTCGCCGCGACGCCCTTGGCGGCATCGGCCGCGACCGAATTGCCGCCGATGAGGCCCTTCAGGCCCCAGTATTCGGTCGGGCTGCCGACAACGTTGCCGGTGTCGGTGCCGAATGCCATCGAGTAGCCATAGAGCACCCACAGCACCGTCACGACGCCCATGGCACTGATGCTCATCATGATCATGTTGAGCACGCTCTTGGCACGAACCATGCCGCCGTAGAAGAACGCCAGCCCCGGCGTCATCAGCAGCACGAGTGCCGAACTCGCCAGCATCCAGGCCGTATCGCCGGTATTGGGCTGGCCCATCATCGGGAAACTCACTCGCTATCACCTCCAGTCAGCGTTGGGAGGGCCCCAGAATGATGACTGGCGACCTGATCCAGAACCTTGCGCATAAGTTGTTGCGCAAATGGGGCAGCGGTGTTTCGTGGGGATTAACGTAAAAGTGGCTGTGTAAGAGCTTTCAGCCGAGCAGGGCGTCGACGAAGGCCGCCGGCTCGAACGGGGCCAGGTCATCGGCTCCCTCACCGAGCCCGACCAGCTTCACCGGCACCCCGAGTTCCTGCTGGACGCGGAAAACGATGCCGCCCTTGGCCGTTCCGTCCAGTTTGGTCAGCACCGCGCCGGTGATGTCGACCACGTCGGCGAATACCTTGGCCTGAGCCAGGCCGTTCTGCCCGATGGTGGCGTCCAGGACCAGCAGCACCTCGTCGACCGCCGCCCGGCGGGTGACCACCCGTTTAACCTTGCCCAGTTCGTCCATCAAACCGACCTTGGTGTGCAGGCGTCCGGCGGTGTCGATGAGGACGACGTCGGCGCCGGCCTGGATGCCTTTGTCGACGGCATCGAACGCCACCGACGCGGGGTCGGCGCCTTCGGCTCCGCGCACCACTTCCGCGCCGACCCGCGATCCCCAGGTCTCCAGCTGGTCGGCCGCCGCGGCGCGGAACGTATCGGCGGCGCCGAGCACCACGCGGCGTCCGTCGGCCACCAGGACCCGCGCCAGCTTGCCGACGGTAGTGGTCTTGCCGGTGCCGTTGACGCCGACGACGAGCAGCACGGAGGGGTGATCGGCGTGCGGCAGTGCCCGGATCGACCGGTCCATCTCGGGATGCAGCTCTTTGATCAGGACGTCGCGCAACACCGCCCGGGCGTCTGCTTCGGTGCGGACGTTGCTGCTGGCCAGCCGGCTGCGCAGTTGCGACACCACCGCCGCGGTGACCACCGGCCCCAGGTCGGCGACCAACAGGGTGTCCTCGACGTCCTGCCAGGAGTCTTCGTCCAGGTCGCCGCCGCCGAGCAGGCCCAGCATGCTGCGGCCGAGCGCGTTCTGTGTCCGGGCCAGCCGCCCGCGCAACCGCTCTAAGCGCCCCTCCGGGGGCTCGATGACTTCGATGTGCGGTGCTGCGGGCTCGGGCTCTGGTTCTGGCTCTGGTTCGGGCTCTGGTTCTGGCTCTGGTTCGGGCTCTAATTCGGGAAGGTGAACCTCGGAGATGGGGCGCTTGGGCGCGTCGCGCGGAATGGTGGCGTCATCGCCGACGGCGGGGAGCCCGGTGGTGTCGATGCGTTCCGGTGGCTGCACGGTCGGTGTCTGGCTGAACGTGATGCCGGACGACGCGGTGTATCCGCCGGAGCGGTCGATCGCTTCGGGCGCGGCTTTGGGAGCCAGACGTATCCGGCGCTTGCGGTAGCGCACCAGGCCGAAGACCAGCGCGGCGATGACGACCAGGGCGGCGATGACCGCGATGGCGATCCATAGACCTTGCGACACGCTGATAGATCCTTCCCAGATGTTCGGGGGGTTACCTGTGCTGAACGGGCTGAAGGGCCGAACCCCACGCTACGGGCAACCTACGAGGAGTTGGCCACCAACCGGTCGACCTGCTGCCCACGGATTCGCTGCGAGATGACGGCGGTGATCCCGTCGCCCTGCATCGTCACGCCGTAGAGCGCGTCGGCCACCTCCATGGTGGGCTTCTGGTGGGTGATGATGATCAGCTGCGAACTTTCCCGCAGCATCTCGAACAGCCCGATCAGCCGCCGCAGGTTGGTGTCGTCGAGCGCGGCCTCCACCTCGTCCATGATGTAGAACGGCGACGGGCGGGCGCGGAAGATGGCGACCAGCATCGCCACTGCCGTCAGGGCCTTTTCGCCGCCGGACAGCAATGACAACCGCGTGACCTTCTTGCCCGGCGGACGCGCCTCGACCTCGATCCCGGTGGTGAGCATGTCGTCGGGCTGGGTCAGCCGCAGGCGGCCTTCTCCGCCGGGGAACAGTGCGGTGAACACGGTCTGGAATTCTCGTTCGACGTCCACGAACGCCTCGCTGAACACCTGCAGTATCCGCGCGTCGACGTCGGCGACGACGTCGAGCAGATCCTTGCGGGCCGCCTTGACGTCTTCGAGCTGGGTGGACAGGAAGTTGTAGCGCTCCTCCAGCGCAGCGAACTCCTCGAGGGCCAGCGGGTTGACCCTGCCCAGCTCGTTCAGCTCGCGTTCGGCGCGCTTGGCCCGGCGCTCCTGAGTGGCGCGGTCGAACGGCAGGGGCGCCGGGGCCACCACCTGCTCACCGCGCTCGCGGGCCTGTTCGAACTCTGCCACCTCGAGATCGCTCGGCGGCAACGGGACTTCCGGCCCGTACTCGGCGACAAGGTCGGCCGGCGCCATCCCGAACTGCTCGAGGATCATCTGCTCGAGCTGCTCGATCCGCAGCGCCGCTTGCGCGTTGGCCACCTCGTCGCGGTGCAGCGCATCGGTGAGAGCAGCCACCCGGGTGCTCAACTGACTTGTTTCTTCGCGCACCGCTGCCAGCGCCGCCGAGCGTTGCTGCCGCTCGGCGACCAGCTCGTCACGCAGTTGCGACGCCGCGTCCACCACCCGGTTGAGCCGCCAGGCCAGCAGCCGCCCCGACTCGGCCACCGCCGCAGCCACTGCCGCCGCACGCAGCCGGGCATCCGCGGCTTGTTCGGCCCGGATCCGCGCCTCGCGCTCGGCCGCCGCGGCGCGCCGCAGCGAATCAGCGCGCCCACGAACGGCATTGGCGCGCTCCTCGGCGGTGCGCACGGTCAAGCGCGCCTCCACCTCGACACTGCGGGCTTCGTCAGCGGCGGCGGCAATCTCCTGCCGATTCGCGGGTTCGGCCGCGTCCACGTGTTCGGTCTGCTGGGCGTTGCGCAGTCGGGTCTCGAGTTCGACAACCTCCTGCAGGGTCCGAGCACGCCCGGCTTCCAGCTCCTCACGCTGGGCCAGCAGCCTGTTCCACTCGTCCTCGGCCGTCCGGGCCTCCTGCCCCAACCGGCCGAGCTGTTCATAGATCGCCGAGATCGCGGTGTCGGATTCGTTGAGTGCGGCCAAGGCCTGCTCGGCGGCGTCCTGCCGGGCCCCCTGCTCGGTCAGCGCACCCGACAACGCGGCATTGAGCTGCGCCACCTGCGACTCCGCGGCGGCCAGCTCGTTGCGTGCCTTCTCGATCTCCGAGGCGATCTCCAAGGTCGAGACTTTGCGGTCAGACCCGCCGCTCACCCAGCCGGCACCCACCAGGTCACCGTCGAGCGTCACCGCGCGCAGCTCGGGTCGACGGGCAACCAGATCCAGTGCTTCGCCAAGATCGTCGACCACCGCAACACCCGACAGCATGGCCATCATCGCGCCCCGCAATCGCGGCGGCGCCTCGATCAGGTCCAGCGCCCACATCCCCCCGCGGGGCAGGTCGGCTGTCAGCGCGGGCGCCTCGACCGGCCAGTCGCCGAGCACCAGCGCCGCGCGCCCGCCGTCGGCCTGCTTCAGCGCGGCGACCGCGGTCCGGGCTGCGCCCAGCCCGTCGACTGCCAGCCCGTCGGCGGCCGACCCCAGCACCGCGGCCAGCGCCGCCTCGTATCCGGAGCGAACCTTGACAAGCTCGGCGACCGAGCCGAAAAGACCTGCGGCATTGTGGTTCCGGGCCAACCACGCGGTGCCGTCTTTACGTTCCAGGCTGACCGACAGCGCGTCGATGCGGGCCCGCAGCGAAGCCACTTGGCGTTCGGCGGCGCGTTCGGCGGCCTGCAACTCGGTGACCCGGTCGTCGGTCAGCCGCAACGCGGCCATCGTCCGCTCGTGATGCTCGTCCAGACCGACTTCGCCATGGTCCAGTTCGCCGACCCGGCCCTGAACGCTTTCGAACTCGGCACGGGTCTGGTGTGCCCGCGCGGCGGCGTGCTCGATTCGCTCCGACAATCGCGCAACGCTGTCGTCGATCGATTCGACGCGGGCCCGCATCGTCTCCACCTGCCCGGCCAATCGGGCCAGGCCTTCGCGCCGGTCGGCTTCGGCGCGCACCGCCGCCATATGCGCCTTGTCGGCTTCGACGGCGCGGCGCTCCCGTTCGGCCAGTTCGGCGCGCGCGGCGTCGAGCCGGGTGCGCGCTTCGGCGAGTTCGGCCAGCAGCTGCTCCTCGAACTGGGCCACCTGCTCGGCCTCGGCCTCCAGCGCGTCAGGGTCGGTATCGCTGGTCCGGGTCGGCTCCAGATCGAGATGGTGGGCGCGTTCGCTGGCGATGCGGACGGTTGCGCCGACACGCTCGGCCAGGGCCGAAAGCCGAAACCAGGTCTGCTGCATGGCTTCGGCGCGCTGCGACAGATCGTTCAGCGATTCCTCGTGGGCGGCCAGTTCCTCAGCTGCCACCGACAGCCGAGCGGCGACTTCGTCGTGTTCTCGCCGCATGGTGTTCTCGGTGTCGAAGATCGCCTGCCGCTCGGAGCGCCGGTGGACCAGATCGTCGGCCGCCAGTCGCAGCCGGGCATCGCGCAGATCGGCCTGAATGGTCTGGGCTCTTCGAGCCACCTCGGCCTGGCGGCCAAGCGGCTTGAGTTGGCGGCGCAGCTCGGTAGAGAGGTCGGTGAGCCGGGCCAGGTTCGCCGCCATCGCGTCGAGCTTGCGCAGCGCCTTCTCCTTGCGCTTGCGGTGCTTGAGCACGCCCGCGGCTTCTTCGATGAACGCGCGACGGTCCTCGGGACGGGATTGCAGGATTTCGTCCAACTTGCCCTGGCCGACGATCACATGCATCTCACGTCCGATGCCAGAGTCGCTCAACAGCTCTTGTACGTCCATCAAACGGCAGCTGCTGCCGTTGATTTCGTATTCGCTGGCACCGTCGCGGAACATCCGGCGGGTGATGGAGACCTCGGAGTAGTCGATCGGCAGCGCGTTGTCGGTGTTATCGATGGTGACGGTGACCTCGGCCCGGCCCAGTGGCGCACGCGAGGACGTGCCGGCGAAGATGACGTCTTCCATCTTTCCGCCGCGCAGTGTTTTGGCCCCCTGCTCGCCCATCACCCAGGCCAGCGCGTCGACCACGTTGGACTTGCCAGATCCGTTAGGCCCGACGACGGCGGTGATGCCCGGCTCGAAACGCAGAGTCGTTGGCGCGGCGAAGGACTTGAAGCCCTTCAGCGTCAGACTCTTGAGGTACACGAGGGGCCAGATTACCGCTCGGACTGCACGGTCCCTCGCCGCACGCGACCGCCCAGGCGGCAGTTTCGGTGATCTTTATCGCCGGGATCGACGACTGGCGTCGCAGTGGCCACAACTGCCACTTCAGTCTCTCTCCTGGACGGCACTCTGTTTGCCCGGCGACAGCGGTCTGCTACCGCTCGACGAATCCGCTGAAGTGCTCCGTCGGCTCCGACCAGTCAGCGACAACCTTGTCCACGCGCCCCGGCGCGCTGTCGCCCCGCAGCAGTTCGAGGAGCCGTTCGCCGCCCTCGCGCGGCCCGTTGGCAACCACCAGTACCCGGCCGTCAGCCTCGTTGGCGGCATAGCCGGTCAGGCCCTGCTCAAGGGCCCGACAGCGGGTCCACCAGCGGAAGCCGACCCCCTGGACATGCCCGTGCACCCAGGCGGTGAGCCGGACCTCAGGATTCGACATCGACCACCTCGAAGGTGACGCGGGTACCGGCCTTCAAAGTGCGCCCGACGGTGCAGACTGCGTCGATGGCCCGGTTGACGACCACCAGCAGACGCTCCTTGTCCTGCTGAGTCAGGCCGGAGAGGTCTAGTTCGAGCTTCTCTTCGAGAAGGGGGTAGACCTCGTTGTCCCGGTCGGCGGCACCGGACACCCGGACCACCGCCCGGTAGTCGTCCCCGAGGCGGCGGGCCAGCGGCTGGTCGCTGGACATCCCGCTACATGCGGCGAGCGCGATCTTCATCAACTCACCGGGGGTGAAAACACCGTCGACGTCTTCGCTGCCAATCAGTACCTGCGCTCCCCGCGAGCTGTGCCCGGTGTACCGGCGCGTGCCGGTTCGCTGCACCCACAGTTCCGTCATGGCTCCCTTTCTACTGCGTGCCCACCGGCAGCGATCCACGAGCGTCCGCAAAATGCCAGCCTTCGCGGCGTGTCCGTGTACAAACGCGGGCCCTCGCCCCGCGGGGCCTCACCGTCAACGCCGCGGCTTCGGCTGGCAGCGCGGGCAGTAGAACGACGAGCGGTTCATGAACTTCTCCCGCCGCATGACCGCGCCACAACGTCGGCAGTTCTCGCCATCGCGGCCGTAGGCGTCCAGCGAACGGTCGAAGTAACCCGATTGCCCGTTGACGTTGACATAGAGCGAATCGAACGACGTACCGCCCTTGGCCAGCGCCTCGCGCATCACTTCGCCCGCCGCATCCAAGATGGCCAACAGCCGGCGGCGGGACAGGGTGACAGCGATCCGCGCGCCGTTGACCTTGGCCCGCCACAACGCCTCATCGGCGTAGATGTTTCCGATCCCGGACACCACCTGCTGGTCCAGCAGCTGGCGCTTGATCTCGGAGTATTTGCGCCGCAACACGTCAACCACCGCGCCGGCGTCGAATCGGGGATCCAGCGGATCACGGGCCAAGTGCGCCACCGGGTCAGGCACCACGCTGCCGTCCACCGTCACCAGGTCGGCAAGCATCCATCCGCCGAATGTCCGCTGGTCTGCGAAACTCAGGACGGTTCCGTCGTCGAGCAACGCCGAAATCCGGACGTGGTCGGCCCGCGGCACCGCCCCCAGCAACATCTGCCCGCTCATGCCCAGGTGCACGACGAGCGCGGTGTCAGACTCGCCCCCCTCTGTTTCGAGGGTCAGCCACAGGTATTTGCCGCGCCGATCGGTGCCAGTGATGCGGGCTTCGAGCAGGCGGGCGGTCAGGTCTGCGGGACCGGCTTCGTGCCGCCGCACGGCGCGGGGGTGGTGAACCCGGACCCCGGTGATCGTCTTGCCCACGACGTGGGCCGCAAGACCGCGCCGCACCACCTCGACCTCGGGTAGCTCAGGCATCTAGTGATGATCGCAAGCGCGGCGACGCCGCGCGCCGGTGGTCCCCCACGCCTGCTGGGACGGGTGAAAGCGTCGGGTCCCGCGCACCACTAGCCCGCAGTGTCGACAGCTTCCAGGGCCTCGAGCGCTTTGTACGCGGCCGAGGCGGCCTGCTGCTCGGCCTCCTTCTTGGAGCGCCCGACACCCGTCCCGTACTCGGTCTCCATCACCACAACCACCGCGGTGAACTCTTTGTCGTGGTCGGGCCCGGTGGAGGTCAACAGGTAGGACGGCGGACCCAGCGCTCGCGCCGCGGTCAGCTCCTGCAGGCTGGTCTTCCAGTCCAGGCCGGCCCCCAGCGTGGGCGCGGCGTCCAGCAGCGGGCCGAACAACCGCAGGATCGTCGCGCGCGCCACCTCGATACCGTGCTGCAGGTAGATCGCCCCCAGCAGGGATTCCATTCCGTCTGCCAGAATGCTGGACTTGTCGGCCCCTCCGGTGTTGGCTTCGCCACGCCCCAGCAGCACGTGGGCTCCCAGCCCCTCCTCGGTGAGGTCGCGCGCGACGTCGGCCAGCGCGTGTGTATTGACGATGCTGGCCCGCAACTTGGCCAGGTCACCTTCGGAACGGTCGGGGTGACGGTGGTAAAGGGCGTCGGTGATGGTCAGTCCCAATACCGCGTCCCCGAGGAACTCCAGCCGCTCGTTGGTGGGCAGCCCGCCGTTCTCGTAGGCGTAGCTCCGATGTGTCAAAGCAAGTGAAAGCAGGTCATCGGGCAGATCGACGCCGAGCGCATCAAGCAGTGTCTGTCGCGACGGGGTCACCGCTCACCTCGCCGGCGGGTGTCAACGTCATCCTGGCCAGGCAGCATCGCGGCCAGCTTGGCCCATCTGGGGTCGATCTGTTCATGCTGGTGGCCGGGTTCGGCAGCCAGCGACACGCCGCACTGCGGGCACAGTCCCGGGCAATCCGGCAAGCACACCGGCGAGAACGGCAACTCCAGCCCGACGGCATCGATGATCGGCTGCTCCAGGTCGATGGTCTGGTCGACGACGTGCCCCACTTCGTCTTCCTCGGTGGTGGCCTCGGTCGCACTGTCCGGATAGGCGAATAATTCGGTGAGCCCCACCCGCACGTGCCCCTCGATCGGCGACAGACAGCGGCAGCATTCGCCGGCCGTCGGCGCCTCCACCGCGCCGGTCACGAGCACGCCTTCCGACACCGATTCGACTCGCAGATCCAGCTGCAACGCCGCCCCGGGCTGGATGGCGATCAGCTCCACACCGATGCGCGAAGGACTGTCCACGGTGTCGTGCACCGCGAACATGGATCCCGGACGTCTTCCGAGCCGGGCAATGTCGATGGTTAACGGCGTCCGGGCGCGCCGCTGCGCCGTGTGGCCGTGCTGCCGTGCCATACGGGAATCCTACGGCGCGCAGCGCAAAGTTCCACTGCCGCGAGCGGAGCGCCCGCCGGCTACCGCGTTACGTAGTCGTGCGTGCCGGCAGCGGTGCGAAGCTGGTGACGACCCCGCCCCACCGACCGGAGCGTGCCGTTGAGGAACTCTTCGAACTCGGCAAGTTTGTTATCGACATAGATGTCGCATTCACCCCGCAACCGGTCGGCCTCGGCGTGGGCGGTGTCGATGAGTCGAGTGGACTCGGCATGAGCCGCCTGGACCACCTCGTTCTGCGACACCAGCCGCTGCTGTTCCTTGATGCCCTCTTGCACGGCCTTCTCGTATGAGATGTTGCCGTTCTCGATCAGCCGGTCGCACTCGGTCTTGGCGCGGCTGACGCTGGCCTCGTACTCGCGCTTCGCTGAAGCCGCGATCCGCATCGCCTCCTCGCGAGCCTCCCCGACCATCCGCTCGCTATGTTGGCGCGCCTCGCTGACCATTCGGTCGGCTTGTGCCTTCGCGTCGGAAAGCAGCCGGTCGGCCTCGGCGCGGGCATGGTTGATCATCGACTCGGACTCGGTGGTCGCGGCGGACACCATCGAGTCGGCGTGTGTCTTGGCGTCGTGCAGCATCGAATCGCGCGCGTCCAGGACGTCCTGCGCATCGTCGAGTTCGCCGGGGATCGCGTCTTTGATGTCGTCGATCAGTTCCAGCACATCGCCGCGGGGTACAACGCAGCCTGCCGTCATCGGCACGCCGCGGGCCTCTTCGACAATGGCGCTCAACTCGTCCAGCGCTTCAAAGACTCGGTACACGGCCATACCCTCCTGGCGTCATTAGTTGTTACCAGTGTGCCTGGTGTTACGTCTGTGACAGCGGTGATGGCACCGGTGTGTCGGCCTCTATTTTCAGTTGTTCGTGTACCTACAACCTGGACGCCGCAGACGGTCCCTTACCCACCTGGTGTGCCACCAGACTATCGCCGCGGCCCTGCTCCCGGCACTGCGTGCGGCAGCGCATGGACCACCGGCAGCCAGAGCCGGGTACGCCCTGACGGGGCTCGGTGTCGACGGGGGCGTCGATCGGGCGTCGAACAGCGCGTTTTCGGACTCACGCTATGCTGGCGCGGTGCACGGGAGTTCGGCAAACAGCAACAACGAGGAGAACGTTGATAAGCCGACGCTGTATATATTCCCGCACGCCGGAGGGACTGCCAAAGATTACGTCCCGTTTTCCCGCGAGTTTTCCGGCACCGTAACGTGTATCGCCGTGCAGTATCCCGGCCATCGGGACGGAGCCGGCCTGCCATCACTGTCCAGCATTGCCGCCCTCGCCGACGAGATTTTCGCGCTGATGAAGCCGGCGGCCCGCCCGGACATTCCGGTGGCATTTTTCGGGCACAGCATGGGCGCAATGTTGGCATTCGAAGTCGCCGTGCGGTTCCAATCGGCCGGCTACCGGGTAATCGCCTGTTTTGTGTCAGCCTGTTCGGCCCCGGGGCATTTCAAGTACAAACAAGTCAGGGGCATGTCCGACGTCGAAATGGTGGACTTCGTATCGCAGATGACCGGCATGAATCCAGATTTCTTCAACGACGAAGAATTTCTAGTGGGCGTGCTACCCACGTTACGTGCGGCGCGCGTCATCGCCGGTTACGACAGTCCGCCGGAGACGAAGCTGGCATGTCCCATCTACGCCTTCATCGGCGACAAAGACTGGATAGCAAGCCAGGAGGACATGGCGACGTGGGTCGATCGAACGACATCGGAATTCGCGCTGCGGGTGTTTCCTGGAGACCACTTCTACCTCAACAGCAATCTGGCTGAACTGGTCAGCGATATCGGGACCAGAACAGTCGAATGGTCTCGCGGAAGTTAGCTGCTCCACGTAGTCTGCCGCCACCTGGGCGCGGTTGACAGCGCCGCGGTCCCGGGCAGCAGGTTCGCTACTCACCGGCGCACAGCGGATGCCATGAGGTCGCGCTGCGATACGCGGGCTCTAGGTGGCGGTGGAAGCCGGCCCCGATCCGGCCGCGGCCGGCCAGGTACCTTCGCCTGAGGTGTTACGCTCGTAACAACGGGACGCCGGTCCCAAAAATGGGCGACCCGGATTTGAGAACTGCAGGCTCGGTCCTCACCAAGCCCACACCCGCTACGGGTGTAGCACAGGTCACTCCAAATACAGCACCTGGCAGGGGTGAGATGAGATTCAATGCAGTTCAGCCAATAGTGCCGTCGTGCGTAGAGCGTTGCGTCCGCTGTGGGAACTGTGTGGATTTCCCGATAATGCCCGCGCACGCCCCCCGAGATGATTACCGTTGAACACGCGACTAGTTGTATGGGGAGCGAGATTAGTTCAGGGGCGGTAACGACACGGCACACCGGGGTGCCACGGTCGGAACGTAAATAATCTTCGACGGGGACTGGGCAACTAAGACGTGCGGGACTTCGGCATTGGACCCACCGCTGTGCGGACCCAGTCGGATGCCAGTGGTCCGAAGCAGAGAACAAGAGCAGACAGTCGAATAGGAGCGTAACGCGATGCCGGTGACTGACGGTTCCCTTCCCGCTTTGCTGAAAAAGCGGGCCGAACAGCAGGCCGATACCGCGGCATACACATTTATCGATTACGGTTTAGACCCTAACGGATTTGCTGAGACCCTGACGTGGTCTCAGGTGTACGGTCGGGCGCGTGTCATCTCCGAAGAGCTCAAGCTGTGCGGTGCGGCCGGCGACCGGGTAGCGATTCTGGCGCCGCAGGGCTTGGAATACGTGATTGCCTTCCTCGGCGCAATACAGGCCGGATTCATCGCCGTGCCCCTGTCGACACCCCAGTACGGCATCCACGACGACCGCGTTTCCGCGGTACTTCGTGACTCCCAGCCCGTCGCCGTTCTCACCACGTCATCGGTGGTGAGCAACGTCGCGAAATACGTGTGCGCACAGCACGGGAAGGCCGCTCCGGTCCTTATTGAAGTTGATCTACTCGATTTGGACTCGCCGCGTGAATCAACGGGCGTCCCGCGCCTCGCCAGTGGCGCGGCGTATCTCCAATACACGTCCGGATCCACCCGAACACCCGCTGGCGTAATTGTGTCGCACAAGAATGTCGTAGCGAATGTGACCCAAAGCCTGTACGGCTATTTCGGGGATATCGCGAAAATTCCCAAGGAAACCGTCGTCGTGTCGTGGTTACCGCTATTCCACGACATGGGTTTGATTCTTGGAATCTGCGCCCCCCTGGTCGCCGAACGCAGTGCGGTGCTGTTGAGCCCAATGGCATTCCTGCGCCGCCCGGCCTGCTGGATGCAACTGCTCGCCACCAAACCGTCGCCCTTTTCCGCTGCGCCGAATTTCGCCTTCGAATTGGCAGTGCGCCGAACGTCCGACGACGACATGACCGGTCTCGACCTGAGCGACGTGGTCGGCATCGTCAGCGGCAGTGAGCGGATCCATGTGGCGACCGTGAAGCGCTTCACCGAGCGATTCGCCAGGTTCAACCTCAG
Organism: Mycobacterium sp. ML4; assembly: GCF_054515735.1. Classification (NCBI taxonomy): domain Bacteria; kingdom Bacillati; phylum Actinomycetota; class Actinomycetes; order Mycobacteriales; family Mycobacteriaceae; genus Mycobacterium; species Mycobacterium sp. ML4. The sequence continues at coordinate 16,122 of NZ_JBTNSY010000032.1, forward strand.
CCCCACCGCGGTCCGCCCTTCCTACGGCCTCGCCGAAGCGACGCTGTACGTCGCCGCCCCCGAACCTGGAACCGCACCCAAGACGGTGCGGTTCGACTATGAACACCTATCCGCCGGTCAGGCCAAGCGCTGTGGTTCCGACGGGTCGGTGGGCACCGAACTCATCAGCTACGGGTGCCCCGACCCGTCCGCGGTGCGGATCGTGAACCCGGACACCATGGTCGAGAACATGTCCGGCGACGTCGGCGAGATCTGGGTGCACGGCGACCACGTGGCTCTGGGTTACTGGCAGAAGCCCGAGCAGACCAACCGCACCTTCAACGCGCACATCGTCGACCCGGCCCCGGGTACGCCGGAGGGACCGTGGCTGCGCACCGGCGATCTGGGCGTCCTGTCCGAGGGCGAACTGTTCATCATGGGCCGCATCAAGGACCTGCTCATCGTCGACGGCCGCAACCACTACCCAGACGACATCGAGGCGACGATCCAGGAGATCACCGGTGGCAGGGTCGCCGCGATCTCGGTGCCCGATGACATCACCGAGCAGTTGGTGGCCATCATCGAGCTGAAACGCCGCGGCGCGTCGGCCGAAGACGCCATGCACAAGCTCCGCTCGGTCAAGCGTGAGGTCACCTCGGCGATATCCCGGTCACACAGCCTACGGGTCGCCGACCTGGTCCTGGTGTCTCCCGGCTCCATTCCCATCACGACCAGCGGCAAGATCCGGCGTTCCGCCTGCATCGAGCGGTATCGAAGCGACGGCTTCAAGCGGCTGGACGTGACCGTATGACAGCGAGCATCAGCGGCGAGGCCGACCTGCGCCACTGGCTTATCGACTACCTGGTCACCAACATCGGGTGCAGGCCCGACGAGGTCGATCCCAACCTGTCCCTGGCTGATCTCGGCGTGAGCTCCCGCGATGCCGTTGTGCTGTCCGGAGAGCTGACCGAGTTGCTGGGCAGGACGGTCTCCCCCATCGACTTCTGGGAACATCCGACGATCAGCGACCTGGCCGCGTACCTCACCTCCCCCGAACCAGAACCCGAAGCGGCTGAGCTCCATCGCCCGGGGCGTCACTCACTCGACGAGCCGATCGCGGTGATAGGCATGGGGTGCCGCTTCCCCGGCGGAATATCCGGGCCAGAAGCGTTGTGGGACTTCCTTTGTGAACGACGTTCCTCGATCGGGAAGGTCCCTGACGAGCGCTGGGAACTCTTCGACGACGGTTCGGCGGAAGTCAAAGCCGTGCTTGCCCGGACCACGCGGTGGGGTTCTTTCCTGCCCGACATCGACGCGTTCGATGCGGAGTTCTTCGAAATCTCGCCCAGCGAAGCCGACAAGATGGACCCACAACAACGGCTGCTGCTCGAAGTGGCGTGGGAAGCCTTGGAGCACGCCGGAATTCCGCCCAGCTCGTTGCGCCGCTCGCAGACGGGCGTGTTCGCGGGGTCATGCCTGAGCGAATACGGGGCCATCGCCGCCAGCGACCTTCATCAGATCGACGGTTGGTCCAATACCGGTGGCGCGATGAGCATCATCGCCAACCGTCTGTCGTATTTCCTCGACCTGCGCGGGCCCTCGGTAGCGGTGGACACCGCGTGCTCTTCGTCGCTGGTGGCGATCCACCTGGCCTGCCAGAGCCTGCGCACCCAGGATTCTGCGCTGGCGATCGCGGCCGGGGTGAATCTGCTGTTGTCCCCCGCGGTGTTTCGCGGTTTCGACCAGGTGGGTGCCTTGTCGCCGACGGGTCGCTGCCGCGCCTTCGATGCGGCGGCCGACGGGTTCGTCCGCGGTGAGGGCGCCGGAGTGGTGGTCCTCAAGCGGTTGACCGATGCCCAACGCGACGGCGACCGGGTTCTCGCGGTCATCTGCGGCTCGGCAGTCAACCAGGACGGCCGATCCAACGGGCTGATGGCACCCAACCCGGCTGCGCAGATGGCCGTGTTGCGCGCCGCCTACACCGGCGCCGGCATGCAGCCAACCGAAGTGGACTATGTCGAAGCCCACGGCACCGGAACACTGTTGGGCGACCCGATCGAGGCGCGCGCCCTGGGCACCGTGCTGGGCCGCGGACGCCCCGCCGACGCTCCGCTGCTCCTGGGCGCCGTCAAGACCAACTTGGGACACACCGAGGCTGCGGCCGGGATCGCCGGCTTCATCAAGGCGGTACTGGCGGTGCAGCGCGGCCAGATCCCGCCGAATCAGCGCTTCGAGAGCCCCAATCCACACATCCCGTTTACCGAACTGCGGATGAAAGTCGTTGACACACAGACTGACTGGCCAGAAACAGGCCGTCCCCGCCGAGCCGGTGTGTCGTCGTTCGGGTTCGGCGGAACCAACGCTCACGTGGTGATCGAGCAAGGCCAGGAGATCGCTGCACCACCTCAGCAGGATCCGGAACCTGCCGTCTCGACGCTGATTGTGGCCGGCAAGACGCCGCAACGCGTGGCCGCGATGGCCGGTTTGCTGGCCGAGTGGATGGACGGCGCCGGTGCTGAGGCGTCGCTGTCCGACGTCGCACACACGATCAATCACCACCGATCACGTCAAGCCAAGTTCGGCACCGTGGTGGCCCGCCGCGGCGCTCAGGGCCGCGAACAAGCTATCGCCGGATTGCGCGCGCTGGCTGCGGGCCAGCACGCGCCCGGCGTGGTCGGCCCCCAGGATGGTTCGCCCGGTCCCGGCACGGTGTTCGTCTACTCCGGGCGGGGATCACAGTGGGCCGGGATGGGACGCCGATTACTGGCCGACGAACCAGGTTTCGCGTTGGCGGTGGCCGAATTGGAGCCGGTGTTCGTCGAGCAGGCGGGCTTCTCGCTGCACGACGTGCTGGCGGACGGCGCCGAACTGGTCGGCATCGAGCAGATCCAGCTGGGCCTGATCGGGATCCAGTTGGCGCTGACCCAGTTGTGGCGTTCCTACGGGGTGGAGCCCGACCTGGTGATCGGGCACTCGATGGGCGAGGTGGCCGCCGCAGTCGTGGCCGGTGCACTTACCCCGGCCGAAGGGTTGCGGGTCGCCGCAACCCGGGCGCGGTTGATGGCACCGTTGTCCGGGCAGGGTGGGATGGCATTGCTGGAGCTCGACGCCGAGGCTACCGAGGCGCTGATCGCCGATCACCCGCAGGTGACGCTCGGCATCTACAACTCACCGCGCCAGACCGTGATCTCCGGGCCCACCGAGCAGATCGACGAACTCATCACGCGCGTCCGCGCCCGGGATCGGTTCGCAAGCCGCGTCAATATCGAAGTGGCGCCGCACAATCCGGCCATGGACGCGCTGCAGCCGGCACTGCGTGCCGAACTGGCCGACCTGCAGGCGCGCACACCAAGCATCCCGATCATCTCCACCACCTACGAAAGCACAGACACCACACCGGTTTTCGACGCCGAGCACTGGGCCGACAACATGCGCAACCCGGTGCATTTCCAGCAGGCCGTCGCACTGGCCGGCAGCGTCGCGGGCGGCGACCACCATACTTTCGTCGAGGTCAGCGCCCACCCGCTGCTCACCCAGGCCGTCATCGACACCCTGCACAGCGCTCAGCACGGCACCCGGTATACGAGCATCGGCACCCTGCAACGCGACAGCGACGACACGATCACGTTCCACACCAACCTCAACACGGTCCACAGCGCGCACCCGCCACACACTCCGCATCCATCGGAACCGCACCCATCCATCCCCAGTACGCCATGGCAGCATTCCCGGCACTGGATCCGCCCCAAACGTGCTGCCGGTTCCGTGGTTTCGGCTCCGTCGGAAGGCACGTTGCTCGGCCGGCACAGCAGAGTCACCGCCGTGTCCGGCGGCCTGCCGTCCCACCTGTGGCAGGCGCGGCTGGCACCCGACGCCAAGCCATACCCGGGTCGCCATCGGTTCCGCGGTGTCGAGGTGGTGCCGGCGTCCGTCGTGCTGCACACACTCCTGCGCGCGGCAGACGAATTGGGCTACTCGGCGCTGTCCGCGGTGCGATTCGACCAACCCGTCTTCGTCGACCAGCCACGCCTGATCCAGGTGGTGGCCGACGACCAGGCGATCACCCTGGCCTCGCGTCCCGCCGAGACCGCTTCGGACCGCTGGACGCGGCACGTCACCGCACGACTTTCATCGGCACCGCCGCAGCCGGCGACGAACAGTCCGCATCCGAGCCCCGGCACTGCCCGCGAATCGAGCCGCTGGGACGACGACATCACCGACATCACCGAACAGCTCGCGCTGCGGGGGGTAGACGGCCTGCCGTTCAAATGGACCTTGGATTCCTGGGAACCCACCGATGACGGCGTACGCGCCGCGGTCCACCTGCCGAATGCGCTGCGCGACGGATCCGCCGGGCCGCTGCTGGACGCCGCCGTCATCGTCGGAGCGCTGTCGGACGTCAGCGATGCGCGCCTGTACGTTCCGGCCGGTATCGCCCAGGTGTGGTTGGGCGACACCAGCACCGGACCGCGCGCCACGGTGCTGCTCAGCCACGTCGAGCACGACCCGGATGGCATCACCGTCGACATCACCGCCGCGGCGCAGGGCGGTGCACCGTGCCTGTCGATGCGATCGCTTCGATACCGGGCCCTGGACTTCGACGGCGCGCCGCACGCTGAACCACATTCGAATGCATGGCAATTCGTGCATACCCTGGACTGGCAGCCGCGCCATGATCCGGGCGGGCCGCTGGGTACCGGAACCCTCGCGGTACTCGGCCAAGACGCCTGCGCGCTACGGGACCGACTCGGGCACTACGGCTTCGGGCCAGGCACCGTGTCGCAGGCGCGCTACGTGCTGTATGTCGCGGAGTCCCAGCCGGCCAACGCCACCGAGACGGACGTCGACTTCGCGGTCCGGGTCAGCGCGGAGCTCGCCGCCGCGGTCCGGACGCTGGCGCAGCGGACCGACCCGGCTACCCTGTGGATCGTCACCCGCGGAGTGCACGAATCGGCGACCCCGTCGGCACTGCGCCAAAGCTTCTTGTGGGGTCTGGCCGGCGTGATCGCCGCCGAGCACCCCGAATTGTGGGGTGGACTGGTCGATCTCGCCGACGCGCCGTCCCCCGACGAACCCTCGGCGCTCGCCGAACTTATCCAGCATCCGAGCAAGTCGATCCTGGTGCTACGCGACAACGTGGTGCTCGCACCGGCTTTGGCGGCGCTGCGCGGTGAACCGGAACGCAAGGCGGTGCAGTGCAGGCCGGACGCGGCCTACCTGATCACCGGCGGCATGGGCGCGCTGGGACTGCTGATGGCCGGCTGGCTGGCCGGCCGTGGTGCCCGACGACTGGTGCTGACCGGCCGTACCGCGTTGCCGCCGCGACGGGACTGGGACCTTGACAGCCTGGACGCGAGGCTGCGTCACAGGATCGACGCGATCCGCGCCCTGGAAATGCGCGGCGTCGCAGTCGAAGCCGTCGCCGTCGACATCGGATGCCGCGAAGCACTGACGGCGCTGCTGGAGCGAAGGGACACCGACGGGGCCCCACCGATTCGCGGAATCATCCACGCGGCGGGAGTCACCAACGACCAACTGGTGACCACCATGACCGAAGACGCGGTGCGCGAGGTGATGTGGTCCAAGATCGGCGGCAGCCAGGTGCTGCACGAAGCGTTCCCACCCCGCAGCGTCGACTTCTTCTACCTGACCTCCTCGGCTGCAGCCGTATTCGGCATCCCGGGCCAGGGTTCCTACGCCGCCGCCAACTCCTACCTGGACGCGCTGGCGCGGGCGCGCCACCAACAGGGCTGCCACACCCTGAGTGTGAACTGGGTGGCCTGGCGCGAGCTCGGATTCGCCGCGGGCGCCCGCATCGTGAGCGACGAACTGGCCCGGCTGGGGTCGCGCGAGATCACGCCGGAGGAGGCGTTCACCGCCTGGGAGCAGGTCGAGGGCTACGACGTTGCCCAGGCGGTGGTGCTCCCGCTTCCCTCGACCGCGGACGGCTCGGCGATCGAGGACAGCTACCTGATTCCGGTGCGGGACTGGTCCGCGCTCTCGGTGCCCGAGATACGCGAGGAGTTTGAAAAGGGGCTGCGCAGCATCATCGCGCGCGAGCTTCGGTTGCCGGAAACCGACTTGGACAGCGACCGCCCGTTCGCCGAGCTCGGGCTCAATTCGCTGATGGCGATGGCGATCCGGCGGGAAGCCGAGCAGTTGGTGGGGATAGAGCTGTCGGCGACCATGCTGTTCAACCATCCGACCGTGGCGGCGCTGGCGGCGTACCTGGCCAACCGCGTTGCACCCGAACAGGATCCGCGCGACGATGAGATGGTCGCGCTGTCCACGTCGGCGGGCAGTGTGCTGGACAGTCTTTTTGACCGCATCGAGTCGGGGTCGTCTGAGACCGAAGGGCCGTCGTGATGCGAACGGCTTTCAGCCGGATTTCCGGTATGAGCGCCCAGCAACGCGCCACTCTCAGCAACGAGTTCGAGAAGATCTCGCGGATCGCCGTGGCCGAGCCGATTGCCGTGGTCGGAATCGGCTGCCGGTTCCCCGGCGGTGTGGTCGGGCCGGAAACCTTCTGGGACCTGTTGGTGCACGGACGCAACGCGATCTCACCGGTCCCCGCAGACCGGTGGGATGCGGAGGCGTTTTACGATCCCGACCCGTTGACGCCGGGCCGGATGACCACGAAGTGGGGCGGTTTCGTCCCCGACATCGCCGGCTTCGACGCCGAGTTCTTCGGGATCACACCGCGCGAAGCCGCGGCGATGGATCCCCAGCAGCGGATGCTGCTGGAGGTGGCCTGGGAAGCCCTCGAACACGCAGGCATACCGACGGATTCGCTGTCCGGCACCCGCGCCGGAGTCATGATGGGCGTGTACTTCAACGAGTACCAGTCCATGCTCGCCGCGAACCCCGAGACCGTCAACGCCTACACCGGAACCGGAAATGCGCACAGCATCACCGTGGGCCGCATCTCCTACCTGCTGGGGCTGCGGGGTCCCGCGGTCGCGGTCGACACCGCATGCTCGTCATCGCTGGTGGCGGTACACCTGGCCTGCCAGAGCCTGCGACTGCGCGAAACCGACCTGGCGCTGGCCGGCGGCGTGAGCGTCACGCTGCGCCCGGAAACCCAGATCGCTATCTCCGCATGGGGTCTGCTGTCCCCACACGGGCGCTGCGCCAGCTTCGACGCAGCCGCCGACGGTTTCGTGCGCGGCGAGGGCGCCGGCGTGGTGGTGCTCAAGCGGTTGACCGACGCCGTGCGTGACGGCGACCGGGTGCTCGCGGTGGTGCGGGGTTCGGCGGTCAACCAGGACGGCCGCTCCAACGGCGTCACCGCGCCCAACACTGCCGCGCAATGCGATGTGATCGCCGACGCCCTGCGATCCGGTGACATCGCACCCGAGAGTGTGCACTACGTCGAAGCCCACGGGACAGGCACCACGTTGGGCGATCCGATCGAGTTCGAGGCGCTGGCGGCCACCTACGGCCGAGGCGAGGGCAAGTGTGCGTTGGGGGCCGTGAAGACCAATATCGGCCATACCGAGGCGGCGGCCGGCATCGCGGGGTTCATCAAGGCCGCGCTGGCGGTCCAGCGCTCGACGATCCCGCCGAATCTGCATTTCTCGCAATGGAATCCAGCCATCGATGCCGCGTCGACCAGGTTCTTTGTCCCCACCGAGAACGCCGCGTGGCCGACCAGTGAAAGCCAACCGGGCCCGCGGCGCGCGGCGGTCTCGTCGTTCGGCTTGGGTGGCACCAACGCGCACGTCATCATCGAGCAGGGCCCCGACCCGGCGCCGGCACCCAGGCCCGACTCCGGGGTGTCGACGTTGGTGGTCACAGGTAAGACGGCTCAGCGGGTGGCGGCCACCGCGTCCGTGCTGGCCGATTGGATGGAGGGGCCGGGCGCCGAGGTGTCCCTGGCCGATGTGGCCCACACCGTCAATCACCACCGGTCCCGCCACGCAAAATTCGGCGCCGTGGTCGCCCGGGACGGCGCGCAGGCAGTGGTAGGTTTGCGTGCCCTGGCCCTCGGCCACCACGCCGCCGGCCTGGTCAACCCCCAGGACCGCCCGCCCGGGCCGGGCACGGTGTTCGTCTACTCTGGCCGCGGCTCGCAATGGGCCGGGATGGGCCGCCGACTATTGGCCGACGAGCCGGCATTCGCCGCCGCGGTCGCCGAACTGGAGCCGGTGTTCGTCGAGCACGCCGGCTTCTCGCTGCACGACATCATCGCCGGCGGCAAGGAACTGGCCGGCATCGAACAGATCCAGCTGGGCCTGATCGGCATGCAACTGGCGCTGACCGCGTTGTGGCGGTCCCACGGGGTGCAACCCGACCTGGTGATCGGGCACTCCATGGGCGAGGTGGCCGCCGCCGTGGTCGCCGGAGCGCTCACCACCGCCGAAGGGTTGCGGGTGACCGCAACACGGTCGCGGCTGATGGCCCCGCTGTCCGGACAGGGCGGCATGGCACTGCTCGGGCTGGACGCGGCGACCACCGAGACGCTGATCGCCGACTACCCGCAGGTGACGTTGGCGATCTACAACTCGCCGCGGCAGACCGTGGTCGCCGGGCCCACCGAGCAGATCGAGGAACTCATTGGCCGGGTGCGCGCGGATAATCGTTTCGCGAGTCGGGTCAACATCGAAGTGGCCCCGCACAACCCGGCCATGGATGCGCTGCAACCCCGGATGCGCGCGGAGCTGGCTGACCTGAGGCCGCGGACCCCCACTATTCCGATCATCTCCACCACCTACGAAAGCGTAGACACGACAGCGGTTTTCGATGCCGAGCACTGGGCCACCAACATGCGCAACCCCGTGCGCTTCCAGCAGGCCATCACTCATGCGGCGGATCGGCACACCTGCCACACTTTTATTGAGATCAGCGCGCACCCGCTGCTGACCCAGGCCATCACCGACACCCTGGAAGACGCGCAGCGCGCACGCAGGTCCGCGGCCAGCTATCTCAGCATCGGGACTCTGCAACGCGATACCGACGACACCGTCACCTTCCGCACCAACCTCTACGCCGTCGACACCACGCAACCGCCGCACACACCACACCCCCCCGAACCGCATCCCCCGATCCCCACCACCCCCTGGCAACACACCCACCACTGGATCACCACGTCCGTCACCAACAACGGGGCCACCAACAACGGCGCGCCGGCGTTGCTGCAACCTCAGGGCCACAACGTCATTGCGGAGAACGCCCTCGACAGCTGGCACTACCGGCTCAGCTGGCCGGTGCACCCGATCCCCAGCGCCCTGACCAAGGGCAACGCCGCCTGGCTTGCGGTGGCCGATCCCGGCCTGTCCGCTGAACTTGCCCGGGCCGCCGGCTCATCGTCCCGGGTCGAGGTCCTTGCTCCCTCGGCACTCGACGGCGATCTCTCCATGCTGAACGACCTGTTCGCCGGTGTCGACAACGTCCTGTACGCGCCACTCGTTTCCCGCCAACCGCTCGATATCGAGTCGGCATATCACCTGTTCCATGCGGCCCGACGGCTCGCCGCGGCGATGGTGGCGAGCGGTTCGGCACCGAAGTTGTACATCGCCACCCGCAATGCGCAGCCCGTCTCCGACGGCGATCGCGCCAACCCGGCCCATGCGGTGCTGTGGGGTTTCGGCCGCACCCTGGCATTGGAGCATCCCGAAATCTGGGGCGGCATCATCGATCTCGATGAGACGATGCCCGCCGAACTGGCCGTGCGGCACGTGCTGGACGAGGCCGGCCGAGACGACGGGGAGGACCAGGTCGTTTACCGGTCCGGAGTGTGCCATGTTCCGCGCCTGCACCGGCGGGCTGCGCCGGTGGCCTCGCCCGCGACGCTTTCCGGCGATACCACCCAACTCGTCATCGGAGCCACCGGACACATTGGGCCCCAGCTGATCCGGCAGCTCGTGGAGATGGGCGCGAAAACCGTTGTCACGGTGTCCCGCAATCCCGGTACCCGGCTGGCCGAACTGACCGCAAGCCTGGAATCGACCGGGCATCAACTCATCCAGGTTGCCGCGGACGCGACCGACCCCGACGCGATGGGCGCGCTGTTCGACCGCTTCGGCACGGAGTTGCCGCCCCTCGAGGGGATCTACCTCGCCGCCTTCGCCGGCCAGCCGGTGTTGCTCAGCGAGATGAGCGACGACGACGTGGCAGTCATGTTCCGTCCCAAACTGGACGCCGCGCGGCTGTTGCACCGACTGTCACTGAAACACCCGGTGCGGCAATTCGTGTTGTTCTCGTCGATATCGGGTCTGCTGGGCTCGAGGTGGCTGGCCCACTACACCGCGACCAGCGCCTTCCTGGACACCTTGGCTCATGCCCGTCGCCTGGTCGGGCTGCCGGCCATCGCGATCGCCTGGGGCCTCTGGAAGTCGCTGGCTGACGCACAACAGGACGCGAGCCAGGTGAGCTCCGAATCCGGACTGCTGCCCATGGCCGACGACGTGGCCATCGGTGCGCTGCCGTTGGCGATGAGCCCGGACGCCGGGGTGCAATCCGTTGTGGTGGCGGCGGATTGGCCGCTGTTGGCCGCCGCGTACCGCACCCGCGGAGCACTGCGCATCGTCGAGGACCTGCTGCCCGCGCCGGACGACACACCGCTGCCGGAAAGCGAGTTCCGTAAGGCGCTGCGCACGTGCCGGCCGCAGCGACGCCACGACATGCTGTTCGACCGGGTCGGCATGCTGGCCGCCGAGGTGATGGGACTGCCACACGCCGAGACGCTCGATCCGTCGACCGGGTTCTTCCAACTCGGCATGGACTCGTTGATGAGTGTGACGCTGCAGCGAGCGCTGTCGGACTCGCTGGGCGAATTCCTGCCGGCTTCCGTGGTCTTCGACTACCCCACCGTGTACAGCCTCACCGACTATCTGACCACCATCCTGCCCGAATTCCTTGAGACAGCGAACGCGATTGACGACGTGACAACCGAACAACAGGCCGAACAACAGGCCCACACCTACGACGACCTCTCCGAGGACGAGTTGTTGCAACAACTCTCGGAGAGGCTGGGCTGAACGCTGTGACTAGTCCCAATGCCCCGAGTCCTGACCGCCGGGCGATCATCACCGAGGCGCTGCACAAGATCGACGACCTCACGGCGCGTCTCGCGATCGCCGAGCAGGCCGGCACCGAACCGATCGCGGTGGTCGGCATGGGTTGCCGGTTCCCGGGCGGGGTGAACAACCCGGAACAGTTCTGGGACTTGTTGCGCGACGGCCGAAGCGGCATCGTCCGCGTTCCCGCCAACCGGTGGGACGCCGACGCGTACTACACCGACGATCACACCGTCCCGGGCACCATCTGCAGCCGGGAAGGCGGCTTCCTCACCAGCTGGCAGCCGGATGAGTTCGACGCCGAGTTCTTCTCGATCTCCCCACGCGAAGCGGCGGCAATGGACCCGCAGCAGCGGTTGCTCATCGAAGTCGCCTGGGAAGCGCTCGAGAACGCGGGCGTTGCGCCGCAGGGCATTCGCGGGACCCAAACCGGGGTGTTCGTCGGGGTCACCGCCTACGACTACATGCTGACGCTGGCCGGCCGGTTGCGGCCCGAAGACCTCGACGCCTACATCCCGACCGGAAACTCGGCGAACTTCGCCGCGGGGCGGCTGGCCTACATCCTCGGCGCGCGCGGTCCCGCGGTGGTCCTCGACACGGCCTGCTCGTCCTCGTTGGTGGCGGTGCATCTGGCCTGCCAGAGCCTGCGCTTGCGGGAAAGTGACATGGCGCTGGTGGGCGGCACCAACCTGCTGCTCAGCCCCGGGCCGAGCATCGCCTGCTCGCGCTGGGGGATGCTGTCGCCGGAGGGCCGGTGCAAGACCTTCGACGTGTCCGCCGACGGGTACGTGCGCGGCGAGGGCGCCGGCGTGGTGGTACTCAAGCGGCTGAAAGACGCGCTGCGCGACGGCAACCGCGTCCTGGCCGTCGTGCGCGGCACGGCGGTCAACCAGGACGGCGCCAGCAGTGGGGTCACCGTTCCCAACGGGCCGGCCCAGCAGGCGTTGCTACGCACCGCATTGACGTCGTCGAAGTTGCAGCCGGCCGACATCGACTACATCGAGGCCCACGGCACCGGGACGCCGCTCGGCGACCCTATCGAACTCGATTCGCTGAGCAAGGTTTTCGGCGATAGGGAGAGTGGCCCGCCGTTGGTGATCGGTTCGGTCAAAACCAACGTCGGCCATCTGGAGGCGGCCGCGGGTGTCGCCGGGCTCATGAAGGCCGTTCTCGCCGTCCGTCACGGGCACATTCCGCGTCATCTCAACTTCCACCAGTTGACGGCGCATGCGAGTGAGGCCGCAGCCCGGCTGCACATTGCGGCCGAGGAGCTCGAATGGCCGGCCACCGGTAGGCCGCGCCGGGCGGGGGTATCGTCGTTCGGCGTCAGCGGGACGAACGCGCATGTGGTGATCGAGCAAGCGCCGGATCCGGTAGGCGTGCCACGGCGCGGCCCGGATCCCGCGCTGTCGACGCTGGTGGTGTCGGGCAAGACGCCGCAGCGGGTGGCCGCGACGGCATCGGTGCTGGCCGACTGGCTGGAAGGGCCCGGTGCCCAGGTGCCGCTGGCCGACGTCGCGCACACCGTCAACCATCACCGCGCGCGCCAGGCCAAGTTCGGCACGGTGGCCGCACTGGACCGCGACCAGGCGGTGGCGGGGTTGCGCGCACTCGCCTCGGGTGCAGCCGCCCCCGGCGTGGTCGCCCCCCGTGAATCCGCCGTCGGACCGGGCACCGTATTCGTCTACTCCGGACGAGGATCGCAGTGGGCCGGAATGGGTCGCCAACTGCTGGCCGACGAGCCGGCCTTTGCTGCGGCCGTCGCCGAACTGGAGCCGGATTTTGTTGCCCAGGCCGGGTTTTCGCTGCACGACGTGATCGCCGGCGGTAAGGAGCTTGTCGGCATCGAACAGATCCAGCTGGGCCTTTTCGGGATCCAATTGGCGCTCACCGCGCTGTGGCGCTCCTACGGGGTGATCCCCGATGCGGTGATAGGTCACTCGATGGGCGAAGTGGCCGCCGCGGTGGTCGCCGGGGCGCTCACGCCGGCGCAGGGCCTACGGGTCACCGCGACGCGGTCGCGGCTGATGGCGCCATTGTCCGGGCAGGGCACGATGGCGCTGGTGGAGCTCGACGCCGAGGCCACCGAGGCATTGATCGCCGACTATCCGCAAGTGACCCTGGGTATCCATGCCTCGCCGCGCCAAAGCGTGATCTCCGGGCCGACCGGTTTGATCGACGAACTGATCGAAAAGGTCCGTCAGCAGCACGGTTTCGCCAACCGGGTCAACATCGAGGTGGCCCCGCACAACCCGGCCATGGACGCACTCCAACCCCGGATGCGTTCGGAATTGGCCGATCTGACCCCGCGGCAACCGAGCATCCCGATCATCTCCACCACCTACGCCGACCTGCGCACCGACGCGGTCTTCGATGCCGAGTACTGGGCGACCAACATGCGCAATCCGGTGCGCTTCCACCAGGCCATCACTCGCGCGGCGGACCGTCACGCCTGCCACACTTTCATCGAGGTCAGCGCGCACCCGCTGCTGACGCATGCGATCAGCGACACCCTCAAAAGCGCCCTCGAGGGCACCGACACCGATAACTACCTCAGCATCGGCACTCTGCAACGCGACGCGCACGACACCCTGACCTTCCACACCAACCTGAACACCGCCCACACCACCCACCCACCCCAAACCCCGCACCCGCCCGAACCACACCCCGTGCTGCCCACCACCCCGTGGCAGCACACCCGGCACTGGATCAGCACCACATCGGCCGCGTTCCAGACGGCCGGCACTCACCCGCTGCTCGGCATCGGGGTCACCGATCCCACCAACGGCACCCGGGTCTGGGAAAGCGAGCTCGACCCCGGTCTGCTGTGGCTCGGGGACCACGTCATCGACGATCTCGTGGTGCTGCCGGGCGCGGCCTACGCCGAGGTCGCGCTGGCGGCGGCGACGGACACCTTCGCGCCCACCCAGGAGCAGCCCTGGATGATCAGCGAGCTTGCCCTTCATCAGATGCTGCAGGTGATCGAAGGGACCGTTCTGGTCACCACGCTGACCGGCGACGAGCAGCGGTGCCGGATCGAAATACGTTCCCGCAAAGGATCTTCGGGTTGGATTACGCATGCCACCGCAACCGTCGCGCGCGCCGAGTCCGTTGCGGCGGTGGAGTTACCGCCCCCCGACGCCGCGGTGGATGAACTCGACCCCGAGGACCTGTATCAACGGCTGCGCGGCGCCGGCCAACAGCACGGACCCGCGTTCCAGGGCATTGTCGGCCTCGGTGTCGGGGAATCCGGGGCGGCCCGCGCCGAGGTGCGGTTACCTTCTTCGGCCAGAACGGGTTCCCGCGCCTTCCTGCTGCATCCGGTGATGATGGACATCGCGTTACAGACACTCGGCGCGACCCGGGTCGCGACCGACCTGGCCGGCGGGCAGGCCGCCCGGTCAACTCTGGTGGTGCCGGTGCGTTACGCGGGCGTGCACATCTACGGCGACATCACCCGCGGCGTCCGCGCGGTCGGCTCGCTCGCCGCGGCCGACGGTCGGCTCGTCGGCGACGTGGTGCTGACCGATCCGGCCGGCCAACCGCTCCTCGTCATCGACGAGGTCGAGATGGCGGTGCTCGGATCACACGGCGGCGCAAACGAACTCACCGAGCGCCTGTTCGCCTTGGAATGGGAGCCCGCACCGCTGGAAACAACCGCCGACACGACGACGGGTGCCCTGCTGCTGATCGGGGACGTCGCGGGCGACCCGCTGCTGTCGGGGCTGCGGTCGTCGCTGCAAGACCGGCAGGTCGAAGTCGAATTGGTCACCGCGAGCGACGAGGCGGCGCTCCGTGCGGTCATCACCCGAAGCGACATCGCCTGGGACGGCATCGTCGTGGCCTGCCCGCCCCGGTCGATCGACGAGTCGTTGCCGGATGAGGCTCAACTGGAGTTGGCCCGGACGCGCACCCTGCTGATCGCCAAGGTGGTCGAGACCCTGACGCGCATGGGCGCGCGCAAGAGCCCGCGACTGTGGATCGTCACGCGGGGCGCACAGCAGCTCGACCCCCGCGAGTCAGTCACGTTGGCACAGACCGGGCTACGGGGACTCGCGCGGGTGCTCACCTTCGAGCATTCGGAACTGGCGGCCACCCTGGTGGACATCGAACCGGAAGGCTTGACGTCATTGGAGGGCGCACTGGCGGACCTGACCGGGGAATTGCTCGCCGGTGCCGACCAGGACGAGGTCGCCTACCGCGACGGCCGGCGCTACGTGAACCGGCTGGTGCCCGCGCCGACCACGGCGAACGGCGATCTCGCCGGTGACACCCGCCGCACCGTCGTCGAACTCGACGGGACGGGCTCGGTGCGGCTGCAGATCGATCAACCCGGTCGGCTGGACGCACTGACTGTCCATCAGGTCAAGCGGATCAAGCCGCACGGCGATCAGGTCGAGGTCCGGGTCGCCGCCGCGGGCCTGAACTTCAGCGACGTGCTCAAGGCGATGGGCGTGTATCCGGGACTCGACGGTGCCGCGCCGGTCATCGGCGGCGAGTGCGTCGGCTACGTGACCGCCGTCGGCGACGGCGTCGATTCCGTCGAGCCCGGGCAGCGCGTCATCGCTTTCGGCCCCGGCACTTTCGGCACTCACCTGGGCACCATCGCCGATCTCGTCGTCCCCATCCCCGACACGCTGCCCGACTACGAGGCGGCGACGTTCGGCGTCGCGTACCTCACCGCCTGGCACTCACTGTGCGAGGTGGGGCGGCTGGCGCCCGGCGAACGCGTGCTCATTCACTCCGCCACCGGCGGTGTCGGGATGGCGGCGCTGTCGATCGCGAAGATGGTCGGCGCGCGCATCTACACGACGGCCGGCTCGGACGCCAAACGCGAAATGCTGTCCGGACTCGGCGTCGAGTACGTCGGCGACTCGAGAAGCCTGGACTTCGCCGACGAGATACTCGAGCTCACCGACGGCCACGGTGTCGATGTCATTCTCAATTCCCTTGCGGGCGAAGCGATCCAACGCGGCGTCCAGATCCTTGCGCCCGGCGGGCGGTTCATCGAACTGGGCAAGAAGGACGTCTTCGCCGATGCCAGCCTGGGATTGGCCGGGCTCGCGAAAAGCGCGTCATTCGCCGTCGTCGACCTCGACCTCAACCTGAAGCTGCAGCCGGCGAAGTACCGCCGGCTTCTGCAACACATCCTGGGCCACGTGGCCGACGGCACACTCGAGGTGCTGCCCGTCACCGAGTTCAGCCTGCACCAGGCGGCCGACGCGTTCCGGCTGATGGCCTCCGGTAGGCACACCGGCAAAATCGTCATCTCCATACCGGAGCACGAGACCATCGAGGCGGTCGCAGCCCCACCGCCTCAGCCACTGGTCAGCAGCGACGGCGGCTATCTGATCGTCGGCGGCATGGGCGGTCTCGGTTTCGTGGTCGCCCAGTGGCTCGCCCAGCAAGGCGCGGGATTGATTGTCCTGAACGGGCGTTCGGCTCCCACCGACGAAGTTCGGGCCACCATCGAGGAGCTCAATGCAGCGGGTCACCGGATCGAGGTGGCCATCGGCGACATCGCCGAGCCCGGCACCGCCGACCGGCTGGTGGCGGCCGTCGACGCCGCCGGCTTCCGGCTGGCCGGAGTGCTGCACAGTGCGATGGTGCTCGCCGACGAGATCGTGCTGAACATGACGGATACCGCCGCCCGGCGGGTGTTCGCCCCCAAGGTGACCGGCAGCTGGCGGCTGCATCAGGCGACCGCCGCGCGCGACGTCGACTGGTGGCTTACCTTCTCCTCGGCCTCCTCGCTGCTGGGCACCCCCGGGCAGGGCGCCTACGCCGCCGCGAACTCCTGGGTCGACGGCCTCGTCGCATACCGGCGCGCCGCCGGACTGCCCGCCGTCGGAATCAACTGGGGGCCATGGGCCGAGGTCGGCCGCGCCCAGTTCTTCGCCGATCTCGGCGTGTCGCTGATCACCGTCGACCAGGGGCTGGCCGCGATGCAGACGGTGCTCGCCGCCGACCGGGGCCGTACCGGTGTGCTCAGCCTCGACGCGCGGCAGTGGTTCCAATCCTTCCCCGCGGTCGCGGGATCGTCGCTGTTCGCGAAATTGCATGACGCCGCGGCCCGGAAAAGTGGGGAGCGTCGGGGCGGCGGCAAGATTCGGGCGCAGCTGGACGCCCTCGACGCCGCCGAGCGCCCGGGACACCTGGCAGCCGCGATTGCCGACGAGATCCGCGGGGTGCTGCGCTCGAGCGATCCCATCGACCACGACCGGCCGCTGGAAACCCTTGGCCTCGACTCGCTGATGGGCCTGGAATTGCGAAATCGGCTGGAGGCAAGCCTGGGCATCACGTTGCCGGTCGCGTTGGTATGGGCATACCCCACGACCACCGATCTCGCGACGGCCCTGTGCGAACGCATGGACTACGCGCCACCGGCCGCAGCCGAGACCCCCGATGGGGAAGCCGAATTGTCCGACGAGGAACTGGACTTGCTCTCCGATCTGGTCGACGCCAGCGAGCTGGAAGCCGCGACGAGAGGCGATTCATGACGAGTCTGGCGGAGCGCGCGGCGCAATTGTCGCCGAACGCGCGCGCGGCGCTGGCGCGTGAGCTGGTCCGGGCCGGCACGGCCTTCCCGACCGACATCGCGGAGCCCGTCGCGGTGGTGGGCATCGGTTGTCGTTTCCCGGGGAATGTGACCGGGCCGGACAGCTTTTGGCAGCTGTTGGTGGACGGCGTGGACGCGATCGCCGAGGTCCCGCCGGATCGGTGGGATGCGGAGGCGTTCTACGATCCGGATCCCGCGGCGTCGGGACGGATGACGACGAAATGGGGCGGTTTCATTCCTGACGCCGACGCCTTCGATGCCGACTTCTTCGGCATCACTCCGCGCGAAGCCGTGGCGATGGACCCGCAGCACCGGCTGCTGCTCGAGGTCGCCTGGGAAGCGCTCGAGCACGCAGGCATTCCACCGGATTCCCTGAGCGGCAGCCGAACCGGCGTGACGATGGGCCTGTCGTCGTGGGACTACACGATCGTCAACATCGAGCGGCGAGCCGACATCGACGCTTACCTGAGCACCGGGACGCCGCACTGCGCCGCGGTGGGACGGATCTCGTATCTGCTGGGACTACGTGGTCCGGCCGTCGCCGTGGATACCGCGTGCTCGTCGTCGCTGGTGGCAATCCACCTGGCCTGCCAAAGCCTGAGGCTGCGCGAGACCGACGTGGCCCTGGCCGGCGGGGTGCAGCTCACCTTGTCCCCGTTCACCGCGATCGCGTTGTCCAAGTGGTCCGCGCTGTCGCCGACGGGGCGGTGCAACAGCTTCGACGCCAACGCGGACGGATTCGTCCGCGGCGAGGGCTGCGGCGTGGTGGTGCTCAAACGCCTGGCGGATGCGTTACGCGATCAGGATCGGGTGCTGGCGGTGGTGCGTGGCTCGGCCACCAACTCCGACGGTCGGTCCAACGGCATGACCGCGCCGAACGCGCTGGCGCAACGCGACGTGATCACGACCGCGCTGCGGCTCGCGGATGTCAGTCCCGACAGTGTCGACTACGTCGAAACACACGGCACCGGAACGGTGTTGGGTGACCCCATCGAGTTCGAGTCGCTCGCGGCGACCTACGGTGTTCGCAAAGGCCCCGGTGCCGGCTCGTGCGCATTGGGATCGGTCAAGACCAACATCGGCCACCTGGAGGCGGCTGCCGGGGTGGCCGGATTCATCAAGGCGGTGCTGGCGGTGGAGCGCGGGCGCATTCCCCGCAATCTGCACTTCAGCCGATGGAACCCGGCCATCGACGCGTCGGCGACGCGCCTGTTCGTGCCCACCGAGAGCGGCCCGTGGCCGGCCTCGACGGGTCCGCGCCGGGGTGCGGTGTCGTCGTTCGGCCTCAGCGGGACCAATGCGCATCTGGTGATCGAGCAGGCACCCGACACGCCCGATACCGGGGGCCTCGCGACCCCCGTTGGCACACCGCATGTTTCGGCGCTGACGGTGTCGGGCAAGACCCCGCAGCGGGTGGCCTCGATGGCGGCGGCGCTGGCCGACTGGATGTCCGGCCCGGGCGCGACGGCGTCCCTGGCCGACGTGGCGCACACGCTGAGCCGGCACCGGACCAGGCATCCGAAGTTCGCCACGGTGGTCGCGCGCGACCGCGCGGAGGCGATTGCCGGGTTGCGGGCGCTGGCGGCCGGGCAACCGCGCGTGGGTGTCGTCGGTTGCGATCAGCACGCCGCCGCGCCCGGCCGGGTGTTCGTTTATTCCGGTCAGGGTTCGCAGTGGGCCGGGATGGGACGGCAGCTGCTGTCCGAAGAACCGGCATTCGCCAAGGCGATAGCCGAACTCGAGCCGATATTCGTGGCCCAGACCGGTTTTTCGCTGCAGCAGACGCTTGCCGACGGCGAAGCGGTATCAGGTATCGACCGCATCCAGCCGGTGCTGGTCGGGATGCAGTTGGCGCTGACCGAACTGTGGAAGTCCTACGGCGTGACACCGGATGCGGTGATCGGGCACTCGATGGGCGAGGTTGCCGCGGCGGTGGTGGCCGGCGCGTTGACGCCCGAACAGGGCCTGCGGGTGATCGCCACCCGATCGCGGTTGATGGCGCGGCTGTCCGGGCAGGGGGCGATGGCGCTGCTGGAGCTGGACGCCTCGGACACCCAAGCCGTCGCGTCGCTGCTTGCCGACTACCCGGACGTGACGCTGGCAGTGCATGCCTCGCCGCGCCAGACGGTGATCGCCGGGCCGCCGGAACAGGTGGACGCGGTGATCTCGGCGGCGGCCGCACAGAACCGGTTGGCGCGGCGGATCGAAGTCGACGTCGCTTCGCATCACCCGATCATCGATCCGATACTGCCCGAATTACGAAGCGCACTGGCCGATTTGGCACCGCAGGCGCCGAGCATCCCGATCATCACCACCACCCGCCCCCTGGACGAAACGTCACACCGGGCGATGGATGCCGACTACTGGTCGGCAAACCTGCGCAACCCGGTGCGATTCCGCCAGGCCATCGCCCATGCCGGCAGCAGCGCCGGTGGGTCCAATCACACCTTCGTCGAGATGAGCCCGCACCCCGTACTCACGCACGCCATCGCCGACACCCTGGAGGGCACCGGCAGCCACACCGTCTTGGCGGCGATGAACCGCGAGCACGACCAGACCCTGTTCCTGCACGCCCAACTCGCCGCCGTCGGAGCGGTGGCCGCGGACCACACCGCGGGTCAACTGGTGGATCTGCCACCCACACCGTGGCACCACGACAGATTCTGGGTCGCGGACCGCTCGGCGCTGTCCGAGTTGGCCGCCGGACACCCGCTGCTCGGCGCGCACATCGAAATGCCGTCCAGCGGCGGCCATGTCTGGCAATCCGACGTGGGAACCGACGTGTGTCCGTGGCTGGCCGACCACAAGGTGTTCGGCCAGTCCATCATGCCGGCCGCGGGATTCGCCGAGATCGCCCTGGCGGCCGCCGGTGCAGGACTCCAAGCAGGCCCCGGCCGCGTCGTGATCACCCAGTTCGAGGTGGAGCAGATGCTTCCCCTCGACCGCCACACGATGCTGACAACACAGTTGATTCGTCACGGAGACAGTCGGATCCGCGTCGAGATCTATTCTCGTGCCGCCGCCGGTGAGTTCACCAGGCACGCCAGCGCAATGGTCGAACAGGCACCGGCCGCCGCCGCGCGCACCTACGACGAGCCAACGGGTTCCGCGGGCGCGACAACCGTTTCGCCGGGGGATTTCTATGCCCTGCTGCGCCAGACCGGCCAACACCACGGTCCCGCCTTCGCGGCGCTGACCCGGATAGCCCGGCTGCCCGACGGTTCGTCGGAGACCGAGATCACCGTTCCCGACGAGGTTCCGCGGCATCCCGGATATCTGCTCCACCCCGTCGTGCTGGACGCGGCGCTGCAAAGCATGGCCGCCGCGAGTTCCGACGGCGAGGTCGCGGGTTCGGCCGAATCCAGCTATCTGCCAGTGTCGTTCGAGAAGATCCGGGTCTACCGCGACCTCGGTCTGCAGGTCCGGCGGTTGCGGTGTCGCGCGTACCTGACCAATCTGGACGCCGGCGCCGGCAAGATGGGCCGGATCGCCCTGATCGAGGATTCCGGTTCCATCGCCGCCGAGGTCGACGGCATCTACCTGCGCCGCGTCGAACGCCGTGCCGTGCCACTGCCGCTGGCGCAGAAGATCTTCGACGCCGAATGGGCCGAGAGCCCACTCACGGAGGTCCCACCGGACACCACCGCGACAGAGCCGGGAAGTTGGCTGGTGCTCACCGATCCCACACTGGATGCACCGGCCACATCGCTGGCAGACCAATTCGTCGAGCACTGGCGCTCGCCGACGCGGCGGGTGCACACCGCCGATCTGCACGACGAGTCCGCGGTGCTCGCCGCATTCGCCGAAACCGCAGGCGATCCGGAGCACCCGCCCGCGGGTTTGGTCGTCTTCGTCGGCGGTGCCTCGACCGGGCTGGACGACGGACTCCTGGCAGCGCGAGAGGCGGTGTGGTCGATCACGACCGTCGTGCGTGCGGTCGTCGGCACGTGGCACGGCCGATCGCCGCGGTTGTGGTTGGTCAGCGGGGGCGGGCTTTGCGTTCACGACGGCGATCCGGTGTCCCCCGCGACGGCCGCGCTGAAAGGTCTGGTGCGCGCCCTGGCCTTCGAGCATCCGGACATGCGCGCCACGTTGTTGGATCTGGATGTCACGCACGATCCGATGACCGCGCTCACCGCTGAACTCAACGGCCCCGGTGGCGACGACCTGATCGCCCGCCGAGGCGAACACCGCTTCGTCGAACGGCTATCGCACGCCACTCTCGATTCGGGCAAGCACAACCCGGTGGTGCGGCCGGGCGCCGCGTACGTCGTCACCGGCGGTCTCGGCGGTCTCGGCCTGGTCGTCGCCCGATGGCTGGTGGATCGCGGCGCCGGCCGCGTGGTCCTGGGCGGCCGCAGCGAACCCGACGACGAACAGCGCACGGTGCTGGCCGAATTGGAAGCCCGGGCCGAGATCGTGGTTGTCCGAGGCGATGTGACCGCGCCGGGGGTGGCCGAGAGCCTCATCGACGCGGCGGGAAGAACCGAGCTGCGCGGCATCGTGCACGGCGCCGCCGTCATCGAGGACAGCCTGGTGTTCTCGATGACCAGAGAAAGCCTGGAGCGGGTGTGGGCGCCCAAGGCCGCCGGGGCCTTGCGGATGCACCACGCCAGCGCCGGCTGCGAGCTGGACTGGTGGCTCGGATTCTCCTCCGTCGCTTCACTCTTGGGCTCCCCCGGGCAAGCCGCTTATGCCTGCGCCAGCGCCTGGCTCGACGCGTTGGTCGCGTGGCGCCGAGCGGCGGGTCTGCCGGCGGCGGCGATCAACTGGGGGCCGTGGTCGGAGGTGGGCGTGGCGCAGGCCCTGGTGGGCAGCGTGCTCGACACGATCACACCCGCGGAGGGCATCGAAGCTCTCGACGCACTGCTGGCCGCCGATCGTGCCGTCACCGGCGTTGCGCGGCTGCGCGCCGACCGGGCGCTGATCTCCTTCCCGGAGATGCGCGGCATCGGCTATTTCACCCGGGTGGTCGAGGAGCTGGATACCGCGGGCGACCTCGGCGACTGGGCCGGGCCCGACGCGCTTGGCGACCTCGACCCCGTCCAGGCGCAGCGTGCGGTGACCGAACGGATGTGCGCGCGCATCGCGGCGGTGATGGGCTACGCCGACGCATCGGCCGTCGATCCGAGCATGCCCCTGACCGATTTGGGACTGGATTCCCTGATGGCGGTGCGCATCCGCAACGGAGCGCGGGCGGACTTCGGCGTAGAGCCGCCGGTGACCCTGATACTGCAAGGCGCGTCCCTGCAAGATTTGACCGCCGACCTGATGGGACAACTCGGGCTATCGAGCCCGGATGTGGGCGCGGAGAACGTGAAAAGTACTGCCACCGTTCGCGACCGGGCGCAGCAGCGCGCGGCAACGCGACAAGGCGCCGCGATGCGGCGCAGAGTGAAACCTGGAGCACAGGGAGGACCAAACCAGTGAGCATCCCCGACAACGCGATCGCGGTGGTCGGCATGGCCGGCAAATTTCCGGGCGCCAATGATCTTTCGACGTTCTGGAGCAATCTTGTCAGCGGCAAGGAATCGATCGTCACGCTGTCCGAGCAGGAGCTGCGCGACGAAGGGGTCAGCGAGCAGACACTGGCCAATCCGGCGTATGTGCGCCGCGCACCGCTGCTCGACGCGATCGATGAGTTCGACGCCGACTTCTTCGGCCTCTCACCGCTTGCCGCGCAGGTCCTCGATCCGCAACACCGATTGTTTCTGCAGTGCGCGTGGCATGCCCTCGAGGACGCCGGCTGTGACCCGGCGCACTACGACGGCTCGATCGGCGTGTACGGAACCAGTTCTCCCAGCGGCTATCTGCTGCACAACCTGCTGTCCCATCGGGACCCGAGCGCCGTGTTGGCCGAAGGACTCAACTTCGACCAGTTCAGCCTGTTCCTGCAGAACGACAAAGACTTTCTGACCACCCGGGTCTCTCATGCGTTCGACCTGCGCGGCCCGAGCATCGCGGTGCAGACGGCGTGCTCGTCCTCGCTGGTCGCGGTTCACCTGGCCTGCTTGAGCCTGCTCAGCGGCGAATGCGACATGGCCCTGGCCGGCGGGTCCTCATTGTGCATACCGCACCGCGTCGGGTACTGGAACTCGCCGGGATCGATGGTGTCGGCGGTCGGCCACTGCCGGCCATTCGACGTGCGCGCCGACGGTACGGTCTTCGGCAGCGGTGTCGCGATGGTGGCCCTCAAGCCGTTGCAGGCCGCGATCGACGCCGGAGACCGCATTCATGCTGTCATCCGCGGATCGGCGATCAACAACGACGGATCGATGAAGATGGGTTACGCGGCGCCCAATCCGGCGGCTCAAGCCGATGTCATCGCGGAAGCGCATGCCGTGTCCGGGGTCGATGCCGCGACGGTGAGCTATGTCGAAACCCACGGCACCGGCACCCCGCTCGGTGACCCCATCGAAATCCGCGGCCTCCGAACGGCGTTCGAGGTTTCCGAGACACCCCGCAAGGCTCCCTGTGTTCTAGGGTCGGTCAAGGCCAACATCGGCCACCTGGAAGTCGCCGCCGGCATCGCAGGTCTGATCAAAACGATTCTCTGCCTGAAGAACAAGGCGATTCCCCCGACGCTGCACTACACCAGCCCGAACCCGGAGCTGCGGCTGGACCAGACTCCGTTCGTCGTGCAGAGCGAGTACGGCCCTTGGGAGTCCGACGAGGTACGCCGGGCCGGGGTCAGCTCGTTCGGCGTGGGTGGCACCAACGCGCACATCGTGCTCGAGGAAGCGCCGGCCGCGGCCACGTCGCACACCAAGCCGGCCGGCCCGCAGGTGCTGCTACTGTCGGCCAAAACCGCTGCGGCGCTTGAGGAGTCACGGTCAACGCTGGCCGCCGCGCTGGCCGGCCCGGACGCCCCGGACCTGGCCGACGTCGCCTTCACGCTCGCCGGACGCCGCAAGCACAACCTCACGCTGGCGGCGGTCGTGCACGACCACGAGCAGGCGGTCACCGTGCTGCGGGCGTCCGAACACGACAACATCATCGAGGGTGCGGCCGTCACCGAAACCGACGCTGACAAGGCTGCGTTGGACCGTGTCGTCTTCCTGTCTCCGGGTCAGGGCGCTCAGCACGTCGGAATGGCGAAGGGGCTCTACGACGTCGAGCCGGTGTTCGCTGAACATTTCGACGCCTGCGCCGCCGGGTTCCGCGCGGAAACCGGCATCGACGTGCACGCCGAGGTATTCGGTGGATCCGCGACCACTTTGGAGCACATCGACCGCGCTCATCCCGCGCTGTTCGCCGTGGAATACGCGCTCGGAAAGTTGGCCGAGAGCTACGGCGTCCGCGCCGGCGCCTACGCCGGACACAGCATCGGCGAGTACATCGCGGCCACGCTGGCCGGCGTCTTCGACCTCGAGACCGCGATCAAGGTTGTCGCGAAGCGTGCCCAGCTGCTGCACGCGTCGCCGGCCGGCGCCATGGTTGCGGTGACGCTGGGCCCCGACGCCGTCGCCGAGCACCTGGTACCCGGCGTCGACATCGCCGTGGTCAACGACCCCGCCAGCTGCGTGGTCGCTGGGGCGGACGACGCGATCCGCGCCTTCACCCAGCGCCTCGGCGAGCACGGGATACTCGCGCGCCGCGTACGCGTATCGCACGCGGCGCATTCCAGCTCGATGGATGCGGTGGTACCGGAATTCGAAGACTTCCTGTCGCGCGTGCAGCTCCGCGAACCACACACACCGCTGCTCAGCAACGTCACCGGGACGTGGATGTCCGCCGAGGAGGCAACCGATCCCGCCAGGTGGGCGCGCCAGATCCGTGCGACGGTCAGGTTCTCCGACGAGCTCGAGGCGATGCTGGCCGACCCGCACCGCGTCCTCGTCGAGCTCGGACCCGGCGGCAGCCTGACCGGATCGGCGGTACGCCACCCGAAATGGTCCAGCGGGCACCGGGCGGTCCGGCTGATGCGACACCCCGTGCAGACCGTCGACGATCGGGACGCCTTCCTGCTGGGCCTCGGTCAGCTCTGGTCGGCGGGTGTGCCGGTCGACTGGTCGCCGCTGAGCGGGTCCGCTGCCGGCTCCCGGCCGCAGCTGGTCACGCTGCCGGGCTATCCCTTTGCACGCCAACGGCATTGGGTCGAGCCAAATGTCGCAGTCCGCAGCGTCACCACCGATGCGCGCCAGCCGGCGGCGAACGGCGCCAGCAACGGCGCAGCCGTGGATCGCGGCCCCGGTATCACGTCGAGCACCGAGGACACCTTGCGCCGCATCTGGTCGCAATGCCTGGGCGTCGAATCCATTGACCGCAAAGACAACTTCTTCGAGCTCGGCGGCGACTCCCTGATCGCGATCAGCATCGCCACCAGCGCCGCCCACGAGGGATTTGAGATCGCTCCGCGGGATCTCTACGAGCATCCGACGCTGGCCGGCCTGGCGTCGGCCATCGACGCGCAATACGCTGCGGGCGGGCTCGCGAAGCCGCCGGACGAGACGGCCCATCCCGTCGTCCCGCCGACCATCGCGCACTTCCTCGAACACGGCGTGCGGGAGACCGGCAGCTGGCGGATCCCGTTGATCCTGCGGCTCGACCCGAAGGTGAGCGCCGACGACGTCCGCGCGGTGCTGGCCGCGGTGATCGACCACCACGACGCGCTGCGCATGCGGCTCGTCGAGCGTGCCGGGACCTGGGAGCAACACATCAAGGCGCCCGAAAAGGTACCCGGAAAAGCCGAAGCGACAGGCGAATTCGACCGGCTGCTGCTGCGCACACTGCCCGACGGCGTCGATCCCGAAACGCCGGCTGCCCGCGAGGCGGTCCTGGCCATCCTGGCCGAGCTCGCCTCCGGCCCGGATTCGGCCGACCCGCTGGCAGCGGCGTACGTGAGTAGTGCGGGCAGCGGCCCGCACTACCTGGCCCTGTCCGTGCACGAGATGGTCGCCGACAACACGTCCCGTGAAATTCTGGCGACCGACCTCTTCACCGCGTTCACCCAACGGCTCGCGGGCAACGAGATCGTGCTGCCCCCCACCAGCGCCACCTGGCGAGAGTGGTCACTGCGGTGCGCGTCGCTGGCGACGCACCCGGCGGTCCTGGAATCCAGCGACTTCTGGCGCGACAGCGCACGGGCGAACCTGCGGCTTGCCGATCCGGGCGTCACCAGTCCGCCGCACCGCGCCGACCTGACGCGGCTGCCGTCGGCATTGACCAGCGACCAGACGGCACAGGTCGACGACGCCCGTCGCAGGCTGACCGTGTCGCTCGAGGAGCTCCTGCTGGCTGCGCTGAGCCGGACCATCACCCAGACGGTCGGTGAGGGCACGGTGACCGTCGATCTTGAAGGGACCGGCCGCTCGGTGCTGCGGCCAGACGTCGACGTGCGCAGAACCATCGGCCGATTCAGCACGCTCTACCCGGCGCCGTTGCGCTGCGTGCGCGACAGCGACTCCACCGAGTTGCTGGGCTCGATTCGCGAGACCCTGAAATCGGTTCCGCACTACGGGATTGGCTATGGCCTGCTGCGTCATGTCTACGCGCCCACCGCGCGGCTGCTCGCGGCCGAAGGCCCCGCAGACATCCACTTCCGTTATGCGGGAGTAATTCCCGAGCTGCCGCCACTCGACGCGCCGGTGCAGTTCGACTCCGACGCGGCGATACCGGTGCGCGACCCGATCCCCGGCCTGGGCCACGCCATCGAACTGCGGGTGTACCGACATTCGGGAGTGCTGCACCTCGAGTGGTGGTACGACGCCCGGCGAATTCAGGCCGCAAGGGCTCAGGGGATGGCGCAACGCTTCCCGATGGCGCTGCGAGTGCTGATCGAGGACGCCATCGAGGCAATGCCCGACGATGACAGCTTCGGCTCGGAACGCGTGGAGCTGGCGCTGGTGGACTTGTCGACGCTTGATGCGGGTTGAGGACATTTCGATGAGCAAATCCGATAGGGACTACGAGAAGGCAGTCGTCGTCGACGGAGTGCGCAAGACCTTCGGCGAGGTGGTGGCACTGCACGAGGTCAGTTTCGAGGTCAACCGCGGCGAAGTGATCGGTCTGCTGGGCCCGAACGGCGCCGGCAAGACCACGCTCGTCGACATCCTGTCGACGCTGAGCCGGCCGGATCAGGGCCGGGCGGCGGTCGCCGGCTACGACTGTGTCACCGAGCCCGCCGGGGTGCGCCGTTCGATCATGCTCACCGGCCAGCAAGTGGCCATCGATGACATGCTGACCGGTCACGAGAACCTGGTGATGTTCGGCCGCCTGTACGGACTGAGCAGATCGGCGGCGCTTTCCCGGGCCACCGAACTCATCGAGGAGTTCGATCTGGTGCACGCCGCCGATCGGCGGGTGAGCACCTACTCGGGCGGCATGCGCAGACGCATCGACATCGCCTGCGGCCTGGTGGTGCGGCCGAAGGTGGCGTTCCTGGACGAGCCCACCACCGGGCTGGACCCCAGGAGCCGGCAGAGCATCTGGGACCTGGTCTCCAGCTTCAAGGCCAGCGGAATCGCCACCCTGCTGACCACTCAATACCTGGAGGAGGCCGACGAACTCGCCGACCGGATCATCGTGATCAACCACGGCGGGATCATCGCGGAGGGAACCGCCAACGAGCTCAAGGAGCGCACGGGGGCCAGCTTCTGCGAGATCGTTCCCCGCGCGATCAAGGACCTGCCCGCCATCGTCGACGCGCTGGGCTCGCTGTTGCCGGACAAGCACCGCGCCGCGTTGACGCCCGAGTCCGACCGCATCGCCATGCCGGCGCCGCACGGCACCCGCACCCTCGTCGAAGCCGTGTCACAGCTGGCGGCCGCCGACATCGAGGTGGCCGACCTGGCGCTGCGGCGCCCGTCGCTGGATGACGTTTTCCTGGCCCTCACCGAGGACGCCACCGCGGCGCCGATCGCCGAACATTCTGCTGCAGAGGTCATTTCGTGACGGCCGTGAGCTCCATACCGGCGAACCCGCGGGCGCTCACGCAATGGTGGGTGCTGACCGCGCGGTTCATCAGGCCGACCCTGCGCAACGGGGAGCTGGCACTGACCATCGCGTCCTCGGTGGTGTTCACCGCCGGCTTCTACGTGCCGCTGAGCCACGTGATGGCGAACGCCACCCGGGCCGCGGCCAGCAGCTACGCGCAATACATCATGCCGCTGGTCGCCCTGCAGGCGATCGTATTCGCCGCCATCTCGACCGCGTTCCGCGCGGCGATCGACTCTCGGCAGGGAATCAACCGCCGGTTCGGCACCATGCCGATGGCCCCGCTCACCCCGGTGGCCGCCCGGATCGCTGCCGCGGCGTACCGGTGTTCGGTGGCCTTGACGGTGTCGATCATCTGCGGCCACGTGATCGGGTTCCGGTTCCATCGTGGCGCCGTGTACATCGCCGCATTCTGCGGGTTGGTGATCGTGATCGGCGTGCTGCTGTCGTTCGCCGCCGACCTGGTCGGCACCGGCAGCCGCAACCCGGAGGCGATGATGCCGCTGCTGATACTGCCCCCCTTGATCTTCGGTCTGCTCTCCGTCGGAGTGCAGCCGGTCGAGCAGTTCCCGCACTGGATTCAGCCCGTCATCCGCAACCAGCCGATCTCCCAGTTCGTGATCGCGTTGCGCACGCTGGCCGGGGACACCCTGCCCACCGCGGGTTCGGTGACCTGGCCGGTCCTGACGCCCACGCTGGCATGGCTGGCCGGCCTGGCGTTGCTACTGGTTCCGACGTCGACGCTGGTGCTGTCCAGGCGGTCCTCATGACAACGATCGTGCGCGAGCACATCACGGCCGGCGATGCCGCCCCGTGGCATCCGGAGAATTCGCTGCGGATGCTGATCCCGCAGACCCTGGTGCAGACCAAACGGATACTCGTTCGATGGTCGCGGGATCCCGTGACACTCATCGAGACTCTGGTATTGCCCATCATGTTCTTGCTGACACTGAATATCGTTCTCGGGCAGCTGATTTCACAAACCACCGGGCACAGCGGGCTGTA
Organism: Mycobacterium sp. ML4; assembly: GCF_054515735.1. Taxonomy (NCBI): domain Bacteria; kingdom Bacillati; phylum Actinomycetota; class Actinomycetes; order Mycobacteriales; family Mycobacteriaceae; genus Mycobacterium; species Mycobacterium sp. ML4. The sequence goes on from NZ_JBTNSY010000032.1 coordinate 45,618, forward strand.
CGGCACGGTGCCGATGAACGCGCTCGCGGCCGCGATCAACGGCTCCTCCATCGGGGCGGTCGGTCTCATCGGGGAGCGCACCAACGGTCTGCTGCGCCGGCTCTGGGTCGTGCCGGTGCACCGCGCGTCGGGCGTCCTGGCCCGCATCCTCGCCGAGGCGGTGCGAATCCTGATCACCACCTTCGTCGTACTCGCTACCGGCCTGGCACTCGGATTCCGCTTCACGCAGGGTGTGCCCGCGGCCGCGGCATGGCTGGCGGTCCCGCTGATTTTCGGGATGGCGTTCGCGACGCTGATCACCATGGTCGCGCTCTACACGGCACGGACGTTTCTCCTCGAGGGCGTCACGCTGGTGCACATCCTCGCGGTCGTGTTCTCCACCGGCTTCCTGCCGGTGGACCAGTACCCGCGCTGGATTCAGCCCGTCGTCGCCCACCAGCCGATGAGCTACGCGATCGAGGCGATGCGCGGGTTGTCGCTGGGCGGCCCGGTGCGGTCACCGCTGACCGCGACGCTGCTGTGGTCCGCCGGCATCGCCGTGCTTTGCGTGGTGCCGATGCTGGTCGGCTACCGTCGCGCGAGCACTCGCTGATTCAGACAAGGGGATTGTTGAGGTGTTTCCCGGATCGGTGATCCGCAAGCTGGCACGCAGCGAGGAAGTGTTCGCGCACAACGAGACGTTTTTCGCGCTGGCCGTCGACCTGATCGGTACCGTCGACATCGGCGCGATGTCGGACGCTTTCGACGCGCTGCTGCAGTCACACCCGATTTTCGCCGGCCGCCTCGAACGAGCCGCCGACGGCCGCCATCAGATTGTCGCCGACGACCTGCTGCACCCCGGGATCTGGCTCGTCGGGGCCGCCGGTGCGGGTGCCTCCACGGGTTCGACGGCGAGCGCCGCGATGCAACTCGACCAGTACCAGTCGCTGCTGAATCTGCGGTTGAAGCTCGACGGCGACCGCTGCGAGCTGACGCTGTACGTGCAGCACGCCCTGGCCGACGCCCACCATGTGTTCAGCCTTCTCGAAGAGCTGTTCACCCGCTACACCGACGCCGTCGTCAACGGCGACGTCGGTGCGGTAACCCCGGGGCCCGCGCCCGAATCGCTGGAACAGGTGCTGGAGAAGCGGGGCATGGGCAAAAAGGCGCGGTCCGGGCTGGAGCGTTTCATGCCGCTGATCTTCGCCTACGACCTGCCGACCAGCGAGCCGCCGCCGCTGCCGGCGAACCCCGATGTCCCGCAAGAGATTCCCGCGGCACGGATCCGGCTCACCGAGCAGGAGACAGCCGACCTCGTCGAATTCGGGCTGGCCAACCAGCTCAGCCTGAACTCGCTGGTGGCGGCGGCCATCCTGCTGACCGAATGGGAACGCCGCAACACCCCGCACATCCCGATCCCCTACCTCTACCCGGTGGACCTGCGCTATCTCGTCTCGCCGCCGGTCAGCGACACCGGCAGCACCAACCCGATGGGAGTGGCGACGTTCGTCGCCGAGATCACCGCCGAGACCGACATCGTCGAGCTGGCCCGCAACATCGTCGCGTCGTTTCGGGCCGACCTGGCCGACGGCGTCATCCAGCAGTCGGTGTTGCATTTCAGCCTGCAGTACCAGGGCAGTCCGCCCGGCCTGCCACCGATGGTGCTGTGCACCGACGCCGGCCCGATACCCGCGGTGCAGACCCCGCCGGGGTTGGAGGTCGACGACTTCCGTAGCGAAATGCATTGCCCTGCAAGAACTCCAGTCGACATGTACAGCTGTGGGACGTTCGCCGGCCGATTGTTCATCGAGCACCATGCCCATGCGCCGGAGGCGCGGGAAAGTTCGCTCGAGGCAATACACGAGCTGTTGCGCTCCGTCGCCACCGAGGACAGCTGGGCCTTCGAGTAGTCCCGCTGAGCCCGCTGAAGCCCGCTCAGTCCGCCGATTCGGCCGTCAGCGTCTCCGACAGGTGCTGCCCCAAGGCGCGCGCGGTGTTGTAGGTCGCGATGGCCTTCGGGGTGATCCGGATGCCGGTCTCGGCCTCCACCCGGGTCCGCAGCTCCAGGTTTCCCAGCGAGTCGAGGCCGTGGTCGGCGAACGGACGGTCGGGGTCGACCGCGCGGCGCAGGATCAGGCCGGTCTGCTCGGCCACCAGACGGCGCAACCGGGCGGGCCATTCCTCACGCGCCAGGCCACGCAATTCGGCTCGCAGCGTTGAACTTTCGGCCCCGTGCTGGTCTCCGGCGGCCTGGAAGGCCTCGGCGAACGGGCTGCGCGCAACGAGTGCGGCCAGCCAAGGCGCGCCCGTCGTCGGAACGTAGCCGGTGTAGCCGCGGTCGTAGCGCAACAGCGTCTCGAAGGCTTGCGCACCCTCCGGCGGGGCGATCATCGTGGTCCGGCCGCCTGCCGCCAGGAACGTCGCCCGACCGATCTCGCCCCACGCCCCCCACGCGATGGTGGTGGCGGGCAGGCCCTGCCTGCGGCGCCAATGGGTGAACGCGTCCAGCCAGCTGCAGGCGGCGGCATAAGCGCCCTGACCGGCCGAGCCGAAAAGCGCGGCCACCGAGGAGAACGCGCAAAACCAGTCCAGCGGCTGCCCGGCGCTCGCCTGGTGCAGGTTCCACACGCCGTTGACCTTCGGCGCCCAGTCCCGGTCGATCAGCTCATCGGTGATGTTGGCCAGGGTGGCGTCCTCGACCACCGCCGCCGCGTGCAGCACACCACGCAGCGCGAGCCCGGAGTCGGTGGCCGCGGCGACCACCCGTCGTGCGGTCTCGGCCTCGGCGATGTTGCCGCTCTCCACCACGATGTCGGCTCCGGTCGAACGCAACCGCTCGATCGCCTGCTTCGCCTTGGGAGTCGGGTTGGATCGGGCGGTCAACACGATTCGCCCGCAACCCGCTTTGGCCATCTCGGTGGCCAGGAACAACCCGAGGCCGCCCAGGCCGCCGGTGACGATGTACGCGCCGTCCCCGCGGAACACCGGGGCCTGCTCCGGCGGCACCACCGCGCGTGTCTGGCCCGTGCGCGGCACCGTGAGCACCAGCTTGCCGGTGTGCTCGGCCCCGCTCATCACCCGGATCGCGGTGCCGGCGTCCGACAACGGGTATTCGGTGATCTTCGGCAGCGGCAGATCGCCGTCGGCGACCCGCTGGTACACCGTTCGCAACAGCTCCTGCAATCGCCGGGGGTGTGTCTGCGACAGCAACGCCAGGTCGACGGCGTAGAAAGTGAGGTTGCGACGGAACGCGAACAATCCCAGCCGGGTGTCGCCATAGATGTCGGCCTTGCCGATCTCTACGAATCGGCCACCGTAGGCCAGCAGGTTCAGCCCGGCCCGCTGCGCGGCACCGGTCAACGAATTGAGCACGATGTCGACGCCGTAACCGTCGGTATCGCGGCGGATCTGCTCGGCGAAGTCGGTACTGCGCGAGTCGTAGACATGCTCAATTCCCATGTCGCGCAATATCTGCCGACGTTCCGGGCTGCCGGCCGTCGCGTAGATCTCGGCGCCCACCAGACGGGCGATCGCAATCGCGGCCTGGCCGACGCCGCCGGTGCCCGAGTGGATCAGCACCTTGTCCTCGGCCGTCATCTGAGCCAGGTCGCAAAGCCCGTACCAGGCGGTCCCGTAACCCGTTGCGGCGCAGGCGGCCTCGCCGGCGCCCAGACCGGGCGGCAGCGTGGCGACCAGTCGCGCGTCGCAGGTGACGAAGGTGCCCCAGCAGCCGTTGGCGTAGCCGGAGAAGCCGCCCACCCGGTCCCCGACCGCAAGGTGGGTGACGTCGGCGCCGACCCTGGCCACCACGCCGCCCAGGTCGAATCCCAGCTGATGCGGCCGGCCCTCGAGGTCGGGGTAACGGCCCAGTGCGGCAAGCACATCCAGGAAGTTGAGGCTGGACGCGTCGACCGCGATCTCGACCTCGCCGGGGCCCGGCGTCGTACGCGCCAGGGCGATGAATTCCAGGGTTCGTAGGTCACCGGGGTGCCGAACGGTGGCCCGCATGCGGTCGGATTCGTGGTGGACGGTGGTGAGCCGGCGCTCGTCCGGACCCAGCGGCGTGCAGCGCAGCCGCGCCGTGTACCGCTGCCCGCCGCGCCAGGCGGTCTCGTCCTCGGGCGAACCGCTGAGCAGTTCCTGGGCCACCTGCTCGATGTGGTCGTCCTCCTCGAGGTCGATCTGGGTGGTGCGCAGCTGCGGATTCTCCGCGCCGACCACTCGGAGCAACCCGCGCAATCCAGCCTGGACCAGGTTGGGTTCGTCGTCGGGCAGCACGATCTGTGCCCGCCTTGTCAGCACGTACAGGCGCGGCGGCTCACCCGGCATCTCGGGTAGCTCGCGGATCATGCGGACGACGTGGCGGACCTGCTCGCGACCGCCGAGCAGCCCCTGCTCGTCGGGCTCACCGGCGGGCGGGGGGCAGACAACCACCACACCCTCGAGCCCACCACGCACCGCTTCGGCCAGTCGCGCGGTATTGGCGGCCCGGTCGGCGTGCTCCGGCCAGCTGAGGGTCGTGCACTGCGCACCAAAGGATTTCAGCGCGTCCGTCAGCCTCGACTCAAGAAGGTCGGCTTCGTTGGTGTTGATCAACAGCCAACCGCCAACGGCCCGCTCCGGGCCGGACGGCAACGCCTGCTGCTGCCAACCGATGGTCAGCAACCGCTCGGCCATCAGCTGGTCGGCTCCCCCGCCACTGCTGCCGATCCGCAGGCCCTCGACCGCCAGCAGCACGGCGCCGCCCTCGTCGAGCAGGTCCAGATCGACCTCGAACGTGGAATCTTGGTGGGAGCCCTGCTCGGAGACGACCCGGAGGTGACAGTACTTGGTGCCGCGCGTCGGGGCGTAGCGGCGCAGCCGCTTGACGCTCAGCGGCAGCAGCACGCCGGCGTCGGAGGCGTCCCTGAGAGCCGGATGCGCCATCACCGACTGGAAGCACGCGTCCAGCAGCGCGGGATGCACCTCATAACCGGACTGCTGCGACCGGACGCCGCTGGGCAGCACCACCTCTGCGACCACACTGCGGCCCTTACCTTCGGCAGTGCGCGCGGATATCAGACCACTGAATGCGGGACCGTAGTGAATACCCCTCTCCCCGAACGACTCTCGTAGTGTGGCGCCGTCGGCCCGTTGTGGGTGAGTGGCCAGCAGCGCGGCGATGTCGCGTCGCGGGGGGCTAGCACCGGCCGGGTCGCTCGCGTGCAGGACCGCCGCGGCTCGCCGGGTGCGTTCACCCTCGCGTTCGGTCTCCACCACGAACGCGGCAACCCCCGCGTCCTCAACAGAAGCCACCGCGCTCACCGAGGTCTCGTCGTCGAGCATCAGCATCTGCTCGAAACGAACGTCGCGCACCTCCGAGTCGGGCCCCAGCACGACCGCGGCGGAGGCGAGCGCCATCTCGCAGAAGCCTGCGCCGGGAAACACCGGGACGCCATTGACTTGGTGGTCGGCGAGCCAGGGCAGCGGCGCCGTGCCGATCTCGCCCTGCCAGGCGTGCCGCTCCGGTTCCTCGGGCAAGCGCACGTGCGCGCCCAGCAACGGGTGCACCGCCAGCGTGGATTCGCCGTGTGACCGTGAGCCGTCGGGCTCGACGAGCAACCGCTGGTGGGTCCAGGTCGGCAGCGGGGCATCCACCAAACGCCCGCCCGGATGCAGTACCGAGAAGTCGATGTCCGCGCCCGCCGCGTACAGATCGGCGAGGAAGTCGCGCAGCCCGTGCGGGACGGGCTGTTCGCGCCGCAGTCCGGCAAGGGCCGCGACGGCGATGTCGGCCGCGGCCGCGGTCTGCTCCACCGCGCGGGTGAGCAACGGGTGGGGTGAGGGCTCGCCAAACACCCGGTGCCCGTCGTCGAGGGCGGCCTGCACCGCGGTCGCGAACTTCACCGACTGGCGCAGGTTGTCCACCCAATAGCCGGCGTCGAATGCCGGCCGCTCACGCGGATCATCAAGCGTCGCAGAGTAATACGTGACTTTCGGCGTCATCGGCCGCAGGTCGGCCAACTGGTCGGCCAGGTCGGCCAGGACCGAATCGACCTGAGACGAGTGCGACGCAACGTCCACCGCCACCTCGCGGGCCATCACCCCGGCCGCCTCCCACCCGGCGACCAGGTCCCGCACCGTTTGGGTCGCCCCGCCGATGACGGTCGAGTTCGGTGAGGCGATGACCGCCACCACAACGTCGCTCACGCCGCGGGCGGCCAGCTTGTCGCGCACCTGCTGGGCAGGTAGCTCCACCGAGGCCATCGCGCCCGCACCCGCGATGCGCGCCATCAATTTCGAGCGCCGGCAGATCACCTTGGCCCCGTCCTCGAGGGACAGCGCCCCGGCGACGACCGCGGCTGACGCCTCGCCCAGCGAGTGGCCGATGACTGCGCCGGGCTGCACGCCGTAGGCCCGCATCGCGGTGGCAAGCGCGACCTGAAAGGTGAACAGCGTCGGCTGAACCCGGTCGATGCCGGTGACGGTGTCGGGCGCCGACATCGCCTCGGTGACCGAGAATCCGGACTCCCGGGCAATCAACGGCTCGGCCTCGGCGACGGTCGCGGCAAACACCGGCTCATTGGCCAGCAACTCTTTGCCCATGGCCGCCCACTGCGAACCCTGACCCGAGAAGATCCACACCGGCCCACGATCGTCGCGGCCCGCCGCCGGCGCGAACGGGGCCTCGCCGTCGGCGATCTCCCGCAGCCCGGCGGTCAACTCATCGAGGCTTTCCGCGATCACCGCCGCGCGAACGGTGCGGTGCGCGCGCCGGCGCGCCAGCGTGTAGGCCAAGTCCGAAGGGGCGACGTCTTTATGGTCGTCCAGCCATTCGGCCAGCCGGTGCGCCGTGCGGCGCAGTTCGCCGGTGGACGTGGATGACACCGGGAACAGCAGTGGGCCCGAAGCGGGCGTCTCGCCGCCGGCTTGTGCGTCGGGGGCCTGCTCCAGGACTGCGTGCACGTTGGTTCCGGACATCCCGAACGACGTCACCCCGGCACGGCGCGGCCCGCTGCCCTTGTCCGGCCACGGTGTGACCTCCTGTGGCACGAACAGGCCGGTCTCCAGTTGCTGCAGCTCGTCGGGCAGCCGGGTGAAGTGCACCATCGGCGGAACCACCCCGTGCCGCAGCCCGAGGATGGCCTTGATCAACCCGATGGCGCCGGCCGCCCCCTCGGTGTGGCCGAGGTTGCTTTTGGCGGAGCCCAGCGCGACGCGATTGCCGTTGGCGCCGTACACCTCTGTGAGGCTGGTGAATTCGAGTGGGTCGCCGACCGGCGTTCCGGTGCCGTGGGCCTCCACCATGCCGACGGTGGCCGGGTCCACCCCGGCCGTCTGCAGCGCGGCGCGATACACCGCCGCCTGTGCGTCCGACGACGGCGTCGTGATGGTCTCGGAGCGGCCGTCCTGATTTGCCGCGGTGCCGCGCACCACGGCCAGAATCCGGTCGCCGTCGCGCAGCGCATCGGGCAATCGCTTGAGCACCACCACGCCGCAGCCCTCCGAGCGGACGAACCCGTCGGCGGCAACGTCGAACGTGTGGCAGCGACCGGTGGGCGACAGCATGCCCTGCGCGGACGCGGCCGCCGAGACCCGCGATTCCAGCAGCGCCATGGCCGCGCCGGAGACCGCGAGATCGCTCTCGCCCCGGTCCAGGCTCTGGCACGCCATGTGCAGCGCCACCAGGCCTGATGAGCACGAGGTGTCCACGGTGATTGCCGGGCCCAACAGCCCCAGCCCGTAAGCGATACGCCCGGACGCCATGCTGAACGGCGTGCCGGTGAAGCCGTAAGCGTCATCGAGGGCGCCGGCGTCGGTGGTCAACACCGTGTAGTCGTGGTGGCACAGCCCCACGAACACGCCGGTCCGTGAGCCCGCCAAGCTCGGCGGGACGATGCCAGCGTGCTCGATCGCCTCCCAGGACGTCTCCAGAAGCAGTCGGTGCTGCGGGTCGATGGCGGTCGCTTCGCGCTCGCCGAAGCCGAAGAATGCGGCGTCGAAGCCGCCGATGTCGTCGATGAACCCACCCCACCTGGACACCGAGCGGCCTTTCAGCCCGCGCTCGGGGTCGTAGTGGTCATCGACGTCCCATCGGTCGGCGGGGATCTCGGTCACCAGGTCGTCGCCGCGTAGCAGCGCCTGCCAGAAGGCCTCGGGCGAGTCAATCCCGCCGGGGAGCCGGCATCCCATTCCGATCACCGCAATGGGGGTTACGCGTGATTCCATCGCCTGCTCATCCTCTTCTCAGCTCAACTCTTGCCGCTCCTGGGCGGCACGCAGATATTTCTCATTTGTGTTGGAATCCGACAGCGTCGCCCTCGCACCCCCCACCCCGGGCCAGGCTCGGGGCATCGACGCAGGATCACACTTATCCCCGGCAAGGATAGTGGCCCCACCCATGGGGAATACCGGAAGACAGAAATTTGGTCACTGAACCACCAAGGCTCGATGCACACGTGATTATCGGTGTGCAGTCACAGAGGCGAGTGTATCTGCACCGTAGTGCGCGGTTTCGCCCTCTGAACCACCTTGCCCAAGCAAGGAGGGTCCTGACCCGGGAAACGAGGACGCAGGCATGCCCGGTGCGCGGGCAAGGTCGCAGGCCTAGCCGGGTCCCGGGAACCCGAAAGCTGTGGGCAACGGCACGTCGAGCCGGCCGCCCTCGGCTGAGTCCGGTGGCACAACACCGCCACCTCCGCATCAACAACGCCGGCGTACCCCCACGGATTCGAGGCCGGGTTTACGATGCATCACCGACCACCCTGGTGGAGAATCATTATTCCGAATCTCCGCCAAGAGCGGGCAGTCACTCATACCGGACGCATCCGTCCCGGCCTACCGCGCGTACAGCAAACCGCCCCCAGCCTGGTCGACTAGTGTCGGTCCGGTGAGCCCAACCGAGCGTGAGTTTGACATCGTCGTGTATGGCGCCACTGGCTTCTCCGGCAAGTTGACCGCCGAATACCTTGCACGCCACGGATCAGACGCGCGGATCGCGCTGGCCGGCCGCTCCCGCGAACAGCTGCTGGGCGTGCGCCGGTCACTGGGCCCCGCCGCGCAGGATTGGCCGCTGATCGTCGCCGACGCGTCGGAACCGTCGACGCTCGAGGCGATGGTCAACCGGACCCAGGTAGTGCTGACCGCGGTCGGACCCTATGCGCGCTACGGCCTGCCGCTGGTGGCTGCGTGCGCCAAGGCCGGAACGGACTATGCCGACCTCACCGGTGAATTGATGTTTTGCCGAACCTGTATCGACCTATACCACAAACAGGCCGCCGACACGGGGGCACGGATCGTGCTCGCGTGCGGATTCGATGCGATCCCTTCGGATTTGAATGTCCATCAGCTCTACCGCCGGGTGATCGAAGACGGCACCGGTGAACTCTGCGACACAACTCTGCTGCTGCGCTCGTTCTGGCAGACCGGGGCCTCCGGTGGCTCGGTCGCCACGTATCTCGACGCGATGCGTACCGCATCCAGTGATATGCAAGCCCGCCGACTCATCGACGACCCGTATACGCTGACTACGGACCGGGGTGCAGAGCCCGAATTCGGTGCGCAGCCGGACTTTCCGTGGCGCCGAGGACGCGACGTGGCGCCCGAATTGGCGGGGTTGTGGCTCGGCGCATTCGTGCAGGGCCCATTCAATAGTCGAATTGTTCGACGTAGTAACGCATTACAGCACTGGTCCTACGGCAGGCGGTTCCGCTACTCGGAGGTGATGAGCCTGGGCCGCTCCGTTGCGGCCCCGGTCGCTTCCGCGGCTGCCACCGGAGCTATTCGGGGCTTGTTTCGGTTGGGCAATACGTACTCCAGCCGATTGCCACAACGATTGGTGGAGCGCGTCTTGCCAAAGCCAGGCACCGGCCCGGGTGCGCGGCGCCGAGAGCGCGGCCACTACACGATGGAGACGTTTACCACCACGACAACCGGCGCCCGCTACACGGCGACTTTCGCGCAGCAGGGCGACGCCTACCAGTCGACTTCGGTACTATTCGCGGAAAGCGGTCTGGCGCTGGCACTCGATCGCGATCGGCTCTCCGATTTACGGGGCGTGCTCACCCCCGCCGCCGCAATCGGCGATGCGCTGCTGGCCCGTCTGCCAGCCGCCGGGGTGTCTCTGGGGACGACCCGGCTGAACTGAAACCGACGCCGCTCCCCACGGTCGGCACCACGGTTCGCCGGCGCTCACCTCATCTCCGGGTAAGGCGGGTGGTTTCGCTGGGCGCGCAACGACAACCATGGGTGATAATCGCCAGGACACGCCAGGACACGCCAGGACACGCCAGGACACGCCAGCCTAGCGATCGGAGAACTTCATGGCAGACAAAGTGATAGCGGCCCTCGGCCATGCCTTATCGCTGACCGGCTCGATGACGTGGGAGATTCTGTGGGCGCTGATTCTGGGCTTCGCCCTGTCCGCCGTGGTACAGGCGGTCGTCCGTCGCTCGACGATCGTGGCGCTGTTGGGCGACGATCGGCCGCGAACCCTGGCCGTGGCGGCCGGGCTCGGCGCGGCGTCGTCGTCGTGCTCGTACGCCGCGGTGGCGTTGGCTAGGTCGCTGTTTCACAAGGGCGCCAATTTCACCGCCGCCATGGCGTTCGAGATCGGCTCGACCAATCTCGTGGTGGAGTTGGGGATTATCTTGGCCCTGTTGATGGGCTGGCAATTCACCGCCGCTGAGTTCGTGGGTGGGCCGCTGATGATCATCGTTCTCGCGCTGCTGTTTCGACTGTTGGTGCGTCAACGGCTGATCGACGCCGCCCGCGAGCAGGCCAGCAAGGGACTCGCCGGCTCGATGGAAGGCCATGCGGCCATGGACATGTCGATCAAGGGCGACGGTTCCTTCTGGCAGCGGCTGTTCTCTGCAGCGGGCCTCACCTCGGTCTCGCACGTATTCGTGATGGAGTGGTTGGCGATCCTGCGCGACCTCGTGTTGGGGCTGTTCATCGCCGGCGCTATCGCGGCATGGGTCCCCGAAACTTTCTGGCAGAGCTTCTTTCTGACGAGTCACCCAACCTGGTCGGCGGTGTGGGGACCGATCGTGGGGCCGTTGGTGGCGATCGCGTCGTTCGTCTGCTCGATCGGCAACGTGCCACTCGCCGCGGTGTTGTGGAACGGCGGCATCAGCTTCGGCGGGGTCATCGCGTTCATCTTCGCCGACCTGCTGATCCTGCCGATCCTGAACATCTACCGCAAGTACTACGGCACCAGGATGATGCTGACACTGCTGGCAACCTTCTATGCCGCGATGGTGGCGGCCGGGTATATGGTCGAATTGTTGTTTGGCACAGCGGGTCTCATTCCGAATCAGCGCAACGCCATGGTGATGTCTGCCGGGATTTCCTGGAACCACACCACCTGGCTGAACATCGTCTTTCTGGTGATCGCCGCGGTGTTCGTCGCGCGGTTCTTCACCACGGGCGGAATGCCCATGCTGCGCATGATGGGCGGCTCGCCGTGTGCCGAACACTCGCACGGCGGGCAGGGCGGGCACATGCACCACGAGGGCCACAGCCGCGAGCACCACTGACGGGATACGCTGATATCAGGCTGTCCGTGGGTGTTTGGTTCGGCCGGGCAGAGCGGGTCGGTGTCCGCCGAGGGCGAGCATGGCCGGTGCGATGAGCTTCTGGGGAGCGGAATCCGAACGCAGTAGGCCGTGCTCGAGGGCGGCGCCGATGAACCGGCGTGTCGCACGATGCGGCGAAACAGCTCGACGAATACGGGAATCCGGCAGCGCCGTACCCAAGAGATCCCATTGGTCCAATGCGTATTTGCCTTCATCTCCCTTGGCTGAGAACACTGCCGCGGGAGCGACAACGACGTGCTCCCCCTCGGCGGCGCAAAACACCCACGAAAGTGTCAGAAGAGGCTGCCATCAACGTATCTCAGGCTCTCGCGGCGACCCGGACTTGTCGGTGCTCCTTCGTAGAATTCATCCATGGCCGTCAGTTCGCGTGAGGAGATCGTGGCGGTCTTCGATGCCCTCGATGCGGTGGCGGAGCGGTTGGGTGCGTTGAGTTTTGATG
>NZ_JBTNSY010000033.1:0-56468 GCF_054515735.1 Mycobacterium sp. ML4
CGCTCGCCGCGGCGCCAACTACCTTTCCGGCGGTGCGCCGCAGTTCAGCAAAACGGCCGCCGAGATTACGCGGTGTCGTCCGGGGAATCGCTTCTTGGACCGTCGGTAGGATCGTCCAGCACGCTGACGGCGATGCCGTAGGGCAGGAAGCGCACTTTGCGCTTGGGGTCGGTGTTGTTCTTGTGGGCGCGCAGCGCGTCGAGTTCGTTCGCGTACACCTGCTCAACCCGGGCACTGCCGTCGGCGTCCACCGTGTAGATGGCCCATACGCCGTCGCCCGCCTCGCCGGCGGTTTCCGGCTCGGGGCGGCTGCGGCGGGAAAGATCATCGAAGAGCAACGACCAACCTGACCGGCCGCCGGGCGAGCCGACAAACCTGCTGATCCGCTCGAACGCGTCGCGCAAGCCTTCGGTGCCCTCCCGGATCACCCGATCGAGATCCTCGGGATCGAACCCGAAGCCGCCGCCCGATCCACCTTTGTCGCTCATACTGCCCAGTCTGCGCTCAAGCCGGCCGATCCGCTACGGACCGGGCTCCGCGGGCGGGGGCGGCGGGGGTGGGGGGTTGATCGGGATCGGGATCGAGACGAACGGCAGGTGCAGATACATGGTCATGATCGGGGTCGGCGGTGCCGCGGGGGCCGGCGCGGCCGGCGGGGGCGCCGCCGGTGCCGGCGCCGGTGGGGGAGCCTGTTGCACCGGAGTCTGCACAGGTGGGGCCGCTTGCTGGGTCGGTTGCCGACGCGGCTGCGGCGCGAGGTACGCCGGGGCCTGTGCCGGCCGGGTCACCGTCTGCGGCGGTGCCTGCACCACGACCGGCGCCGGCGCCGGCGCCGGCGCGGGCGGGGCGGGCGGGGCGGCCACCTCCACCGAAGGAGTCGCCGGCGCCGCGCTGGGGACCGGCAACAACACCTGCGCCGGTAATTCCGTGGCGGGTGCCGCCTGCGCAGGCGTCTCGACCCTGTCGCGCGAATTGTTCTGCTGCGCCGCAGTCGGGCGCACGTCGGAAGCCAAAGATACGATCAGCACCCCGGCCACCACCGCGGCGACACCCGCGATAGCGCCGCCGACCAGGGCCAACGGCCTGCGCCCGGTATCAGTCAAAGATTGCACGGGGTTAGCGGCTTCATCGTCCACCGCGCTGTAGGCCAGCGACCCCTCGCCGACCCCGGCCATGGCGCAGACGTCGAGGTAACTCGGGGTGAGCGCACGGGGGTTCACCTCACCGGTGCCCGGATCCAGAGCGTAGGCCAGCGCGGACGTCGACGACGCGAACAACGGCGCATTCGCCGATGCCAGCGCGGCGCCACGGGCCAACGCCATCTCGGGTTCCTCCGGCGCGCTGACCACCAACGACGTCGCCGCCTCCAGCGCGGGCTTGATGCCAACGATGTCCACACCGCATCCGATGAGGAACACGCCCTGGGCGCGTGCACCCGGCGCGTCGAGGCCGGCGACCATCGTCACCAGTGCGGCGGTCAGGGATGCGTCCTGCACGGCCTGCCGATGCAGGTCGACGATCGAGCCGTCGGCCACCTCGACAACCGCCAGTGTCGCGTGGTCGGCTTCGACGAACAACATCGCGATGTGCTCGTAGTCCAGGGCGGAGCCCACCGTCTGCGCCAACGCGGCCGCGGCAAGTAGCGGCGACACCAGCATGACGCTGCCCACGTCGCGGGCGGCGAGTTCCAGGCGAAGCGCGGCAACCTCGGTGGGGTCCGTCCAGGTGACCCCGGTGGACGTGAGCTGGTATCCCCCCTCGGTCGCGCCCTCACGGGTACCGATCAGCGCTGCGATCACCTGATCGGTGGCCGCATCACCACCGTCATCGGCCGCGACTTCGATACTTTCTTCCTCGACGGTCGCGCCGTCGGCGCTTGTCCCCTCGATCAACACCATTCGGACTACCGAGGGCTCCATCGATACCCCAAGCACGATGTCCATAACCCCTCCAAGCCATGTGCGAGCTGGTCACGGGGTCTAGGCGACCGGCGCACTACGCGGGGGCCGCCATCGACATGATCTTCCGCCCCACTGCTGGAGCAACCGATTCAGCTGGCCTGTATGCAGTTTGCCAGCTCAAACCCTACTCGCGCACATGGAGGCAGGGAGCAATTCCTAGGAAGCTCAAATGAGGTCGCCGGTTCAGGGCCCGCCGGGTGAGGAGAAGGGGTTCTGCGGGTTCGCGTTCTGCGGCGCCTGGTTGGCCGGCGCCTGGTTGGCCGGCGCCTGGTTGGCCGGCACCTGGATCGGGATCGGAAGCGGGATCAGTGGGACGTGTAGCCACTGGGTGGTCATCTTCACCGACGGCGCGTCCGAGGTGGCCGGCGACTCCGCCGCACTCGGCGCCTCCGCCGCGCTCGGCGCCTCCGCCGGCTCGGTGGTCGACGGCGGCGCAGATGTCAGCGGAGTCGTGGTGACGGGCGGTCGTGTGGTGGTCACCGGAGCCGGGCGGGTCATCGTCGGCGTCGGGGGCGGGGGTGGCGGGGGCGGGGGCGTCTCGACGCTGGTGGGTGCCGCCGCACTCGGAGCCATCGCCTCACTCGGCGGCAGCGGGCTGGGCGCCGGCGGACCGGTCAAAATCGGGTCTGACAACGTGGCGCTGGGCGACACCCGCGGCGGTGCGACGGTGGGCACGATCGGGGCCGGACGCGGGGTGTGACGCGCTTCGACGGCGGTCAACGTGATCGCCACCCCGCCGACAGCAGTCATCGCCACCGCGGCACACACACCGATCAACACCTGCGACACCCGCATACGGCGGCGCGGCGCCTTGGGCGGGTCGATGATGTTGAGCCGCATGGAAAAGCACGGACCGTCTTCGTTGTAGGAGTCCCCCTGGAACCGGGTGGGCACCTCCGGGAATTCGGTCTGCGACCACGCCAGCTCACGGTCGGTCAAGGCGTCCTGATCGATCACCAGCACGTCCCCGGCCGGCAGATCGATCACCCCGGTAGGCGCGGCACCGGCCCCCTGGGAGACGCCGGCCATCAACCCGATCGAGGTCCTGGTCCGCAGGTCGACGAGTTCCTTGCGGGTCGCCAGCAGCAGGGCACCCTTCGCCGCTGCGGCGACCGGATCCGAGGCGGTCAGCACCGGCAACCGTGTATGGAACGAAAGTCGTTGACCGACAAGAGGAATGTTGGCGCCGCCGCCGACGGTGACGACCGCGGCAAGATCGGCGAAGCTCGAATTGTTGCGGGCCAGCATGTCGTCGAAGGCGTAGATGAAACCGGTCAACCGGTCGGCGATCAGGTCGTCGAACTTCTCGCGGGAAAACTCGATACCCGCGCTGGCACCCGAGAGCTCTACCGCCAGTTCCGTGACGGCATCGGTCGACAGCCGCTCCTTGGCCTCCCGGCACTGTTCTCGCAGCCGACTGAGTTGGCCCAGGGCGGTGGTGCTGGCCGCGTCGACGTCGCCGCGGCCGAGTTCGTCGATGACGTGTAGCAACAACGCCTGGTCGATCTGGTTACCCGAAAAATCCTCGTAACGCATTGTGGCGCTTACTGGTTCGAACTCTTCTTTGGTCTCGATCAGGGTGACGCAGGTACCGGAGCCGCCGAAGTCGACCAGCCCCACCATGCCGCCGGTGGGAACGCCCACCTCAGCGTTCACCGCCGTCAACGCCGCGATGGCGTCAGGCACCAGCCGCGGCGCCATCCCGCTGCGGACGAAACCGACGTGCGTTCGCAGGGCGTTGCGCAACGCCTGAACGGTGCCCGGTTTCCAGTGCGCGGGAACGGCGATCGCGATCTCCGATGAACTTGCGTCGGCGCCGGCGGCAACCACCATCGCATCCAGCGCCTCGACCGTCAGCAGATCGGGGTCGTGCGCGGATCCGTCCGGAGAGATCAGCGCCACGGAGTCGCCGATTCGTTCCACGAATGCACTCATCAGAGTGCCGGGCTCGGCCGAATTCTCGCCGAAAACACCAAATTTCGGGGCGCAGTGCGGATACAGGGTGAGCACGGCGCGACGGATGACCGGAGAACCTCCGCTCGCCGCCGCAACCAAGTTCATGGTCCCGATCGACAACCCCAGCGGGTCGTACATATAGCCATGCCTTCGTCGATAGGGGTCGGTAGCCAGCGTTAACCATAACCGCGGTGGTCGAATGTGGTTCAGCGGCAACCTCATTGGTATCCGGTCGATGCCGTGTCGTCACCGAAAAGGTATCGTCGCCAGCATTGACAAAGCGCTTCTGATCGCGTCCTATCCCCGCCCTGTAGCACCACGGCCGCCGCGATGTGCTGCAATGACCCGGTGAGCCTCTCCGAATACTCCGTGGCCGACATCGAAGCGATCAAGCAGGTCAAGTACCGCTACCTGCGCGCGATGGATACCAAGCACTGGGACGAATTCGCCGAGACGATGACCGAGGACATCGTCGGCGCCTACGGCTCCTCGCTGGGTAAGGAACTGCACTTCGACAACCGCAAGGACCTGGTGGAGTATCTGAGCTCAGCCATGGGCCCCGGTGTGGTCACCGAGCACCGGGTGACGCATCCGGAGATCACCGTCACCGGTGACACCGCTTCGGCCATCTGGTATCTGCAGGACCGGGTCATCGTGGCCGAGTTCAACTTCATGCTGATCGGCGCCGCCTTCTACCGCGACCAATACCGACGCACCCCGGACGGTTGGCGGATCAGCGCCACCGGCTACGACCGCACCTACGAAGCGACGATGTCGGTGGCCGACCTCAAGTTCAATGTCAGGCCTGGCCGCGCGCGGGCAGACGTCAGCGAGTAGCAACCGCTCACTTGGCGATCGCGATGACCGCCCCGGGCCGCAGCCACTTGATGATCGACACCAACGTGGCGTCGTCGATGGCAACACAGCCCTCGGTGGGCCCGCCGTCGGTGGTGTGAAAGAAGAACGCTGCACCGCCGCCGGGCACCTTGTTCTTGTTGACGCCCATCACCACCGCATGCTTGTACTGGGGGATCTGCAGGTTCTCGCTCTCAGCAGTATTGAAGGGACACTGGGCTTTCTGGCACACCTGCATGCTGTTGAAGGTGGGACTGTGATCGTCGCCGCTCCACCAGTGGTTGGGTCCGACCTGCGTATAGGGCAGTCCCCCACCGGGATTCGGCGCCGTCCCGAACGCCGAGTCCAGACTGTACACACCCATCGGAGTAGCCGGGTAGCCGCTCTTGGCCTGCGGGGCCATGCCCGCGGAGCCGACATGGGTGGGGATCCCGGTCTTCAACGGTTGCCAGCCGGCCGCGGTGCGCTGATAGATGTCCATCTTCGCGTTCGACCCACCGGTCGAAACCACCGAAACCACTTGCGTCGCATTGCCGACCGAGTTCGCAAACCACGGATTGCCGGCTGCCCCGGCAACCGGGGCGAACAGCCATGCCATGGCGAACGCACACACGGCAGCACAAAGCTGAGCTGGCAGTCGGCGCACCGTTCAATCGTCGGACCGCCCGCGGCTGAGGGTCAAGTAAAGGTTAAGACCCGGTTGGGTCACGGGGCAGTGACTCGGGCCGCAACACCCACAGTGACACCATGAAATACACGTACCCCAGCGCCCAGCCGGCGATCACGTCCGAGGGGTGGTGCACGTTGAGCGCGACTCGCGCTACGCCCACGGTGAAGATGCCGAGGGCGGCCAGCACTACGGCGGCGATCCGCGCCCGTTGGTTGTGCATCACCGGCAGCAGCAAGATCAGCAGCGCACACAGACTGCACGTCGCCTCGAGTGCGTGCCCGGACGGAAACGACGTCTCGGTCGCGTGCACCAGGGCGGTGGCCGGTCGCGGGCGCCCGGCCAGATCCTTGGCGATCAGCGTGATGAACCCGTTCAGTGGTCCGCAGACCATCAGCAGCAGGCCCATCCGCACCCGTCGTCGCACGAACGCGTACGCCATCGCTGCCAGACTCAACGACCGCAGTGGAATCGGGCCCAGCACGAAGGACACGACCACCCAGAACCGTACCCACCCCGCGTGCTTGATGCCGATGTCGTGCGCCGGGTTCAGCAGCGCCCAGTCGAGATCATGCAGCGGCTCCCAGTGCTGCCGGTGCCCCACCCACAGCACCGCGTAGAGCAGCAGGGCCGTTGCCACCAGCCAGACAGACCACGGCCGTCGAGCGGCGATTGGTGGGCCGGTCATCGGCTACATCGATACCAGCGTCGATGCATTGCCCGCCGAACCGCCCCATACTGGCGTCATGGCGGTGATTCTTCGTAGGTTGTTCGGCGTCGGCAAGTTGCCCGCGGATCTGCACGCTCAGGTGGAGGCGGAGGGCCTGATCCATCTCGCCGAGTTCGTCGCGGTCACCAGACGGTTCAGCGGTTCCATCCCGGGGCTGCGGTCCCAGGGCAGCATCGCCAGCTATGTGGGTTCACTGGCGCTTACTGAGCAGCGGGTGCTGGCGACGATGTCGGTGGTGCCCAAGCTGGCCGGGCGTGTCGTGGATGTGCGCTGGGACGAGGCCCAGGGCGGTGCGGCGACCGCAGAGATTTCCGCAACGGGATTGCAGGTCGATCTGGACACCGCCGCCGTGGACGAGAGGTTCCACGGTCATCTGTCCCTGCATTTCAAGGACACCATCGACGAGGATGTGCTGGCCCGCCTGCCGCGGCGATCGCTGGCGTTCGATGTGCCACCCGAGTACGTTTTCCGGGCGGTGGGCGTCTCTTACAGCCCATGAACGCCACGTTTCTACGATGACCGGGTGACCCACCACGGCTACACCGCGGCTGAGCGCCGCGCCGTCTACCGCGTGATCGCGGAGCGACGGGACATGCGCCGCTTCGTGCCGGGCGCCCGCGTGCCAGAGGAGGTGCTGACACGGCTACTACACGCCGCGCACGCCGCGCCCAGTGTGGGTCTGATGCAGCCCTGGCGCTTCATCCGCATCACCGACCAGAACCTTCGACGGGACATTCACGCGCTCGTCGACGCCGAGCGCGCGCTGACCGGGGCGGCTCTGGGCGCACGGGAGGCCGAATTTCTGGCACTGAAGGTCGAGGGCGTCCTGGAGTGTGCGGAGCTGTTGGTGGTGGCGCTGTGCGACGACCGGGAGCCTCATGTCTTCGGCCGGCGCACTCTGCCGCAGATGGATCTCGCCTCGGTGTCATGTGCCATCCAGAACTTGTGGTTGGCTGCGCGGTGCGAGGGTCTGGGCGTGGGCTGGGTGTCGCTGTTCGATCCGCATCGATTGGCGGCCCTGTTGGGAATGCCCGGCGGCGCCGAACCGGTCGCGATCTTGTGTGTGGGGCCGGTGCCCGATTTCCCGGACCGTCCGGCGCTGGAACTCGACGGTTGGACCTCGGCGCGGCCGTTGCCCGACTTCATCTCGGTGAACCAATGGAAGACTCTCGACAACGAAAGGACGGTGTGACCGACGGTGGGTGAGACGGGAGCGGCTGCCCAGAATGTCCTGCTTGTGCACTGGCACGATCTGGGGCGCTATCTCGGTGTCTACGGCCATCCGGACGTGTCAAGCCCGCGACTGGACCGCTTGGCCACCGAGGGTATCGTGTTCACCCGCGCGCACGCCACCGCGCCATTGTGCTCGCCCTCGCGAGGTTCGCTGTTCACCGGACGCTATCCGCAGAGCAACGGCCTGCTCGGGCTGGCCCACCACGGCTGGGAATATCGCAACGACGTCCGCACGCTGCCCCAGCTGCTGTCTGAATCGGGTTGGTATTCGGCTCTTTTCGGCATGCAACACGAGACGTCCTATCCCAGGCGGCTGGGCTTCGATGAGTTCGACGTGTCGAACTCGTACTGCGAATACGTGGTCGAGAAGGTCCGGGAATGGCTGCAGGACAGCCCCGCCGACCTGTCCGGGCAACCGTTCCTCCTGACCGCCGGGTTCTTCGAAACCCACCGGCCCTATCCACACGACCGCTACGAACCGGCCGACAGCGGCACCGTGCAGGTGCCGGACTATCTTCCCGACACCCCTGCGGTACGCGGTGACCTCGCCGACTTCTACGGTTCCATCACCACCGCGGACGCCGCAGTGGGCCAGATCCTGGACACGCTTTGCCAGACCGGACTGGACACCAGCACCTGGGTGGTGTTCTTCACCGATCACGGCCCGGCCTTCCCGCGGGCCAAGTCCACGCTGTACGACGCGGGGACCGGCATCGCACTGATCATCCGGCCCCCCACCGGTCTCGGTCTGGCGCCACGGGTCTACGACGAGTTGTTCAGCGGCGTCGACCTGTTGCCGACGTTGCTGGGTCTGCTGGGCCTTGACGTGCCGGCCGACATCGAGGGCGTCTCGCACGCAGACGCGCTGTTGGCACCAGAGGAGATCGCTCCGGTGCGCGACCACGTATACACGACGAAGACCTACCACGACTCCTTCGACCCCATCCGGGCGATCCGCACCAAGGACTACAGCTACATCGAGAACTACGTGCCACGTCCGCTGCTGGACCTGCCCTGGGACATCGAGGAAAGCCCTTCCGGACTGGCCGTAGCGCCGTTCGCCACGGCACCCCGGCCGCAACGCGAACTCTACGATCTGCGCGCTGACCCGACGGAGACCACGAATCTACTGATCGGTGACTCCACCGGAGAATCCGATGCCGTCGCGGCGGATCTCGCGGTGCGCCTGCATGATTGGCGCCAGCGTACCGGAGACGTCATCCCTTCGGAATTCGCCGGCACCCGTATCTCGTTGCGCTACACCGAAACCTATCTGCAGATCCATCGGTCGACACCGACCAGCCGCTCGGCGATCGCGGTGGACCGCGGTGTCGAAGAGGAGATCGAACCCGGCTTAACCAGCTGAGCGGCGCCCGCCCACCTGCGCCACGACGAACAACCGCCGGAACGGGAAAATGGTGGTGCCGTCGGCACGTGGCGGGTAGGCGTCGTCCAGCAGCGGGATCAGCTCCCGGCGGAACTGAGCGAAGCCGTCGTCCTCCAAGCGCTCGCGCACCGGCACCAGCGCGGTGCCGGTGATCCATTCCAGCACCGGGTGCTCGCCGGTCAGCTGGTGCAGATAGGTGGTCTCCCATGCGTCGACCCGGCAGCCGGCGTCCATCAGCAGGTCTGCGTAATGGGCGGGCGGATGCACCGCGGCGCCCACCCGAAATGGTATGTCGCGCATGATCTTTGCATAGGGTTCCCGACGCGCCAGCGCCCGGACCGCGGCATGCGACGGTGTGTCGAAGTTGCCCGGGATCTGCACGGCGATCCAGGATCCGTTGGGAAGTTGACCGACCCACTTGAGCAGCAGGTCGGAATGCTCGGGCACCCAGTGCAGGGCCGCATTGCTGACCACCACGTCGGTGTCCGGCCGGGGCTTCCAGTTGCGCAGGTCGCCGGTGACGGCGTCGATCCCGCGTTCGCGGGCCGCCGCGACCATCTCGGGTGAGCTGTCGATGGCCTCGATCACCGCTTCCGGCCAGCGCTTGGCCAGGTACCGGGTCAAGTGGCCGGGCCCGCAACCCAGATCGACCACCCGGCGTGCCCGTTCGGCACCGACCCGCGACAACAGGTCATAGAACGGACGGCTGCGATGATCGGCAAAAGCCAGGTAGACGTCGGGATCCCACATATCGGTCCTCCTGATCGGTACCGGCCATGTTCGAGGGTGTCACCAACTAAACCGTATTACCGGACGGCCTCGTAATGTGCGTCCGCGGGGTGGAAAATATTGACGAGCCTGTCGAAACTCGCGGCATTCGTCACAATCAGCGGGTTACGATCACCGTGATGTCTGAATTTTCGGACCTTTCGGACACCGATCCGATCAGTCCTCCGCTGCCGATTCCCGACGTACCCGGCGGCGACGTCGGCGTCGAGGGGCTGCCCGCCCACTCCGCGCTGTCACCGCGGCAGCGCCTGGTGGTGCAAGCCTCCGCGATCAGCGATGTCGCACTGCGCACCACCGCATCGGCCCTGCTGGCCACGACGGTGGCCCCGGTGGTGGTCGGCGCCAATCTGCGCAGGGGCGATTCCGGCAGCGAGCGCGACAAGCTGAAGTTCTATGCCGAACTCGGTGCCGAGCGTGATCCTCTCGTGTCGTTTCCGGCGCCCCCGGAGCCGCCGAAAGATGTGTCCCGCCATGCCAGTCCGCTCGCCCAGCGGGTGGCGCTGGCGACCATTGACAACATCGCCTTCCCCAGCAGCTTCCGCGCCGTCAATCCCGCCATGCGCAGGCGGTGGAGTGCGCTGACCACCAACAACGTCGTGCGAGCCCAACATTGGCGACACGACGACGGCCCGCGACCGACGCTGTGCGTAATCCACGGCTTCATGGGCTCCTCCTATCTGTTCAACGGTTTGTTCTTCTCGTTGCCGTGGTACTTCCGCTCGGGCTACGACGTGCTGTTGTACACGTTGCCGTTTCACGGCAAGCGGGCCGAAAGATGGTCGCCATTCAGCGGTTTCGGATTCTTCTCCAGCGGGCTGAGCGGGTTTGCCGAGGCGATGGCCCAGGCCGTGCACGATTTCCGCTCCGTGGTGGACTATCTGCAGAGCACCGGCGTGGAACGGATTGCGCTGACCGGTCTTTCGCTCGGCGGGTACACCTCGGCCCTGATCGCGTCGGTCGATGACCGGCTCGAAGCCGTCATTCCCAACTGTCCGGTCATCACCCCCGGCGACCTGTTCGACGAGTGGTTCCCGGCGAACACACTCATCAAGTTCGGCCGCTGGTTGACCAGTATCAGCGACGAGGAGCTGCGGGCCGCGCTGGCCTACCACGGGCCGCTGAATTACCAGCCCCTGCTGTCCCAGGATCGCCGGATGATCATCACCGGGCTGGGCGATCGGATGGCGCCGCCGGAGCATGCGGTAGCCCTGTGGGAGCACTGGGACCGGTGCGCGCTGCACTGGTTTCCCGGCAGCCACGTGCTGCATGTGAGCCAGCTGGACTACCTGCGGCGGATGACACCGTTCCTGCATCGGTTCATGTACGACTGAGGGCCTCTGACGGGCCTTGCGCAGTCGGCCAGTCCAGCCGCTCGAGCAGGCCGGCAGCAGCCTCGGCATGCCCGGCCAGGCGGCGGGTCGACAGCGGATCGAGGGCCTGCAGCGCCGGGCGCTGATTTCCCCGTTCCAGAGTCAGGCCGGCCACCGGCGCGACGCTGCCCGGCGCGGCGTCGGTCCGCAACGCGCAGGCCGCGGCAACGGTCAGACGGGCTCCCGAGCCCGCGATCTCCAGCGCCGTCCAGGTCTCGCGTGCCTGTTGCGCGCGCACCGCGGCGAGGGTTTCCGGTAGCCCGGAATCGGACCTGATGTGGTATGCCGCAACATAATCCGAGCTACCTAGCTGCACCGCGCGCCACGTTTCGCGGCCGGTCTTGTCGGACTCGAGCGCCAGAACCTCCGGAACATCCTCGGCGGCAACAGTATTGGTGTCGAAGCCGATCTCCCGCAGGTGATCGGCGAGCCGGCGGGCGGCGACCTCTGCCGTCTCGCGCAACGGGATCCGGGCCGAGCGGGCCTGCAGCGCGGCCAGGTTGTCGACGGCCGACACCGTCAGACCGATCCAGGTGTCGGTTGCCCCGGATGCGGTGTCGCGACTGGTGATTCGCACACTATCGGCCCGGATCCCGTAGCAGTTCAGGTATCGCGCGATCAGCGGCAACGGCGGTGCCCCGGTGGCCGACGACGCCGGCCCCAGCCGCAGCAGAGCGGTGGTTCGGGTGTTGGCGTCCGGCTCGGCCACCGGGCGTCCGCCCCGGCGGAGGATGGCCAGCCGCCGCTGCAGAATCGTGGTGAAGTACAGACCCCGCCACCAGCCGAACAGCAGGAGCACCGCGACGGCGGCGATGCCGAGCAGCCAGTAGGCGCGGGTCGACTGCCACGGATAGGCCATCGCGGCCGGCACCAGAGCCAGTAGCGCCAGGGTGATCCGTGCGACCCCCGGTTTCGGAATCGATCCCAGCATCGAACGGCTCACGGGGTGGGCTCCTTCCGGCGGCGCGCAACCGCCACCGTCGTTGCGGTGATGACGACAAACAATGCCAGCACACCGGCTCCGGTCAGAGCGACGTCGCGCGGCTTGGTGTCCTCGGGCGCCGGTGCCGGCGGAACGGTGACCGGCTTCACCGACGGCGCGACCGGCGCGCCACCGGCGGGGGGCAGTTGCCAGGTCAATGCCGCGACGGCGTCGACGGTGCCCGCTCCCACCACGTTGGACGGATCGCGTGGACCGTTCTGCGCGGTGGCGGTGAGTCGGCGCACCACCTCCGCGGCCGGCAGGTCCGGGTACTTGGCGCGTACCAGCGCCGCCACCCCGGAGACGTAACCGGCGGCATAGCTGGTCCCGCTGAGCGGGATCAGCTGCTGGTGATCGTCGGGCAAGCCGTTGGCCAGGCCGCCGCCGTCGGCGTTGCTCACCGAAGCGATGTTCTCGCCGGGCGCCGCGATGCCCACCCACGGACCGGCCATGGTGAACTTCGACGGCCGGCCTTCTGACGACACGGAGGCCACCGACAGCACGTAGGGCTGCCACCAGGACGGGACCGACACCGACGTGACACCACTCCAGTTGCGCGGATCGGACGGGCGGCTCAGGTCGGTGAGCGGGTTGGAGTCACACGATGCGCCGCCGGCCACCGACCCGGTCGCGCCACTGTTGCCCGCGGCGGCGACGATCACCACGTCCTTGTCCACCGCGGCATACCTCATCGCCGCGCCCAGTGCGGCCTGGTCGACGCTGCGGTCGGCCGGCAGGCAGGTGATCGCCGAGATGTTGATCACCCGCGCCCCGCGATCGGCCGCGTGCACGACGGCCCGGGCGAGCGCCTCGATGTCGACGGCGGCCCGCGCCAGCGTCGGGTCGCCGCCCGGGCTGCGCGGCGAATACTTGGCCGAGGTCACCCGCAGCGACAGCAACCTCGCGGCGGGCGCGACCCCGGAGAATCCGTCGTCTCCGGGCTGCCCGGCGACGACTCCGGCCACCAGGGTGCCGTGCCCGTCGCAGTCGGTCAGCCCGTCGGTGGACTCTACGAAGTCACCGCCGGCATCGACGTTGTTCAACCGCGGGCCCGGCCGCACCCCGGTGTCGATTATCGCCACCAGCTGGCCCTCACCGCGGGAAAATTGCCATGCCGCAGGGAGATTCAACATGGACTGGCTCGCTGTCGGGACGCCCGCGTCGCTGCCCGCAATCACTCCCGCGACACTGCACGGGCTGCGCTGCTCCATCGCCTGCACGGGTCCCGGCGTGCCGCCGGGCGGTTGCGCCGCGGCGTCCACCACCGGCGGGCTGATCGCCGCCGCAGGCGGCGACGCCATCATCGCCGGAGCCTGCAGCAGCGCCAGAAACGCTGCGCAGCAACCCACTCCAGCAGCGCGTCTCATCGATTGAGCACCCACGCGAACAGGCCGACCAGCAAGGCCATCACCGGGATCAGCGATGCATCCAGACCGGCTGCGGCGAAGCCGAGCAACCGGCGCAGTGGCAGTGAGTAGCTGTCCGGCGCGGCGATCGACGGGTTCAGCGCTACCACGATCCAGGCCACTACGAGCACCGCCAGCACCAGCACCGCGCCGAAGGCGGCGGCAAACCGTCCGGTGGCCGTATAGAACACCAGCAGCACTCCGGCCACCAGGAACGGCTGGGCCAGCAGCCAGGCCTTGCATGCGGCCGAATCCCATACCCGTGCCCGCAGCGTGGCCGCTGCCGACACCGCTACAACCACGTACCAGCCGGCGACGCCCAAGGTCTCCGGCCGCACTGCGATGGCCACCGATCCCAGAACACTGAGCAGCACGGAGGCGGCGATGAACCCGTTCTGGTGGGCGTCGCTGACGCGCACCCGGCGCGGTAGATCCTCAAGTACCCGCAAAGACGGCGCGGACGGGGTGGGATCCCCCGGTGCGGGAATGACGGGCAGCGGGAACCGCGCCCACAACGCCGACAGTTGAGGCGCTTGAATGGTGATCAACAGCGCGGCAACGATCAGCCCGCAGCCCACAACCAACAACGCCGGCCGCCACAGCAATTCCGCGCCGGCCGCCAGCGCGACGGTCAGCCCCAGCACCGCCGAAGCGGTGAAGAAACCGACCGCGCGTTCCCGTTCGGCGCTGGGAACGATCAACGAGATCAGTGACCACGCGGCGACACCGGCCGCGGCCAGCAGCACCTGCGCGGCCCCGAACCTGCCGGGCACCCCCAGCGTCAGGGCCGCCGCGATCGGCACCAGCGCGGTGACCGACAAGGCGATCCCGGTGCGCGGGGACCGGAGGCTGCTCAACAGCGCGGCGATCGCGACCACGGCCGCCAGCGCACTGACAGCGACCAGTCCGGCCATCGCGCCGGTGGCAACCCGGTGAGCGACCGCCAACCCGCTCGCCACCAGCACCACACCGATCGCGGCGGCCACCGCGCCACGCTGAATGTGCTTGCTGCCCCAAGGATTACGCCGCGACGACGAGAAGATCATCGCGGCGTCGGCGATGTCCTCCACGATGCCGGGGGCGGCGGGGCCCGTCGGCACCGGCTGCAGTGCGAGCAGGTCTCCGTCGACCACACCGACGGTGTCCAGGCTGGCATCCAGGCTGAACGGCGCTCCGCCGATCGGCGCCAGGCTCAGGTAGGCGGCGGCATCGAGTGCGCTTGCGTCACCGTGCTCACCGTTGCGGGTCGCGGGAATCAACAGACGCTGTACCGCAGGCAGGATTTCACGCAGCGGCAACTCGGCGGGCAATGCCATCTCCGTCAACCGGCTGTCCGCGAGTATGGCGACGCGGACGATCGGCATGACGGTACCGGACGTCACTGAACCCACCAAATTTGGTGGGGCCGTTGCTGAAACATCGTGCTCTCTTTCTGCTTGCTAGGCACTCTGGGTGGAGAAGTCTCGCGACAACCGGTGACCGGGGAACCAGTCCCCGTCCGGCAAGAAGGACGTGAGTCGTTCGATAGCGACGGCTGTGGCGAACGATGTGCCGGGACTGAACGTCGACACCCATTCGCCGTCGAAGGCCCGGGAGGGGCTGACCAGCACCCGTCCCGCGGTGGTGTCGACGATGCTGAGCCCGACCTCGGTGGTGGTGTATGTGCCTTCGCGATTGCATCCGGCGACGATCTCGACGTAACTGCGCGGGCCGGAGAACACCGATTCGACCACCGGACGCGCCGAAGCCGGCATGCCCAGGTATTCAAGAACTTCGGCGAGTGGCGCGCCGGACCGCAGTCGCTCATCGGCCCGGGCGCCCACCCGGGTCGGCATGCTGAACTCCTGGAATCGGGCCGGCGGCCGTTGCATCAGGCCCACGCCCAGCACCGGAACCAGCGCGCGCGGATCGTCGATGTCCATCGCGGTGAACGTCACCAGTTGGGCGCTGCGCAGCGCGACCACGGTCGCACCGGCCCGCCGCGCCACGACGCCGCGCAACATGTCGCCGGCGTCTGCTCCCGACCCGGGGCCCAGGTAACGCAGGTCGAGCCAACGCTCCGGGAAGCACACCACTTTGATCCAGTCGGCGATCGCCGGATCGACCGCCCCGTCGGAGCCCATCACACCCATGCTGGTCAGCTCATCCGTCTGACGTTCGACGAACGCACTGCGTTGCGCGGCATCGCTATAGGGCATGGTGATGGCGAGCACCCATGGGAAGTTGCCCGCCCCAACCATTTCCGCGATGAACCACGCCTGATCAACCGTCAGCTCAACGGCATTGGGCGAAGCGTTCATCTATCCGGGGGCTAGCCGCCCCACTTGGCGGCTTCGGCCGCGTCGCGGGCCATCATCGACATCGTGTTGGCTTCGTGGGTGCTGGCCATCGCCTGGTAGGCGCGCACCAGATCCTCCATCGCCTGATTCCACTGCACCTGCCAGGCTTGGTAGGTGACCCCCGTGTCACCCTGCCAGGCGTTCTGCAGGGCGGCCTGCTCGGCCGAGATGTCGGCGCCCAGGCCCTGCAACGTGCCCGCGTAACCCGACATGTCCCCGGCGTGGGCGAGCATGGCCGGGTAGTTGTACATGATTTGCGACATGACGATTCCTCTCAGAAGCTGGTGTAGGACGAGGCGGCCGCGGCGTCGGCTGCCACGTACGTGCCGGCAGCCTCGCCGAGGTTGGCCTGCGCGATGTCCAACAGCGTGTTCACCCGGGCCGCCACCTCGACGAAACGGGCGTGTGCGGCCTGAAACGCCGCGGAGGACTCACCCTGGTGAAACGCCTGCGCCGACATGGCAGCCTGCTCGGCCTGACCGATGGTGTGCCGCATCAGCCCCGCCTTGGCGGCGAACGCCGACTGCGAGGACACCAACTGCGGAATATGAGCGTCCAACAAACTCATGACTTTTCCTCTCCTGGATGTGCATCAAAACGTGTTGCCCGACAGATCATTTCGCTGACTGCGCTCCCCTTCCCCAATCAGCCACCTGCCATCCCGTAGGTAGCGGCGGCCGCAGCGTCCCCGGCGAGGTAGCTGGCGCCGGCTTCGCCGACTCCGACTCCGGCCCGCCCCAACTCCTCGACACCTTGGGCCGCGACGGCCGCGTGCTCCTGGCCCTGCGCGCTGAACGCGGCCGCGGTCTGCAGCGAAACCGGGTCCGCCGCCGGTGGCACCTCCGCGGTGATCAACGGCGCCGCACTGGCATGCGCGGCAGCCAATCTCGCCGTCAGCGCCTCCACCGCGGCGCTGGCGGCCGCGAGTCCCTCCGGAACCACTCGCAACGTCATGACTGACTTCCCTCCTGTTGCGTATCACCTAAGAGCGCGGCCGCCCCGACCATCGGATTGACCAGTTGCACGTAAGTGGGAGTGTCGCTGTCGGACAGCAGGATTCCACGACCGGCGGGTAGGCGGCCGAATCGCTGACCGCGAATCTTCCCGCTGTCCTGCGGGTTGCCCGCCAACATCAACGTGGTGGCCTGCAGATCGTTGAACCTGCGCAGCAGCGGGTTGGTCATCAGTCCGTGCGCCGATCCCGACGCACGCCCTGTCACGATCACCCGCAGCCCCAGATCGCCTGCCTGACTGAGCAATCCGATCAGCGGGGTCCAGGGGCGCTGCCCGACGTAGGGGCCACCGGTGGCCGCCGAGTCCGGAACCTGGTCGACGTCGTCGATGATCAGGTAGTGGGTGTGTCCCTGGTAGCCCCAGCTTGCCAGCTCCGCAGGCGAGAGCCCCGCGGGCGGGCGCCGTGACTCGATGATGTTGGCAAGTCCGATCATCGCCGGGGTGATGCGGTCGATGTTGGCCGTGTACTCGTTGTCCGGGAAGAGCGGCTCGTCGACCAGATGCAGCCGGCGGTCCAGCACGGTGAACGCCACCGTGTCGGGGGTGGAGTTCTCCCGCACGGTGCGAATGATGTGGCGCAACAGGGTGGTCTTGCCCGACTTGTTGTCGCCGAACACCATCAGCAGCGGGTTCTCGGCGAAGTCGTGCACCACCGGCGCCAGGTCCTGCTCGCGCTGCCCGATCACAATCTGCTCCGGGCCGCGGTACACCGCACCGACCGCTGCCGGCGCCAGATTCGTCGGCAGCAGCCGCACCGGCGGAGCCGTCTGGCCCGGGTAACGCGCGTTGATCGCCGGAATCTGGCCCAATTCCGGCTGGGCGAACAAGAAGTGCTGGGCGGCCATGGTCAGCCCGCGGCCCGGCTGGTGATGCGGGACGGCGTCGGCCGGACGGTGTAGCGCTCCCACCACGCGTACGTTGCTGTCGCGGGCGTCGTGCAACTTGAGTTCCAGGCGCAGCCCGAGACCGTCACGCATCGCCAACGGCACTTCCAGCCAGCTCGGCGTGGTGACCACGACGTGGATGCCGTAGGCGAGACCGACGTTGATCAACTCAGTTACTTTGGTCAGCAGGGGGTTTCGGGTGTTGAACTGGTCGACGTTGTCGCGGCCGAAGCCGTACAGATTGTCGATGACCAGGAAAACCTCACCGAAGCCATCGGACACAGCGGAGTCGGCGGCCGACGAGCCGTTTGCCGGCCGGTCCCGGAACGCCTCTCGCCGCTGGCGGGACAGCAGCAGCTGCTCCAGCTCGCCGAAGGTTCGGCGGATGCGTTCGGGTTCCAGCGCGGTCGCGACGCTGCCGACGTGGGCCAGCCCGTCGAGCGCCCGCAGTTGCCCGCCACCGTAGTCCAGGCAGTAGAAGGTGACCTCACGCGGCGAGTGCAGGCTGGAAGCGGACAGGATGAAGGTCTGCAGCGCGGTCGATTTCCCGGATTTGGGGCCGCCGTGGATCACCATGTTGCCGGCCGAGGACGTCGCGTCGAACACCAGCGGATCACGGCGCATCTCGAACGGCTTGTCGACCTCGCCGAGCGGCCAACGCCATTGCCGGGCCGGCACACCGGCGCGGGCCAGCGCCGCGGTCAGCGGAATCGGCTCATCCAGCGGCGGCAGCCACAGCTGAGGTGCCCGCGGCCCGTAGCCGGCCAGTTGATCGCCGATGGTCGCGATCAGCTTGCGCGGCGGTTCGATGATCTCGTCCTCGTCGGAGCCGGAGATCACGGTACCGGGATCCGGCTCCACCATTCCCGCGGAGAACAGCTTGGGCTCCGGAACCGATTCCACCACCACTTTTTTCGCAGTCTGCGGTGGTTCGTAGATGCCGTCGACGTAGGTGGACCGGAACTTGATGGGGGCCGCACCCGGCGCGGGCA
Organism: Mycobacterium sp. ML4; assembly: GCF_054515735.1. Lineage (NCBI taxonomy): Bacteria > Bacillati > Actinomycetota > Actinomycetes > Mycobacteriales > Mycobacteriaceae > Mycobacterium > Mycobacterium sp. ML4. The sequence continues at coordinate 18,566 of NZ_JBTNSY010000033.1, forward strand.
CCAGGAATCCGATGCCCTTGTGCTCCTTGCCCGACTCGATGTGATAGGCGTCCTCCACACCGATGATCTGCCGGGACACACTGGGGCTGGCCACCTTCAGACCGATCCGGTACGAGGTGTTCTTGTCGATGTCCTTGATCTTGCCGACATCGAGCGTCTGCGACGCGAACAAAATGTGGATCCGGAACGAGCGGCCCTTGCGCGCCACGTAGTCGAACAGCTCCGCATACTCCGGGTGGTCGGACAGCATCAGGGTGAACTCGTCGGCCACCACGAAAAGTGTGGGAATGGGCGCTAATTCGTGTCCATTCGCGATCGCGGCCTCGTACTCGGTGACCGAGTTGAATGCGCTGCCCTGCACCCTGCGGCCGGCCTCGCGCAGCAGCATCTCACGCCGGGCCACCTCGCCGCGCAGCGTGTCGGCGAACCGGTCGGCCAGCGACTTCTTCTCCGCCATGTTCGAGATCACCGCAACGACCTGCGGGAAGTTGCGGAAGCTGTCGGCACCGGCCTCGCCCTTGAAGTCGGCGTAGATGACGATCAGCCGGTCCGCGGAGTGAGTGGTCAACAGCGACAACAGAATCGACATCAGGGTCTGCGACTTGCCGGACCCCGTCATGCCGATCATCAGGCCGTGCGGACCCATCCCGCCCTCGGCCTCGTCCTTCAGGTCGAACATCAGCGGCTCACCCGTGGCCGTGACGCCGATCGGAACGCGCAGCTCGTCTTCCCGGCGGCGCGGCGCCCACAGCGCGGGCACATCGAGGCGGGAAGCATCCGAGATACCCAGCAGTGTCGTGAAATTGGCACCGCGGGTGGCCGCCGATCGCAGGCCGGTGTGAGTCGGATTGGAGTCCCAGCGCGACAACCGCCGCGCCAGGTGCGAGGCCTCATGCGCGCCGAGCCGGTCGGCGGCGTCGATGTAGGGTTGCCAGCCGCCGGTCTGCCACCGTTCGATGGCGCCGTCCACGACCCGCAGGATCGGCCGCTCGGGGTCCGAGTACTGCTCCCGGTGCGGCGCGGTGCGCGAGAAGTACACGACGGTCACGCCCGCACGTCCCACCGCGAGCGGCGAGGCGGCCAGGTCATAGTCGGGGTCGTCCACCAGAATCAGCAAGTGCCGCAACGCGTCGACCGGGCGTCCGGTGAACGCCGGACGGTCTTGCAGCGCGGGCCCGAGCAGATCGGCCAGCCGGTCGGCATCGGTGGTCAGGTAGCGGGCCGGACCGACACCGTCGATCTGGCCAGGGATGTCGACGTGCGGCAACCACTTCAGCCACGACCAGTCGTCGTCCTCCAGATCGCGGGCGGCCAGCGCCACGCCCAGCACGGTCGGGTCGTGCCACGTCACCGCCTGAGCTACCCAGGCACGCACCGCTGCCCGGGCCTGCGCGGTCTCCCCCAACACCGTGATTCGGGAGACCTTGGTCACGTCGATACCGGTTGGAACGTCGCGAACCGTGCGCTGGGTGTCCAGCAGGCTGCGTAACGCGCTGTGCGACACCGGTTCCAGATCGATCTCGTCAGCGGTGTCGTTGACCCGCAGCGTCGCGGACAGGGGGGCCGAGTGCCGGCCGGCCCGCAACACCAGAAAGTCGGGGTCGTCGGGGTCGCGCTCCCACTGACGACGGGACCCCGGCACCGCGGCCAGAGTTTCCGGCTCCGGGTGCGACCACTGCGCCGCCGCGCGCTGCCCGGCCGCCTGCGCCCTGATGTTGTCCCGCACCACCGACAGGTAACGCAGGTAGTCGGCCCGCTCGGCGTCGACCTCCTCGGTGCGCATCTTGTTGTCATTGCCGCGGTAGAGCGCGGTGGCGGCCAACAGCAACACGAACGGGAAGAACAGCGTCTGCGGGGAGATCACCTTCATGCCGGTGGCGAACAACGCCACGATCATGCCGACGATCAGGATGCCGATCAGGTACGGCATCGCGCGCCGGAACAGCGACGGCGGAATCGCCCGCTGCAGTTCCGGCGGCGCCTCGATGGTGATGGTGCCCTTACGGGCGCTAGGCGGCGTCAGCCGCCGACGGGCCTCGAAGATCAGTCTGCTCATCGGGGCTCCCCTTCGGCGGATGCCGGGTGTCCGGGCCGGCTGTCGGGCGGCAGGCCGTCATGCGCCAACAACGCATCGGCGCGCGACAGGGTCGGACCGGGTGCGAACAAGGACAGGATGGACCACGGGATGCCTACCGGGGGCGACTGCAGGCCAAGGGCCTCAACCGCTTTGCTGCGGCCGCCCGGTCCGTCGTCGGTTTCGTTGTCGATGCCGTAGCGCACCCCGGTGTCGGATACCCAGAACAACGAGCCGGTCGGCGGTGCGGCCGCCCCGCCGCCCACGGTCTGGGTGAAGTATCCGGAGCCGGGTGTGATCGCGACTTTGGCTCCGCCACCCACCAATTCGACCGTCCGCAGGCCCTCGGGCACCGGTAGCGCAGACCCCGACAGCAGGCTCAGGGAGCTGGTGGCGGCTCCGGCCGGCTTGCTCCAGAACGCGCAGGTGATCGGGTTGCTGGCCGCGTTGACCGGGGTCACCGGCTGGGCCGGGTAACGAGCGGTGTCCAGCATCCGCGAGACCGGCAGCTTCGCGACGTCGTCTGCGGCCAGTCGGGGCGGCTGCTGCAGCCCATGGGAATTGGTGTTACGCAGGATCGCCGCCAGCACCGGTGAGACGGGCTGCAGCCCGTCCGGCAGCACGGCGTAGTAGGTGACGGTGTCCGATGCGCTGCGGTCCACCGCGTAGGACACCACCACCGCACCGATCGGCGCGGGAACGGCGAAGCCGGCCGGGGCACCGGCATCGGGAATCGACGGTGCGGCCAGCGGGGGCGATTCCGGGATCGCGTTGAACAGTCCCGCCGCGACTGGCCGCGGCGCGGGCACCTCGGTACCCAGGCCCAGCGCGTTGGTGACGGCGTGGTCGGCCAGGTCGATCCGGCTGCGTTTGCCGTCCCACAGCATCCAGGTCCCGTTACCTCCGGACGGGGCGGCGTCGACCAGGATCACCTGGCTGGACTTGATCGCGGCGGCGCGGGCGCCGTCGCTGTGCGGCTGCCCGGCGATCACGGTCACGCCGGTGCTGCGGGCGCCGCGGCCGGGCTGCCCACTGATGCCGTCGCACACCGTCCAGTCGGCGTCGCGGCCGCTGCTCTGCACCATGCGCTCCGGCGCGCCGGGGATGCCGATCAGATTGCCGCGCGCAAAACGGTCCAGCTCAGCACTTTTCACGGTGGTGGGGTTGACCGGCTGCCCTGCGATGAGGCGGGCCGAGGTGAGGTTGAGCACCGGGTGCAACTGGTCGCCGACGCGCACGTACAGCGCGGCGGTGGACCGGTCGGCCAGCACGGTGTTGCTGCCCACCTGCCCGTTGGGCCGGATCAACGAGAACACGAAGCAGCCGAGCAGTCCGGTGATCAGCAGCAGCGCACCCATCAGCACGGCACGCGACTGGGTACGCAGCGGCTCGACCAGCATCCGGGTGTCGTGCAGGGCGATTCCGGAGGCAATGCGGCGCATCACGAACCGCCATCCCGTCACCTGATGGCGGGTGACGAAGCCGCGGCGGTAGTGGACCTGGTCGGGGTTTTCGTTGACCGGGGTACGCGAAGCGAAGGAACGCCGTGCCTCGTCCCGCTCGTCGTCATACTCGCCCTTGCTCATGCCGGCACCGACAGCCCTAGACCACGCAGCAGCGGGCCGACCGTGTTGCCCACGTCTTGTGCGGTGATCGTCATCAAGTCCTCGTCGGTGAATTCACCCGTACCGGCCTGTTCGGAATGATCAAGCCGGAATTCGCGCTCTTCCTCGGACCGCTCGACCACGTTGCGGACGAACCGGCCGTTGCCGGCGATGTCGAGGTTGCGGCGGGAAATACCGTTGCTGTCCGGCGACGACGTCTCGGCAAGGTGGGTGAACAGCCGCTGCATGTCTTCGAGCGCGGCCGGCTCGAAGACGCTGTCGCGTTGCTGCGCCATCAGATTCGCGATCTCGGTCAGCTCACAGGGCTGGTAGGACGGGAAGTCGATACTGCGGGTGAACCGGGACCGCAGGCCCTCGTTGGTGTCGAGGAACTTGTCCAGGTCGGCGCGATAGCCGGCGATGATGACCACCAGGCGGTCGCGGTCGTTCTCCATGCGCGCGAGCAATGTGTCGATGGCCACCAGCCCGAAGTCGTTTTTCGCCCCGGTGGCCACCAGCGCGTAAGCCTCGTCCAGGAACAGCACGCCGTCCAGGGCGCTGTCGATGATGGCGTTCGTCTTGGCCTCGGTCTCCCCGATGTGCTGGCCGATGAGGTCCGCGCGGTGGACCTCCCGGATGTTCTCCCGCTTCAGCAGACCCAACCCGCAGTAGATCTTCGCGACGACCCGGGCGATGGTGGTCTTACCCGTCCCGGGCGGGCCGGCGAACACCAGATGGTGGGTGCGCTGGGCGACGGCAAGGCCGCGCTGCTGACGCAGCACGGCCATCGCGACGGAACTTTTCAGCCGGGACACCTGATTCTTGACCTCGTCCAGACCGATGAACTCGTTCAGCTGGACCTCGGCTTCGGCCAGCAAGGCGGCCTTGCGCTCGCGGGCACCCGGGTCGACGAAGTCGGCGTCGCTGGGTTCGGTTTCGGGGTCCCACGGGTCGATTCGCGCATCGATGCGGGCCGCGGTGGTGGTGACCATCCCGAAACTCGGGTCCGACAGCGCCTGTTCGATCTGTTCGTTCTCCGGGTTGGCCGCATAGAGCTCGTGCAGCACCTCGCTCGCCGCTTCCTCGTCGACGTGCGCGCGCAGCGCGAGGGCCTTCGCCAGCGCGCCGTCGACGGCGGCGACCGCGATGGGACCCTCGGGCTCCTCCAGATAGGACAACGCCGGGGCGAACATGCCCAGCCGGGCCAGCGCAGTGCCCAGGGTGATCCGCACGGCGTGCGCGAAGGCCTCGTCGAGATCGCCGTCGTTGACGATCGGAGTCAGCAGCTTGACGACGTCCGACCAGCGCTCGGCGCGGTAGTTGATCACCACCGAGATCCAGCGGGCCTGACGCGACTTGGGCCGGCGCTCGCTGATGGCGCGAACTATCTCATCCGCGACCGCGAACTGACGTTCCGAAGCCAGCGCGGCAGCGTAGGCGAGGTGGAAGTCGTCGGAAGTGCTGGCACGGAATTGCAGATAGAGGCCGGTGTCGTAGCGGAAGCCGAGGGCTCCGGGCACGAGCTCCACCCGCCGTTGCAGCACCCCGGCTGTGGCGGCGGTCCGCGATGCCTGTTCCAGCACGTGCTTGGACGTGTCACCGGCAGCGGCGAGACCGGTCCACGCATCGCACTGCTCGTGCGCGATTCGGGTGAGTGCCGTGAAGCCTGACCGGGCCGCACTCAGGTCCGCGGGACGCTGTCGCTCGTAGACCGCGATGCCCAGAGCGCGGCAGCAGGTGGCAAACCGGCTGACGACGTCGCTGTCCACCCTGCCGTCTGCCTTCGATGCACGCGGTTGAGCCGTCAGCATGCCCGCAACATTGCCGTCACCGCGTTCCACGCCCCCGCCGTCTCCTGTAGCCAAGGTCACCATCGGCACATTCCGCCTGATATCAGCCACCCGAAGTTAGCATTCCCTAAGCTAACTGTCGAGGCGTCCCATGCCCCGCGATTCAGCACTCCCACTCCTGTCCCAATGCCGTTGACCAGCAAATCTTTCACGCCTGCAGAAAATGCGGACTCGGCCATCGAAGCTTACTGAATATGATTTTCATTAACAACTCCGGGGTCGGGTGCTTGGCGATCCGGCTCCCAGTTACGAGGGAGCACCGGCGCTCGCCTGGGTCGGGTCTCCGCCGTCGTTGTCGATGATCCCGTCGCTGTTGTCGGCTTCGTCGCTGCGTCATGGGCCCCGGCCCGCACCGCTGCCAGCAGACCGACGAGTTCGCCGGCGGCGGCGTCGTGGACCGCGATCGACCGCCAGGCCTGAGCCGCCGCCACCAGCCCGAGGGTCCCGGGCCGCTACTGAGCTGGGCCGAGTGAATCTCGGGCGGGAATGCCATCCATGGCACGAGCGGCACGGAAAGGTAGTCGTACGCGCGCCCTGAAAGTTCCAGGCACAGTCGACTTCTTTTGCAACTCACATACACGTCGACGGCTGCGCTACGGCTTGGTGGCACTCACCAGTGTGTTACGGGCGAACATCGGTGCCGCCACGGAGCCGGGCTCGGGCACCGGCCGACCCACCTCCTGCAAGTAGTCGTTCAGAGACGTGCCGATCGCCGTCCACCCGTGCTGACCGAACCATTCGGTGGCCGGTGCACAGCGTTCGTTGTACACCAGCTGGAAAAACGGCCGTTCGTCGGCGGCGGCACGCTCTTCTTCGACCTTGGCCTGGAATTCGTCCGGCGGCATCGGAGCACCGTCCTCGACGGCCACATGGCTGCCGAGGCTCGCCAGCGCGTCAATACCCGTGAACAACTGCTCCTGCGCGGCGGCCGGCAAGTAGATCAACAACCCCTCGGCGATCCAGGCGGAAAACTGGGTGGGGTCAAAGCCGTTGTCCTGCAGGGCCGATGACCAGTCGTCGCGGAGATCGACGGCAATCTCGCGCCGCTGGGCACGCGGTTGCACACCATGCTCAGCAAGCACTTGGCGCTTGAACTGCAGGACCTGCGGTTGATCCAGCTCGTAAACCGTGGTTCCGTCCGGCCACGGCAACCGGTAGGCACGCGAGTCGAGTCCCGCGGCCAGAATCACCACCTGCCGCGCCCCGGCTGCCGCGGCACGCTGAAAATACGCGTCGAAGTACTTGGTGCGGGCGGCCTGGTAATTGACGAAGTGCCGGCCGAAGTCGTCGCTGAGTAGCTCGTGGCCGGGGGCGTCGCCGTCAAGGACGTCGGCCCAGGAACCGCCGACCGCCCGACAGAACAGTTCCGCATACGGGTCGACGACCAGCGGGTCGGGTTTGTTGGCTTCCAGTGCCCGCGCGGTCGCGACGAACAACGCCGTCGATCCGACACTCGTGGTGATGTCCCAGCTGTCGCGTTCGCTCCGCACGAAACCGACCCTACGCGGGCCGACCACTTCCGGCCCGCAAGCGCGGCGCGGACGGGCACCGCTTGTGCCGCTGGCCTTTCGGGGCGCCGGGGCGCCTATGATCAAGCGCGGTCGGGATCCCAGGTGCCGGGTAGCATCGGCTCCCGCGGACCGCCGCCGAATTCGTCGTCGGCCAAGGTGGCCATCCCCGCAGCGTCGCGGCCGGCTTCTCTGCGCACGGTGCCGGTGAAGCCGAAAGCCCCGGCGCCGACGTCGGATGCCGCGGCCGCCATCGCCGGCTCACGGTCGCCGGGTGTGTTCCACTCCGGCTCGACGTCGACGTTCATGTCGGCGAACTCGTCGCCGTGGCCGCGTGCCGCCGCACGACGCCGGCGACGGTCGCGCGCCTGCTCACGCGCGGCCGCCGCTGCGGCGGCCGCCGCCGAGTCGGGCTGGGAAGCCTTTCGACTGGCACTGGCCGACGCACTCATGCCCGAGCCAAAGCCGACGCCCGGGCCACCGCCCACCAGGAACGGATAGCTGAAGCCGGCAGCGGGTCCACCGGCCGGCGGGGCGGTGCCCGAGCCGACGACCGTGGTGGTCGCGGGTGCCGACGCCGGCGCCGGGGCCGCGGGCGCGGCGGAGGCCACGATGCTGGGCGCGGATCCGGCGACGGAGACCAGGGGTGTGGCCGATGCGACCGGCGGCGAAATCGCCGCGACCGCCGCCGGAGGTATCCCGCCGAGCCCGGCGAGCCCGGCCAACCCGCTCACCGCGCCCAGATTGGCGACCGCGCCACCCATCGCAAAGGACAACAACTGCGGGGATTGCAGCACGGGCACCAGTTGAGCCAGGTGAGTAGGCCAGTCGAACTCAGCCAGTTGCACCACGTACTCCAGAGCCCCAACCGGATTGGTGAACAACTGCTGGACAAACGTTTCGAACTGTTGGCCGAATTCCAGCGACCGCGCTACCCACCATATGGGTTGTGTGGCATCGGTGATGTCGTGCATGTGGATCCCATTGAGGGTTCCCTCGAGGGGATCCCAGTCGATCTGGCCTCCGGTGAGCGTGCGCAGAACGTCTGCGACGACGTAGTCCAGTGCGGTCGGGTCCCCATGGTCGTGGTCCTCGTGGTCGTCATGCCCGTGATCGTCTTCGGTCACCACGATCTCGGGGGCCGGAGCGGTTTCCGGCGTCGACGCGACCGCTGTACCCGCCACCGCGTCGTAGGTCGCCATCGTGGTCGCCGCCTGGATCCACATCCGCACGTAGTCGGCCTCATTCACCGCTATCGGGATGGTGTTGACGCCGAAGAAGTTGGTCGCCACCAGTACCCCGTGCACCGCGTGGTTAGCGGCCAACTCGACCATGGTCGGCATTGCCGCCAGGGCAGTGGTGTAGGCGGCGGCCGCCGCTTGGTGCTGGGCGGCGGCCTCAGCGCTGCGCGCACCGACCTGGCTCAGCCACGCCAGATAGGGCTGATGTGCGGCAACATACTGCGTGGCGCTCGGACCTTCCCACGCTCCGCCTTGCACCGCGGCCAACAGCGCCAGCAACTCATCAGCCACTTGCGTGTATTCGGCGCTCAGCGCCGACCACGCCGCGCCAGCCGCCAGCAGAGGCCCCGGTCCGGGACCGCTGACGAGCAGGGTCGAATGCACCTCAGGCGGCGACGCCATCCACATCGTGGCCATCAGTACGCCCCTCCGTTCGGCAAACACCGACCTCAGAGATTACTGATTTTGATAATCGTTTTCAATACGAGAGGCTCGCTGCCCTCCGTCCGCACCGCGATGGCGGTCGTTTGACAACTTCTTGGCTAAGTCAGGGTCTAGCCCAGGCCATGCCCCCGATACTTTGAGCGTGACCCACGGCATTCTTAGTGACGAACAGATCGAGGCGCTGAGCCCCGAGCAGCGGCGCGAGCTGATCAGCAGGCTGGAAAGGCCGCTGAGCGAACTGGAAGACCCGGAGGTGCTGGCCCGGATGCGGCGCATCCGGCTCGGTCTGATCGTCTGCGGCTTGATTGTGATGATCCCGTGGATCGGCTACCTATCGGTCACGCTGCCGCAGAAGTACGTGGCCCACAACTGGCCCGCGACGTGGATCGGTTTCGACATCCTGCTGCTGGGGTTCATGGCGGCCACGGCGGTGCTGGGATTCCTGCGCCGGCAGTTGATCGTGCTTACCGGGTTCACCACCGGCGTGCTGCTGATCTGCGACGGGTGGTTTGACCTGATGACCGCCAAACCCGAGGACGCCGCGGTGTCGGTGGTCACCGCGATGCTGATCCAGGCGCCGATGGCCTATCTGCTGATCTCCGGCTCACTGCGAATTGTGCGTCTGACATGGCTGCGTCTGTGGCTGCACCCGGACATGCGGCCCTGGCAGATACCGCTGATGCCCTAGCCGGACGGTACAGGCTGGGTTCGGTCAGCTCGACCAGCAGCGATGCCAGGTGATCGGCGAGTTCGTCGGCGGTCATCTGCACGTCGCCGCTGAGCCATGCGCTCAGCGTCTGCCCGACGCCGCCGACGGCGAAATGCGCGGCCGCCTTGACGTGCTCGTTGGCCGGTGCGCGCAGCGTGTCCACGGCGTGCCGGCCGGAGAGCAACGCGAAGAGCGCGCTGGACTCGGCGCGCTTTCGCATCACCACCGCGTTGGCCAGTTGCGTGCTGAACAGCAGACGCCCGATGCGGGCGTCTCCGGCGACTGTCCGCACCACGTTGCCCATGCTGGCGCGGGGCTGCTCATCAGGAGGTACTGCGGCCACCGCTGCCTGCGTGGTGGCGGCCAGTTCGGCGATCACCCAGTCATAGACGCGCTCGACGAAGTCATCCTTATCGCTGAAGCTTTCATAGAAATACCGGGCGGAAAGCCCGGCGCGCTGACAGACGCTGCGGACTGTCAGCTCCGGCTCATCGGGCGAGCCGAGTAGATCCAGGCCCGCTTTCAACAGTTGGTTGCGGCGTGCTCCCAGCCGTTGAGCCGCCTCGATGCCGCGGTACGGCCGCGCGCTCGGGGAGGTCATGAAATCCATCTTGACATCGGCGTGCAGCAGCAGCCACTATCAGGAAACGCGCGTTATCAGATTAGGGCGCGACTGCCGGGAGTCGATGATGACTATTGAACAGACCGTGCGCCGGCGCGTTAACGCGTGGTGGTCGACCTGCTGAGTCGTGCCCAGCCCCCAACCTCCACGAATCGGTCCTATCTTCTGCCTGGCCTGCGCGCTCGAATTGTCGCGCGAGCGAGCGTCACAGGGTGGCTGAGTACGGTGGTGAGCTTGCCAGCTCGCGTATCGGGGTCCCGGGCGACACCGAGCTGGACAAACAGAGTGAGGCGGTCCCAATAGACACGCTCGCAGAGTAGGTCGGGACCGTCGAACTCGAAGATCGCTCCCGCAACCGTTGTGAAATCACCGAGGAAGGTCGGGAAGCGCTACGGGAATGGCTCGGGAAGCCCAGCAGCCCGCCACGGATCGAACTAGAGCCCCGCTTACGAATTCTGTTCGCCGACCAGGGTGATCACCAGAATGCACTGCGAGCGATCGCGGTCTTACGTATCTGGGCGCAGGATCACATAGACAGCGAAATCGAGCTCTTTCGCCAATATCAGGCGGGTGAGGCTCCGTTCCCAGATCGGCTGCACATCGCTGCGCTCGGCGCACGGTTTATCTCCGACTTTTTCCATGCCATCGCCGCATTCGCCGACTTCGCCGATGCGGAGATCAAGATGTGGCCGCTTACTGATCGACCCGGTCTCTCACGTCGCAGCAAAGAAATTCTCGACGAACTGATCAAACGTGACGATCCCGTCGATACCCCAACGGTGCGGCCGAATGCAGTGGCTGACCGGCATCGCACACCGTCCACTGCCCTCACCTTCGGACGCCCAATACGATGCGATCGGACAGGCAGGCTTACCGGTACATTGCGAAATCGGCTGATGCACAAGGATAATGGGCTTCTGCTACCATCACGGGGTCGTATCGGCCAGTAACTCGGCCCGCGACGCCGTCGCGTGGCGGTCCGCCTCGGTTCCATCGCCGCCACTCGCGGCGCGGCAACGCCGTCGTCACGCGAGGGTGGCTCACATCGGGGTGCGGGTGCGCGGCGAGCGGCACGAACCGGGCCAACCGGAGACCTAACCCGATTATCGGCTAATTAACAGGCCATATCCAGGCTATAATTCAGGCTATAATGCTGGGCATGAAACAGGTACCGCTGTCGGAGGCCAAAGACAAACTGTCGGCCCTGGTCGATGAGGCTGACACCACGCACGAGATTATTCAGATCACGCGACACGGCCGGGTGGCCGCGGTCATCATGTCCGCTGACGACTTGGAGTCTCTCAACGAGACGCTTCATGCGCTACAAACCCCCGGTCTCGCCGACGAACTAACGCAGGCCGATGTCGATTACGCAGCGGGTAATACGATCAGCGGCAACGAGATTCGTCGTCGCTACGGTCTGCGGTGACCGAACACGACGATACCTGGTCGGTCCAACTGTCACCTTCGACGGCCCGAGCTCTCGAGCGGCTACCGCACAAAGTCGCCGCTGCCATTGCCGAGTTCATCACGGTCGCGCTGCCAGCCGATCCCTACCGGGTGTCCAAGCCACTGCGCTTCCAGTTCGAAGGTTGGCGGGTGGCGCGGCGCGGCGACTACCGGGTGACCTTCCGAGTCCTCGCCGACGACAGCGTGCTCTATGTCGGACGAATCGAGCACCGCGCGCACGTGTACCGCCGATGACCCGTGGTCCAAGGACATGGGCGGCCCAGCCACTTAGCAACGGGCGAAACAGCATCGGCGCCATATGCCCACCGCGATGCCGACTCACCGCTCCGCTTGACCCTTGCCGCCAGTTCCGGCACCTACGTCGGCGCGCCGACCGGCGGGCGGCGATCGGCCGCCGTCCTGGGTACCGCCGGGGTGTCGACTTCGGTGAATTCCCTTACCCAGCAGGCAAATTCCAGCATGATGCCGTCAGGGTCCTGGAAGTAGAAGGAGCGTACGTACACGCCGGGGTGCACCGTAGCCGACACCTGCATCGGGCTCTCGTCGTGGTTGAGCACCGGACCGACCCGCACGCCCTTGTCCTTCAGCCGCTGCCGGTAGGCGTCGAATTTGTCGGCCGGTACGTGAAAGGCCAGGTGGTTCATGGTGCTCACCGCGCTGGTGATGTCCCCGAGGCCCGGCAGCGCCGTGGGCGACGAGATGCCCGGCACCCGGTCGGCCGCGTCGGCAAACCAGAAGAACGCGACGCAGTCACCGTTGCCCGCGTCGAAGAAGAAGTGCTGGCCGGCGCCACCCGGGAGGTCGAGCGACTTGATCAGCGGCATGCCGAGAATGTTGCTGTAGAAGTCCACGGTGCGTTCCATGTCCGAGCACACCAGCGCCACGTGGTTGATTCCGCCGAGGTCGAACTCGCTGTTGGTGTTGTGCGGCTTGATCATGGCGCTACTCCCCTGGTTTATGATCCGTACCTGAATCTAACATCAGATTCAGATTCCGGAGGTGCAGGTGACCGCGGCAGAACGAGCGGGTCCCCGGTTCCCCACTCACCGCGGCCGGCGAACCCAGGCCGCGATCGACGCCGCCGCCCGAACGGTGATCTCGCGCAAAGGCATTCTGGCGACGACCATCGCGGACATCACGACCGAGGCAGGCCGCTCGGCCGCCTCGTTCTACAACTACTACGACTCCAAAGAAGCCATGGTGCGCCAGTGGGCACTGCGATTCCGTGACGAGGCCAACCAGCGCGCGCTCTCGGTGACCGAACACGGCCTGTCCGAACGTGAACGCGCGCACCAGGCCGCCGCGGCCCACTGGCACACCTATCGACACCGGCTCGCGGAGATGATCAGCGTGTCGCAACTGGCGATGGTCAGCACGGACTTCGCTCAGCACTGGGACGAGATGTGTTCCATTCCAATATCTTTCATTGCGGACTAAGTCCGGCGTGCTCAGCAACGGGGCTACTGTCGCGACGACGACCCGCAGTTGCTGGCTGAGGCGATAGTCGCGATGTTCAATCAGTTCTGCTACATCCAGCTCACCCGCCGGGATCCACCGGACGATCAGGCTTGTATCCGGACGCTGGCCAACATCTACTACCGAACCATCTACGGCGAGGAGCATCGTCGGTGACCGAGATCCTCCGCGAGTTCATCGGCCTGCCCTCGCCTACCGCCGGGCGCGCCGGCGCGGGCGGCCACCCCTGCCAGGGTCTGTATCACCACGCGGCGGGACACCGGCCCAAGGTGGCGGTGATCGCCACGCATTATCAGATCGACTTCTCCGAGCATTACATCGGCGGCTACCTCGCCGCCCGCGGCATCGGATTCCTGGGCTGGAACACCCGCTTCCGCGGCTTCGAAAGCAGTTTCCTGCTCGATCACGCGCTGGTGGACATCGGCGAGGGGGTACGTTGGCTGCGCGACGTGACTGGCGTGGAAACCGTTGTGCTTCTGGGTAATTCGGGCGGCGGATCGTTGATGTCGGCCTACCAGTCGCAGGCGGAGGAGCCGAATGTAACGCCGTTGGAAGGCATGCGGCCCGCCGCCGGTATCACCGAGTTGCCGGCCGCCGACGCCTATGTCGCCACCGCCGCCCATCCCGGGCGACCCGACGTGCTCACCGCCTGGATGGACGGCGCCGTCGTCGACGAGAACGATCCTGTCGCAACCGATCCCGCGCTGGACCTATTCGACGAGATGAACGGTCCGCCGTATACACCGGAGTTCGTGCAGCGCTATCGTGCGGCACAGGTGGCACGCAATCACGCCATCACCGACTGGGCCGAAGCCGAACTCGCACGCGTTCGGGCCGCCGGCTTCTCCGATCGGCCGTTCACCGTGATGCGCACCTGGGCCGATCCGCGGATGGTCGACCCGGCCATCGAACCCACCAAGCGCCAACCCAATTCGTGTTATGCGGGCCAGCCGGTCAAGGCCAACCGTTCCGCGCACGGGATCGCCGCGGCCTGCACGCTGCGCAACTGGCTGGGTATGTGGAGCCTGCGCGTGGCACAGACGCGGGCCGAGCCGCACCTGAACCGCATCACCTGCCCGGCCCTGGTGATCAATGCCGAAGCCGATACCGGCGTCTTCCCGTCCGACGCCCGCCGCATCTTCGACGCTCTGGCCAGTAGCGACAAATCGCAGGCCGGCATCGACACCGATCACTACTTCACCACCCCCGGCGCCCGCGACCAGCAGGCCGACATGATCGCCGAGTGGATCGGGCAGCGGTGGCCGTGACCCAGAACCGCTGTCGTCAACCCACCCACTGGTTGTTAGCTTGGAAAGTGCCCGGCCGAAACGGACCTCAAATCCATGGGAAGGCGACCAATGCCGATCGCGATCACCCCCGAACATCAAGACCTGGCCGATTCGGTGCGGTCCTTCGTGGCGCGGGTAGCGCCGTCCGAAGTGCTGCACGCGGCGCTCGAAACCCCGGTGGGGAATCCGCCGCCCTACTGGCAGGCGGCCTCGGACCAGGGCCTGCAAGGCGTCCACCTGGCCGAATCCGTTGGCGGCCAGGGATTCGGCATCCTCGAGCTGGCCATCGTGCTGGCGGAGTTCGGTCACGGCGCGGTGCCCGGGCCGTTCGTCCCGTCCGCGATCGCCAGCGCGCTCATCGCCGCGCACGACCCGGAGGCCAAGGTGCTCGCCGAGCTGGCATCCGGCGCGGCCATCGGCGCCTACGCGCTGGACTCCGGCCTGACGGCCACCCGCCAGGGCGACGTGCTGGTGATTCGCGGCGAAGTCCGCGCCGTCCCGGCCGCCGCCCAGGCGGCCATCCTGGTGCTGCCGGTCGCGATAGACAGCGGTGAAGAGTGGGTGGTGCTGCGTTCGGAACAACTCGAGGTCGAGCCGGTGGGCAGCCTGGACCCGCTGCGCCCTATCGCCCACGTGCGTGCCAACGCCGTCGAGGTCGGGGATGACGTGGTGCTCGACAACCTCAGCATGGTCAAGGCCCACGCGCTGATGACGACGCTGTTGTCGGCCGAAGCAATAGGGGTGGCGCGCTGGGCCACCGATGCCGCATCGGCCTACGCCAAGATCCGCGAGCAGTTCGGCCGCCCGATCGGGCAGTTCCAGGCAATCAAGCACAAGTGCGCCGAAATGGTCGCGGACACCGAGCGCGCGACCGCCGCGGTGTGGGATGCGGCGCGGGCCCTGGACGAAGACAGCGAGCACCTGGAATTCGCCGCGGCGGTGGCGGCGACGCTGGCGCCCACCGCGGCGCAGCGCTGCACGCAGGACTGCATCCAGGTGCACGGCGGCATCGGCTTCACCTGGGAACACGACACCAACGTGTACTACCGCCGGGCCCTGATGCTGGCCGCCTGCTTCGGCCGCGCCTCGGAATACCCCCAGCGGGTGGTGGACACCGCAACCACCACCGGGACGCGCGCAGTGGACATCGACCTGGACCCCGAAACCCAGGCACTGCGGGCCGAGATCCGCGCGGAAGTGGCGGCCTTCAAGGCGATGGACCGGGAGGCACGCACCGTCGCGATCGCCGAAGCCGGCTGGGTACTCCCTCACCTTCCCAAACCGTGGGGCCGCGCGTCCAGCCCGGTCGAGCAGGTCATCATCGCCCAGGAGTTCACCGCCGGGCGGGTCAAACGGCCGCAAGTGGGCATCGCGGCATGGATCATCCCGTCCATCGTCGCGTTCGGCACCGAGGAACAGCAGCAGCGTTTCCTGCCGCCGACCTTCCGCGGCGAAATGATCTGGTGCCAGCTGTTTTCCGAGCCCGGCGCCGGATCCGACCTGGCCGGCCTGTCCACCAAGGCGACTCGGGTCGACGGCGGCTGGCGCATCACCGGCCAGAAGATCTGGACCACTGCCGCACAGTATTCGCAGTGGGGCGCGCTGCTGGCGAGAACCGACCCGAACGCTCCAAAGCATCAGGGCATCACCTACTTCCTGCTGGACATGAAGAGTGAAGGTGTGACGGTCAAGCCGCTGCGGGAGCTCACCGGGCAGGAGTTCTTCAACACCGTCTACATCGACGACGTGTTCGTGCCGGATGAATACGTGCTCGGCGAGGTGAACCGGGGCTGGGAGGTCAGCCGCAACACCCTTACCGCCGAACGGGTTTCGATCGGCGGCAGCGACCAGAACTTCCTGGCCAGCCTGCCGCAATTCGTCGACTTCGTGCGGGACGGCCATTTCGATCAGGTCGCCCGGCACCGCGCCGGCCAGTTGATCGCCGAGGGTCACGCCGCCAAGGTGCTGAACCTGCGTTCGACGCTGCTGACCCTGGCCGGCGGCGACGCGATGCCCTCAGCTGCGATCTCCAAGCTGCTGTCGATGCGCACCGGCCAGGGCTACGCCGAATTCGCGGTGTCGTCGTTCGGCGCGGACGCCGTCATCAGCGACCCGAAAACCGTGCAGGGCATGTGGGGTGAGTATCTGTTGTCCAGCCGGGCCACCACGATCTACGGCGGCACCTCGGAGGTGCAGCTCAACATCATCGCCGAGCGGCTGCTGGGGCTGCCCCGCGACCCGTAGTCCGGGGCGCACCCCCAGTGGCGCGAGCAGACACAAAATCGCGCGAATTCGGCACGAATAGCGCGATTTTCTGTCTGCTCGCGCGGCTTAGTCGCCCTTGTCTTCGACGTTCCACTCGCGCAATTCGCGCTTGAGGATCTTGCCGGTAGGGTTGCGCGGCAGCTCGTCGAGGAAGATGACCTCGCGCGGCACCTTGTAGCGCGCCAGCTCCTCTTTCACGTGCTTCTTGAGTGTGTCCTCGTCGACATCGGAGCCGTCCTTCTTGACGACGAACGCCCGCAGCCGGTGACCCCAGTCCTTGTCCTCCACCCCGATGGCGGTGGCCTCAACGACGTCGGGATGTCCGCTGAGGCAGTCCTCGACCTCGGCCGGGAACACGTTCTCGCCTCCCGAGACGATCATCTCGTCGTCGCGGCCGCTGACGTAGAGCAGGCCGTCCTCGTCGAAGTAACCTACGTCGCCCGAAGACATCAAACCGTCGATGATCTGCTTGTGACCGCCGCCGGTGTAGCCCTCGAACGGGAAGGCGTTGCCGACAAAGATCCGCCCGACCTCGCCCTGCGGCTTCTCCTTGCCGTTGTCGTCGAGGATCTTGACCTTGACGCCCTTGACCACCGGACCGACGGTGGCCGGATTCTTTTCGAGGTCTTTGGGCCCGGCGATGGTGGCGAACGCGATCTCGGTGGAGCCGTACATGTTGTAGATGACCGGGCCGAAGTCCTTGAGTGCACGCTGCGCCAACTCGGCACCCAGCTGTGAGCCGGACACGAAGATGATCTTCAGGTGCGACAGGTCGGGCTTCTTGTCCATCTTCTCGATCGCATCGAGCAGGCGGGACAGCATCACCGGCACCACGACCATGGCGGTCACCTTGTGCTTCTCCAGGTCTTCGAGGACCAGCGGTGGCTTGAACTTGCGGCGCAACACCAGCGTGGAGCCCAGGAACATCGCGATGGTGGCATGCAGGTAGCCCAGAGCGTGGAACATCGGCGCAGGCAGCGAGGTGATCTCGTTGGCCTTGAACGGCACGTGCGACAGTATCCCGCCGACCGGCGCCAGCGTGGGCGGGGTGCTGCGGTTGGCGCCCTTGGGCGTTCCAGTGGTTCCGCTGGTCAGGATGATGATCGACGCATGCTTGCTGGCCTTGGGCGCGGGTTCTTTGCTGCTGCGCTTGATCAGGTCGGCCAGCGTCTCGTCCGTGCTGCCCGAATCCTCGTCGCTGTCCGGGTTGGTGCCCAGTGCCCGCAACTTGCCCAGCTCCGGCTCAGCCTTGCTGACCGTCTTGGTGTACTCGTCGTCGTAGATGATCACCTTCGCGCCTTCGCGCTCGGCGACCTCCTTGACCTGCGGGCCCGAGAACTCGCTGTTGAGCAGGATGATGCGCGCGCCGGCCCGGGCCGCCCCGTAGTTGGCGATGACGAACCATCGGGTGTTGCGGGCCAGGATGGCCACCCCGTCCCCGCCCTTGACGCCCATCTCGATCAGGCCGTTGGCTACCGCGTGCGCGGCCTCGTCCAGCTCCTGATAGGTGAGCTCGCCCTCCTCGTCTATGACGGCCCGCGCGTCGGGATGGCGCCGGGCGTTCAGCGACGGCAACATGCCGAATTCGCCCCACTTGGCGATATCGGCTGCCATCGCCGCCGTTTTGAGGGGCGACTCGATCCTGAACGCGCCCGCTTCGAAGATCTTGCGCACGTAGTGCAGTTCGGCTGCGCCACGTTCGACGTATTGCTGAATCTTGGCAGGGATCTGCCCGGGCAGGTCGCTGAGGTTAGGCATGTTCCTCACCATATGTGACGAGGGTCGCAAAGCGATCGGTAGGTTTCGACCGAATTACCATCGAGTTCCATGACCAAACCCGTGTCGCTGGAAGTGACCGGCCGCGAGGTCACCGTCACCCATCCGGACAAGGTCGTTTTTCCTGATCAGGGCATCACCAAGCTCGACCTGGTCCGCTATTACCTGTCGGTGGCCGACGGCGCGCTGCGCGGGGTGGTTGGCCGGCCGATGATTCTCAAGCGGTTCGTCAAGGGCATCACCGAGGAGGCGGTGTTTCAGAAGCGCGCGCCCACCAAGCGGCCGGACTGGGTGGACGTCGCCACGTTGCGGTACGCCTCGGGTACCTCGGCCGACGAGGCCGTCATCCATGACGCCCCGGGCCTGGTCTGGGTGATCAATATGGGCTGCGTGGACCTCAACCCACATCCGGTGCGCGCCGACGACCTTGAGCACCCCGACGAGCTGCGGGTCGATCTGGACCCGATGCCCGGCGTCGATTGGCAGCGCATCGTCGACGTGGCGTTGGTGGCCCGGCAGGTGCTTGAGGATCACGGCCTCTCGGCGTGGCCCAAGACATCCGGCTCGCGGGGTTTTCACGTCTATGCCCGGATCGCCCCGCGCTGGCCGTTCACCAAGGTGCGCCTGGCCGCACAGACCGTTGCCCGCGAAGTCGAACGACGGGTACCCGATCTGGCCACCAGCCGCTGGTGGAAAGAAGAACGCGAGGGAGTCTTCGTCGACTTCAACCAGAACGCCAAGGACCGAACGGTCGCGTCGGCGTATTCCGTGCGCGCCACTCCGGACGCCCGGGTGTCGACACCACTGCGCTGGGACGAGGTCGCCGACTGCCGCCCCGCGGACTTCACCATCGCGACGGTGCCGGGCCGGTTCGCCGAAATCGGCGATCCGTGGGCCGGCATGGACGACGCGAGCGGCAGCCTCGACGAACTGCTGGGGCTGGCCGAGGAACTGGGTCCCCCGGAGAAGGCACCGCGCGGCGTCAAGAAGTCGGCCGACGGCAGACGACAGTCCGTGATGCCATTGATCGAGGTCGCCCGCACCAAGACCAAGGACGAGGCGATGGCCGCGCTGGACACCTGGCGGGAGCGCCATCCCGCCGCAGCCGAGCTGTTGCAGCCGGTCGACGTGCTGGTCGACGGCATGCGCGGACCCAGTTCGATCTGGTACCGGATCCGGATCAACCTGCAGCACGTGCCGACCGACCAGCGTCCGCCGCAAGAAGAGCTGATCGCCGATTACTCGCCCTGGGAGGGTTATACGCCCAAGCCCCGGCCACGTAACTGACGGTCCGGTAACACACGCGATACTCTCACGCTGTGCAGCAGGGATGGAGTCGGCGGGGATTCTTGCAGGCCGCCGGGGTTGCCGGGCTGCTTGCTGCGTGCTCCGACCACAAATCGCAGCCCGGCGGCGGATCGGTGACCGTCACCCACCTCTTCGGTCAGACCGTCGTCAAGGAACCACCCAAGCGCGTGGTGAGCGCCGGCTACACCGAACAGGACGACCTGCTGGCCGTCGGTGTGGTCCCCATCGCCGTGACCAACTGGTTCGGCGACCAGCCCTTCGCGGTGTGGCCCTGGGCGCAGCCCAAACTCGGTGCGGCGCAACCCGTTGTGCTGAGCCTGGACAACGGGATACCGGTGGACCAGATCGCCGGGCTCAAGCCGGACTTGATCGTGGCGACCAACGCCGGCCTCGACGCCGACACTTACCAGAAGCTGTCAGCTATCGCGCCGACCATCGCGCAGTCCGACGGCGACGCGTTCTTCGAGCCGTGGAAGGACCAGGCCGCCGCGATCGGCCAGGCGGTGTTCCAGGCCGATCAGATGAAGTCGTTGGTGAGCGCCGTCGACAGCAGATTCACCGACGTGGGGCAGAAAAATCCGTCCTGGAAGGGCAAGAAAGCGCTGCTGATGCAGGGCCGGCTCTGGCAGGGCACGATCGTGGCGACCGCGGCGGCGTGGCGGACCGACTTCCTCAACCAGATGGGCCTGGTGGTCGCCGACAGCATCAAGCCGTACGTCGGCGACCACCGCGCGGTGATTCCCCGCGATCGCATCAAGGATGTACTGGATTCCGCCGATGTGGTGATCTGGTCGACGGAGAGCCCCGAGGAGGAGCAGGTGCTGCTGGCGGACCCCGACGTGGCGGCGTCGCAGGCGACCGCACAGAAACGCCACATTTTTACCGGCAAGGACCTGGCCGGAGCGATCGCCTTCGCGTCGCCGCTCAGCTATCCCGTGGTCGCCGATCAGCTTCCCCCTCAACTGGCGAATATTCTGGGCTGATGCCGCTCTGAGCGTTTGCTAAGGCACCTCTGGCAGTGCTCGAAAACAGCTCGCGCCGTCGTTGATCGCGGCGCTACCTTCGAATCATGAGTGTGACGGCGATCACCGAATGCTCGAGAGGCCCCGACTTGGCTCATACCGTGCTCGATTACGGCGATCAAGCGCTGATGTTGCAATGTGACAGCACCGCAGAGGTTTTGGCCTGGACCGACGCGCTGCGGGCGGCACGGTTACCCGGCGTGGTGGACATCGTCCCGGCCTCCGTCACCGTACTGGTGCGGCTCGAAGGACCGCGCGTCCAGGGAGTCACCCGACAGCGGATCACAAAGTTGCGGGTGTCCGCGACGGACGCGAGCGCCCGCCCCCGCGATCCGGCCGACGACATCGTGATCGACGTCGTCTACGACGGTCCCGACCTGACCCACGTGGCCGATCACGCCGGCCTGAGCATCGCGCAGGTCGTGCAGGCTCACACCGGCACCCGGTGGCGAGTGGGCTTCGGCGGTTTCGCGCCCGGGTTTGCCTACCTGATCGGTGGCGACGAACGTCTTCGGGTGCCACGGCGGTCCGAGCCGCGCACATCGGTGCCGGCCGGAGCGGTGGGTCTGGCCGGTGAATTCAGTGCGGTCTACCCGCGGCAGTCACCGGGCGGCTGGCAGATCATTGGCCACACCGATGCGGTGTTGTGGGACATCGACAGGTCCGACCCGGCGTTGCTCACGCAAGGCCGGTGGGTCCGGTTCAGGGCTCTCTGACGGGGGCTTGAGATGACCACTCTGGAAATCCTGCGCACCGGTCCGCTGGCGGTCGTCCAGGACCTCGGCCGCACCGGGCTCGCCCATCTGGGCGTCGCTCCCTCCGGGGCGGCCGATCGCCGAGCACACACGCTGGCCAACCGGCTGGTAGCCAACCCGGATGATCGGGCGACGGTGGAAGTGACCTTCGGCGGGCTGACCGCGCGGGTCCGCGGGGGGGATGTCGACATCGCGGTGACCGGAGCCGACACCGATCCGACGGTAAACGGAAAGATATTCGGTACCAACAGTATTCACCACGTGCGAGACGGTCAGGTGATATCACTCGGCACGCCGCGGGCCGGCTTGCGGACGTATCTGGCGGTGCGCGGTGGCATCAGCGTCACACCGGTGCTGGGCTCGCGTAGCTATGACGTGATGTCTGCGATCGGACCGTTGCCGCTGCAGGCCGGCGATGTCCTCCCGGTCGGCGACCACACGGCCGATTACCCCGAGATCGACCAGGCGCCGGTGGCCGCCATCACCACCGACGGGGTCGAGTTGCTCGCGATACCCGGACCGCGCGACGACTGGTTCGTCGACCCCGACATCCTGGTCCACACCGACTGGGTGGCCTCCGACCGCAGCGACCGGGTGGGCATGCGCCTCGTGGGGCGCCCGCTCGCGCACCGCGACCCGAACCGGCAGCTGCCCAGCGAGGGCGCGACGCGCGGAGCAATCCAGGTGCCGTCCAACGGGTTACCCGTGATCCTGGGTCCCGACCATCCGGTCACCGGCGGTTACCCGGTGATCGCAGTGGTGATCGACGAGGACATCGACAAGGTTGCCCAGGTGCGGCCCGGACAGCACGTCCGGCTGCGCTGGGCGCGGCCGCGGCTGGCGGGATAGGGCGAACCTGGTAGAACAGGCATCGTGCACACCGCACGCCTGGTCCACACCGCCGACCTGGA
The DNA here is from genome assembly GCF_054515735.1 of Mycobacterium sp. ML4. Lineage (NCBI taxonomy): Bacteria > Bacillati > Actinomycetota > Actinomycetes > Mycobacteriales > Mycobacteriaceae > Mycobacterium > Mycobacterium sp. ML4. Next base: position 40,890 of record NZ_JBTNSY010000033.1, read on the forward strand.
CAAGCACACGCGCCAGAGCATCTACCAGATGGTCACCACGGCGTTCGCCGGCGACTTCACCGACAGCGACTGGGACCACACTCTGGGCGGGATGCACGCGCTGATCTGGCGCCACGGGGCCATCATCGCGCACGCCGCGGTGGTGCAGCGCCGGCTGATCTACCGCGGCAGCGCTTTGCGCTGCGGCTACGTCGAAGGTGTTGCGGTACGGGAAGATTGGCGCGGCCAAGGGCTGGTGCGCGCACTATTGGACGGCGTCGAGCAGGTGATGCGCGGCGCGTATCAACTCGGTGCGCTCAGCTCATCGGTGCAGGCCCGCCGGTTGTATGCGGCCCGCGGCTGGCTGCCCTGGCTCGGCCCGACGTCGGTACTGGCTCCGACCGGCCCGACCCGCACACCCGACGACGACGGTTCGATCTTCGTCCTGCCGGTGAGCGTGACCCTGGACACCTCAGCGGAATTGATGTGCGACTGGCGCGACGGGGACGTCTGGTAGTCCTCACACCAGCGGCGCCGGTGCGGTGATCGGAAGTTCACACGTGCGGGTCGCTGTCCGAAGCGCCCGGGCAACAAAGGATTTCTAGCGTGAGCGGCAAGGTCGATGACGATAGGAGTCTTCATGCTCGCCCGCCGTTCGCACGAACTATCCGACTGGGATCCTGAAGATTTCGCCGCGTGGGAGGCGGGCAACAAGGACATCGCCCGACGCAACCTGATCTGGTCGGTGGCGGCCGAACACGTCGGATTCTCCATCTGGTCCATCTGGTCGGTGATGGTGCTGTTCATGCCGGCGTCGGTGTACGGATTCTCGGCCGGGGACAAGTTTCTGCTCGGCGCCACAGCGACGCTGGTCGGCGCTTGCCTGCGCTTCCCCTACACCTTCGCCACCGCAAAGTTCGGTGGCCGCAACTGGACTATGTTCTCGGCGCTGGTGTTGCTGATTCCCACCGTCGGGACCATCGCCCTGCTGGCCAATCCCGGTCTGCCGCTGTGGCCATACCTGGTGTGCGCCGCGCTGGCCGGGCTCGGCGGCGGCAATTTCGCCTCCTCGATGACGAATATCAACGCGTTCTATCCGCAACGACTCAAGGGCTGGGCGCTGGCCCTCAATGCCGGCGGCGGTAACCTCGGCGTGCCGATGATCCAGCTGGTCGGCCTGCTGGTGATCGCGACCGTCGGGGATCGCCGGCCGTACTGGGTCTGCGCGGTGTACCTGGTGCTGCTGGCCGTCGCGGGGATCGGCGCGGCTTTCTTCATGGACAACCTCAGGCAGTACCGCATCGAGCTGAGCACCATGCGCGAGATGCTCGCCGAGCCGCATACGTGGGTGATCTCAACGCTGTACATCGGTACCTTCGGATCGTTCATCGGGTTCTCCTTCGCATTCGGCCAGGTATTGCAGATCAACTACATCGCCGGCGGACAGAGCAGTGCCCAAGCCGCTCTGCACGCGGCCCAGATCGCCTTCCTGGGGCCGCTGTTGGGCTCACTGTCGCGGGTGTACGGGGGCCGGCTCGCTGACCGTATCGGTGGCGGCCGAGTAACCCTGAGCGCGTTTTGCGCGATGATTCTGGCCGCCGGAATACTGGTCAGCGTAAGCACTTTCGGCGATCATCGCAGCGGTCCGGCTCCGGCATCGATGATGACCGGCTACATCGTGGGCTTCGTGGCCCTGTTCATCGTGTCGGGCATCGGCAACGGCTCGGTGTACAAGATGATTCCGTCGATCTTCGAGGCGCGCAGCCACTCGCTTCCGTTGAGCGAGGCCGAACGCCGGCAGTGGTCGCGGTCCATGTCCGGTGCCCTGATCGGCTTCGCCGGGGCCGTCGGCGCTTTGGGCGGGGTAGGTGTCAATCTCGCACTGCGGCAGTCATATCTGAGCAGCGGCACCGCCACGTCGGCGTTCTGGGCCTTCGTCGTGTTCTACGTCGCCGCTTCGCTGCTCACGTGGACCATCTACGTGCGCCGGCCGCTGCCGGCGGCGGGCGCTGCCACACCCGCGGGTCTGGCCTACGTGTAGCGAACCCGGCTCAGGCCTTCAGGGCCTCACGCACGCTTGACCGTCGGACTGGGGTAGCCAGGTGTGCCGTCGGCCCCGTCGAGGTCTGGGGTGCTGGCCCCGTTAGCGCCCGCGGAGCCGTTATGGGTGGGCGACCCCAGGCCCAGTCCCGCCGCGCCGCCGCTACCCGCAGCGCCCCGCGCGCCACCGGCGCCACCGGCGCCCCCGTCGCCCAGCGTCCCGGCCGCGCCTTGCCTACCGAGCAATCCGCCGCGGCCGCCCGCGCCGCCCTGACCGCCGTCGCCGCCGTCGCCGCCGTCGCCGCCGTCGCCGCCGTGGCCCGCGTCGCCGCCGTGGCCACCGTTTCCGCCGAACGCCGACCCGGCGGGTGCCCCGGCCGTACCGCCCGCGGCGCCGTTCCCACCGCTGCCGCCTTCCCCGCCTGCTCCGCCCGCACCGCCGGTGCCGCCGGTGCCGCCGATGCCGCCGTTGCCGGCCAGCAGCCCGCCGGCGCCGGCGTTGCCGCCCCCACCTCCTGCGGCCCCCTGACCACCATGGCCCCCTTGGCCACCATCACCGCCGGACCCACCGTTTCCGCCGAGGGCGTTGCCACCGGAACTGTATGCGGCGTTCGTGGAGGTCGAATCGATGGAAGCGTGGCCCCCGCCGGCGCCACCCGCACCGCCGGTGGAACCGCTGCCGCCGTAACCGCCGTTGCCTCCGACGCCGCCGTTACCACCGTTGCCGACCAGCCATCCGCCGCGGCCCCCGTCGCCGCCGGCGCCGCCGGCGCTGCCGTCCCCTCCATTGAGGCCCACACCACCGTCACCGCCGTTACCACCCAACCCTGCCGTGGCACGGCCGTTGACCGTGCGGGCGTACCCGGCCTGACCGCCGTCTCCGCCACTGGCCCCGCCGGCGCCTCCCGCGCCACCGTCACCGCCGTTGCCGGCGACCGCGCTGGATCCTACCGATCCTCCGCTGCCCTGCGTGGCGTCGGCGTTCCCGCCGTTACCGCCGCTGCCGCCGCCGACGCCCGCGCCGCCGGGCTGGCCGGGCGTGCCGTTGCCGCCGCTCACGGTTCCGGTCTTGTCGACCCGGTTGCTGTGCCCGGCTGTGCCATTCAGGTTCGGATCCGTGGCCGGCGCCGGATTCACCGCGTCCGCCCCGTTGATGCCGCCTCCGCCGTGCCCGCCGTTACCCCCGGCACCCCACAGGCCGGCATCACCACCGGCGCCCCCGCGGCCGCCGGTCATCGCGACCGACGTCGCGGCTCCGCCGTTGCCACCGCTGCCACCGTCGCCGTACAACCATCCGCCCCGACCGCCGGCGCCCCCGGCCGCGCCGGCGCCACCCGTGCCACCGACGCCGCCGTTGCCGATCAGCCCGGCCGCCCCGCCGGCACCACCGGCCTGACCCTCCGCTCCTGAGCCCCCGTTGCCGCCGTTGCCCAGCAGTATCCCGCCGGTACCCCCGTTCGCGCCGGAGCCGGGGGCCCCGTCCGCGCCGTTGCCGATCAGCGGACGGCCCACCAGCGCCTCGGTGGGCGCGTTGATCACGTTCAGGAGTGACTGCAGCGGCGTCACATTGGTCGCTTCGGCGCGCGCATAGATGTTCGCATTCGAATTCAGGGCCTGCGCGATCTGGTCGTGAACCGCCGTCATTTGAGCGGACAGGCACTGGTAGGCACGGCCATGGCCGGAGAACAACGCAGCCAGCGCAATCGACACTTCGTCAGCCCCCGCCGCCGTCACCGCCGTCGTCGGACCGGCTACCGCATCGTTTGCCCAGCGCAGCGCGGAGCCGATGCCGGCCACGTCACTTGCGGCCGCCGAAAGGTATTCTGGGGCAACAACTACGAACGACATGATCGAACCCCTAGTCAAGTCCACTTTATGGGCGAGCCGGTGCCGGCCTCACTGATCACTGTCGACCCGGCACCGGTGGCGCGTCCCTCGGGTAACCGGAGGATTCGGGGGATGAAATTTATCTCCCCCTGATGGGGGAGGACAACCGGCACCGCGGCACAGCGGCGCCTGGCCAGCACGGCTGGTAAGGAATCTCGCCCGATTGGTCCGCGATTCGAGGTTTCCGGGGACCTGCCAGACAACTGGAACGCAACTTTCAGTCGATCACGACGCTTTTGAGCTGACTGCCATTTTCCCCGATGTGAACATCGAAACCGACCGCCCCGCAGGCGTATTCACTTCACGGTGCCGTCGAGGAACCCGGAAAGGTAAACCCCCGGATGGGCCGCAACCATCGCATCACGGATTGGAATCCCGAGAACATCACGGCTCGGGAAGCCGCAAACAGCAAGATCGCCCGGCGAAATCTGCGTTGCACGGTCGCCGGCGATCACGTCGCCTTCTCGATCTGGTCCCTGTGGTCGGTGATGACACTGTTCATGCCCACATCCGTGTACGGCTTCGCCGCCGGCGCCGGCCGGCTGTGATGAAGAACGCAGTTGAGGGCAATGCTGCAGCAATTGCCGGGTAACGCTCCGGAAATGTGTCGGGCATACAAAGGACATATGGCCCAGCCAACGTCTGCGCCACTCACTGGCTACCGGATCGCAGTCACCTCCGCACGTCGCGCCGAGGAACTCTGCGCACTGCTCAGTCGCCATGGTGCCGAAATCTTCGCCGCTCCCGCGATCAGCATGATCGCGCTGCCCGACGACGATGAGCTGCACCGCAACACCGCAGCATTGATCGCCGATCCGCCGGACATCGTGGTGGCCCACACCGGCATCGGGTTTCGCGGCTGGGTGGCTGCGGCCGAAGGCTGGGGACTGGCAACCGAACTCATCGAGTCGCTATCGTCAGCGCGGGTAATCTCTCGCGGTCCCAAGGCAACCGGGGCGTTGCGTGCCGCGGGTCTGCGCGAGGAGTGGTCGCCGGAATCCGAATCTTCGCACGAGGTCTTGGAATACCTGCTCGAAGGTGGAGTCGACGGAAAGCGAATCGCCGTTCAGCTGCACGGGGCGGCCGATGGGTGGGATCCGTTCCCGGAGTTCCTCGCCGGCCTGCGCGCCGCGGGCGCGCAGTTGGTGCCGATCCGGGTCTACCGCTGGAAACCAACTCCATTGGGTGGCGAGTTCGATCAGCTGGTCACCGGAATCGCACGCCGGCAATTCGACGCGGTGAGTTTCACGTCCGCACCCGCGGCGGTTGCGGTGCTCGAGCGCAGCCGCGACCTGGGCCTCGAGGACCAGGTGTTGGCGGCCTTCCGCAGCAGCGTGCACGCGATGTGTGTCGGCCCCGTGACATCGCGGCCGCTGATCCGCCAGGGCGTGCCCACATCGTCTCCGGAGCGAATGCGCCTGGGGGCGTTGGCCCGTCATATCGCCGAGGAACTGCCGCTGCTGGGTTCGTGCAGCGTGCAAGCCGCCGGCCACCTGGTCGACATCAGGGGCACCTGCGTGCTGGTGGACGGATCGGTCAAGACGATATCGGGGTCGGGCATGGCGATATTGCGCGCACTGGCACACCGTCCCGGAGATGTGGTCGGACGCGCGGAGCTGCTGCGGTTGCTGCCCGGTAACGGCGGTGACACTCATGCGGTCGACACCGCGGTGCTGCGGCTGCGAACAGCGCTGGGCGACAGGAACATCGTCGCGACGGTGGTCAAGCGCGGCTACCGGTTGGCCTTGGACGGCGAACACGACGCGGCATGAACCTGGTACTGGTAGCGCACGGCACCCGCCGGTCGGCCGGCGTGGCGATGATCGGCGACCTGGCCGCCCGGGTGAGCCGGATGCTCGACCGCAGCATCTCGGTGGCCTTCGTCGACGTGCTGGGTCCCAGCCCGAGCGAGGTCCTTTCGAACCTGTCTGCGGCGCCCGCAATCGTGTTGCCGGCGTTCCTTTCTCGCGGCTATCACGTTCGTGCCGACCTGCCCGCGCACGTCGAGGACAGCGGGCACCCTCATGTCGTCGTCACACCGGCGCTCGGACCCGGACCCGAGATCGCCAACGTAATTCACCAGAACCTGATCGAAACGGGCTGGTGTCCGGACGATTCGGTGATTCTGGCGGCCGCGGGAACCTCGGATCGCCGAGCGCGCGCCGACTTGGACCACGCAGCACTGTTGCTGTCGAGACACACCGGGTCGATGGTGGAGCTGGGTTTCGCCGCCACCGGCACCCCGACGATCGGCGACGCCGTCGCCAATGCCCGGCGCCGCGGCGCGCGCCGGGTGGTGGTGGCCTCCTACCTGCTGGCCGACGGGCTGTTCCAGGAGCGGCTCGAGGCCAGCGGTGCCGACCTGGTGACACGGCCGCTGGGCACCCATCCCGGGCTGGACCGGCTGGTAGCCGAAAGGTTCGGCGACGCCGTCGCCCAGGCGGTGAGGAGGCTTTACCAGCGGACGGCGTGACCAGCGACACTTGATGTTTGTGGGTATCCCGGGTAATCCTGGCAACATGGCCCGTAACGAAGAGCCCTCGCGAGGACTCCTCGACGATGTGGCGAAGATGCTCCGTTTGCCGTTCCGGACACCAGAGTTCATCGATCGCATCTTCACCGGGAGCGTCAACCAGGTCGGACGGCGCACGCTCTACATGCTGATCACCACGTGGGACGCCGCCGGAGGCGGGCCTTTTGCCGCGAGTGCTGTCGCCTCCACGGGTCTGTCCAAGACCGCCGAAATCGTCCAGTCGATGCTCATCGGTCCGGTGTTCAATCCGCTGCTCAAGATGCTGGGCGCCGACAAGATCGCCGTGCGGGCGTCTTTGTGCGCCTCGCAACTCGTCGGGCTGGGAATCATGCGCTACGGCCTGCGTTCCGAGCCGCTGCACTCGATGACGGTGGAGCAGCTGGTGGACGCCATCGGTCCGACGATGCAGCGCTATCTCGTCGGCAAAATAGACTAGGCAGCCATCCTCGCCGCGAAGCGCCCGACCTCGATGCGGCCGTCGGCGGTAACGCGCACCGGGTAGACCGGCACCGAAACTCGCTCGTCGTCCAGGCAGGAACCGTCGTCCAGCGCGAAAGCCTGCTTGAGGATCGGCGATTGGACGATAAAGCGGCCGGCGCGGTCGCCGACGATGCCGCGGGAAAGCACCGCCGCACCGGAGAACGGGTCGATGTTGCCGATCGCGTGCACCGACCCGTCGTTGAGCCGGAACAGCGCGGCCTGGGCACCGTCGTCGAGCAGCACGCCGACGCCGCGTCCCGGGATGAGGTGGTCGTAACGGCAGGCCGTGGTCCACGCCTGGATGTCGTTGACGATAGTCATGATTCATTCCCTCCCTAAATGTCGCTATCCGCGGACCCGCGGGATACCAATGGGCACAGGCACTTTGCGTCCGGACCGTTCGGTGAACGTGACCGTCGGATCGACGGCATCGGGGGCGTTGACAAAGGAGACGAACCGCGACAGCTTGTCCGGGTCCTCGAGCACGCCCTTCCATTCGCACTGGTAGTTCGCGACGTGACGCTCGATGGCGGCCTCGAATTCCGCTGCCAGGCCTAACGAATCGTTGCAGACGACCTCGCGCACGTGGTCCAGGCCGAGCGAGTCCACCCACGGAGCGGTGCGCTGCAAGCGGTCGGCCGTGCGAATGTAGTACATGAGGAACCGGTCGATGTAGCGAACCAGCGTGTCGGTCTCCAGGTCGCCGGCCAGCAGCTGCGCGTGCTTGGGGGTCATGCCGCCGTTGCCGCCGACGTAGAGATTCCAGCCCTTTTCGGTGGCGATGACGCCGACGTCCTTGCCGCGCGCCTCGGCACACTCCCGCGCACAGCCGGAAACGCCGAGCTTGATCTTGTGGGGCGCCCGAAGACCGCGGTACCGCAACTCGAGGTCGATGGCCAGCTGCACCGAATCCTGTTGGCCATAACGGCACCAGTCGCTGCCCACGCAGCTCTTCACGGTTCGCAGCGCCTTGCCGTAGGCGTGACCCGACTCCATTCCGGCATCGACCAGCCGCTTCCAGATCGCCGGCAACTGGTCCACCCGGGCACCGAACATGTCGATCCGCTGGCCGCCGGTGATCTTGGTGTAGAGCCCGAAATCCTGGGCGATCTGGCCGATCAGGATCAGGTGCTCGGGCTTGATGTCGCCGCCGGGCACCCGCGGCACCACCGAGTAGCTGCCGTTGCGCTGAATGTTGGCCAGGAAGTGGTCGTTGGAATCCTGCAGGGAGGCCTGCTCCCCGTCCAGAATGTGGTCCGACCCGGTGGACGCCAGGATGGAGGCGACGACGGGTTTACAGATGTCGCAACCTTGTCCGCGGCCGAAGCGCTCCAGCAGGCCGGAGAACGTGCGGATCTCGGTGGCCGAGATGATTTGGAACAGTTCCGCCCGCGACTGGCTGAAGTGCTCGCACAGCGCCTTGGACTGCTCCACGCCCTCGGCTTCCAGCAGCTGCTTGAGCAACGGCACGCAGGACCCGCACGAGGTGCCGGCCGCGGTGCACGCCTTCAGCGCCGGGACATCCGCGCACCCGTCGGCGATGGCGCACTTCAGGTCACCCTTGCTGACGTTGTTGCAGGAGCAGATCTGCGCCGAGTCCGGCAGCGCCCCAATGCCCAGCGCACCGGCGGCACCGGCCGACCCGGCCGGCGCGATGAGAGCCAATGGGTCACCGGGCAATTCACTGCCGACCATGGGACGCAGTACTCCGTACGCCGACGCGTCGCCCACCAGCACACCGCCGAGCAGCGTCCTCGCGTCATCGGAAAGCACCAGCTTGGCGTAGGTGCGGTTGACCGCGTCGTTGATCGCGACCTCGAGGCAGTTCTCGGTATCGCCCATCGCGTCGCCGAAGCTGGCGACGTCGACACCGAGCAGTTTGAGCTTGGTGGACAGGTCGGCCTCGGGAAATTCCGCGACGCCGTCGACCAGCCGGTCGGCCACCACTTCGGCGCTGGTGTACCCCGGGCCGACCAGGCCGTAGCAGCGTCCTTCGATGGCAGCGACCTCGCCGACCGCGTAGATGTCGGGATCGTTTGTGCGGCAGGCCAAGTCGGTGAGGACGCCGCCGCGCGGGGCGATGTCCAGTCCGGCCGCGCGGGCCAGCTCGTCGCGGGGCCGGATGCCGGCGGCGAAGATCACCAGGCCGGCATCGATCACCCTGCCGTTGGACAGCTTCACCAGCAGCGACTCCGAGCCGTCCGAATGCAGCACGGCGTCAATCGATTCGGTGCCTGTCCCGACGTGAATGTCGATCCCGAGGTCGCCGATCATCCGGGCCAGCAGCGCGCCGCCGGCCTCATCGATCTGCTGTGCCATCAAACGCGGCATCACCTCGACGACGTGCGTCGGCAATCCGAACTGGCGCAGCGCATTGGCGGCCTCCAGGCCCAGCAGGCCCCCGCCGACCACCACGCCCGCCGCGCCGCGACCCGCCTGCGCAGTGCGCTGGGCGCCGGCCCGGATGGCATCGAGATCGTCCAGGGTTCGGTAGACGTGACACGACGGCAGGTCGTGGCCGGTGATCGGAGGGACGAAGGCATACGAGCCGGTGGCCAGGACCAGAATGTCGTAGTCGTGAAGTTCCCCCGCGGCGGTGACCACTGTCTTTGCCGCACGGTCGATTTCGGTGACGGGGGTGTTCAGCAGCAGCTGCACCTGCGGGTCGCCCGCGTAGTCGTTACCGGGCAGTGCCAGCAGTCTGCGGTCCCAGCTTTCGGTGTAGGACGTCAGTCCGACACGGTCATAAGCGGCATCGGCCTCCTCGGCCAGCACGGTGATTCGCCAGCGGCCGTCGACGTCGCGGGCGCGCAGCGCCTCCACGAACCGGTGGCCCACCATGCCGTGGCCGACGACAACCACCCGTCGCTGCCCGGTCCGCGTGGGAGTACTTCCGGCAGAGGACATGTCACGAGACTACGAACTCGATGTTGCCGGAAATGACGCCGAATGTGACGCATTAATCACGCCGCCCTCACAGCTGGCAGTCGGCTGTGTGACGAAGTTCGCTCTGAGCGAACGCCCAGGTGGAACTTTAGCGTAGGGCACTCATGTTTAACCGAGTAGCCGACCACCAGAGCGTCGGACACAGCTAACTCACAACGAAGAGTAAGGAGTCACCCATGAGCAATCTCGCCTTGTGGTCGCGTCCGGCGTGGGACACCGATCGGTGGCTGCGGGACTTTTTCGGTCCCGCGTCAGCGGACTGGGCCAGACCTGCTACCAGCGGTTTCAACCCGGCGGCCGAGATCCTGAAAGACGGCGACGACGCGGTAGTCCGGTTGGAGCTACCGGGAGTCGACGTCGAACAGGACGTCAACGTCGAGGTCGATAAGGACCGTCTGGTCATTCACGGCGAACACCGCGACGAACACGCCAAAGAGGAGCACGGCCGCACCCTGCGGGAGATCCGCTACGGGTCGTTCCGCCGGTCGTTCCAGCTCCCGGCGCACGTCACCGGCGAGGCCATCTCGGCGTCGTACGACGCGGGGGTGTTGACCGTACGGGTCACCGGCGCCTACCAGGATCCAGCCGGATCACAGCCACAGCGCATCGCCATCACCAAATAGCGCGACCAGACGCAAAATCCCCCGACACGCCGCGCGTGCGGGGGATTTTGTTGGGGCACCTCCCGCTTGCGGGGGACCGCTCGGCATCAGCGCCAGCGGGCGAGCAATTCGTTGGCCCGTGCCGACAGCGCGTATTGGAAGAACGGGCCGAAGCTGATCCGGGCGACCCCGAGCGGGCCGAATGAAGCCGGCTCGTCCTGGTCCGGCGCCGCGATCGCGTTGACCGGCAATGGCAGCTCAGTTGTCAAGCGCCGCAACGTTTCCGGGTCATGTCTGGCGACCGGGTAAAGAACGTCGGCGCCCGCGTCGGCCGCTTCGGTGAGCCGCGCCACCGCCACCTCGACGAGGTCTGCGCGGTCGCCCTGCTGACGCAGGAAGACATCGGTGCGCGCGTTGATCACGACGTGCACCCCGGCGGCGTCGGCGGCCGCTCGCAAAGCCCCCACCAAGTCGGCGTGCTCAGCGGAGGACCGCAGCCGCCCGCCTTCGCCGTGCACGGTGTCCTCGATGTTGAGTCCGACAGCGCCGACCCCCAGCAGCCCCTCGATCAGGCGTGCCGCCGCGAGCCCGTAGCCCGACTCGACGTCCACCGAGACCGGCAGGTCGACGGCGGCGGTGATCTGTGCGACCCGGGCCAGCACGTCATCGAATGTCATGCCTTCGTTGTCGGGTTTGCCGATCGAATCGGCCAGCGGATGGCTGCCTACCGTCAGGGCCGCAAATCCGGCGGCCGCGGCCAGTCTCGCCGACCACGCGTCCCACACCGTCGGCAGCACCACGGGGTTGCCCGGTTGATGAAGCAGCAACAGCGCCCGGGCACGTTCGGCCGATTCCAGCGGCATGGGCACAAAGTCACTTTCTGCCGGCTGGACACGAAGTTGTCCGGTATCCGGCTCAGGCAGCGGATATTATCGACTGACGTATTGTGATCCGTAACACCTTCAGCCTCAGGGAGCATCGATTGTCCACCGCCACGGAACTCACCGAACTGCACGAGCTCATGCGGGGCCTGCGGCGGTGCGTCACCTCCCTGAAGTCGCGTTACGGAGACAACCCGGCGACCCGTCGCATTGTCATCGATGCCGACCGAATCCTCAGTGACGTCGAATTACTCGACAGCGACGTGGCCGAACTGGATCTCTCGCGCGCAACCGTCTACCAGTCCGGCGAGAAGATCGCCATCCCGGACACCCAGTACGACACCGACTTCTGGCGCGATGTCGACGACGAGGGTGTCGGAGGTCACAGCCGGTATTAGGCGGCGAAGCCCGGCTCAGAAGCCCGACGAAGGAGCGGGCACCCATTCTGTGTACCCTTCGAGCTACAGCCCGTTCGAAGAGGAACAACACATTAGATGAGCGCACCAACGGCGAGCCGTTCTGAGTCCGGCGTCTTCTCGGCTACCCGCGCCCGTATCGGGCAGAAAACCCTCCGCACCGACACGTGGTGGCTGCAGCCCTTGCGAATCAATCTGGGGTTTGCCGCATTCGTCATCTACGCGACGGCGCGGGCATTCCAGCAGGACGACTACTTCGTCGCGAAGTACCACTACCTGACGCCCTTCTATTCGCCCTGCGTCAGCAAGGGTTGCGTGCGTGAGGCGAGCGAGTTCTGGCCGCAGATCCTGCCGGACGTCTGGTGGCTGCCCTACGCCGCGCTGACGTTGCCATTCCTGCTGCTGTTCCGGCTGACGTGCTACTACTACCGCGGCGCCTACTATCGCACGGTGTGGCAGTCGCCCACCGCCTGCGCCGTCGCCGAGCCGCGAGTCCACTACACCGGCGAGACCAAATTCCCCCTGATCATCCAGAACACTCACCGCTACTTCTTCTACATCGCCGCCATCATCTCGGTGATCAACACCTGGGACGCGATCGTCGCGTTCCATTCCGAAGACGGTCCCGGCGGATTCGGTTTCGGCCTGGGCAATCTCGTGCTGCTCGGCAACGTCGTCATGCTGTGGACCTACACGCTGTCCTGCCACTCGTGCCGCCACGTCACCGGCGGCCGGCTCAAGCACTTCTCCAAACACCCTGTGCGGTACTGGATCTGGGAACAGATCAGCAAGATCAACACCCGGCACAAGCTGTTCGCGTGGATCACACTGGGCACGCTGATGCTGACCGACTTCTACGTCATGCTGGTCGCCCAGAACCCCGGTTTCGACCTCAGATTCATCGGCCACTGACAGCCCGTCGGCCACATTGCGAACGAAAATCGATAATTTGAGCGAGGTTTCATGGTTGAGGTCGAAAGGCACGCCTACGACGTAGTCGTGATCGGTGCCGGGGGCGCGGGTTTGCGTGCGGTCATCGAAGCGCGTGAACGCGGGCTGAAGGTCGCCGTGGTGACCAAGTCCCTGTTCGGCAAGGCCCACACGGTAATGGCCGAGGGTGGCTGCGCGGCGTCCATGGGCAACGCCAACCCGAAAGACAACTGGCAGACCCACTTCGGCGACACCATGCGGGGCGGCAAGTTCCTCAACAACTGGCGGATGGCCGAGTTGCACGCCAAGGAGGCGCCGGACCGGGTCTGGGAGCTGGAGACCTATGGCGCGCTGTTCGACCGCACCAAAGACGGCAGGATCAGCCAGCGCAACTTCGGTGGACACACCTACCCGCGGCTGGCTCACGTCGGCGACCGCACCGGCCTGGAACTGATCCGCACCATGCAGCAGAAGATCGTCTCGCTGCAGCAGGAGGACTTCGCCGAGTTCGGCGACTACGAGGCCCGGATCCGGGTGTTCGCCGAATGCACCGTCACCGAGTTACTCAAGGACGGTGACGCGATCGCCGGGGCGTTCGGCTACTGGCGCGAGAGCGGCAACTTCGTGTTGTTCGAAGCTCCCGCGGTGGTGTTGGCCACTGGCGGTATCGGCAAGTCGTTCAAGGTCACCTCCAACTCCTGGGAGTACACCGGCGACGGGCACGCGCTGGCGCTGCGCGCCGGTGCGACGTTGATCAACATGGAGTTCGTCCAGTTCCACCCGACGGGCATGGTATGGCCGCCGAGTGTGAAGGGGATCCTGGTCACCGAAGGTGTTCGGGGCGACGGCGGCGTGCTCAAGAACTCCGAGGGAACGCGGTTCATGTTCGGGTACATCCCGCCGGTGTTCAAAGGCCAGTACGCCGAGGACGAACAAGAGGCCGACCAGTGGCTCAAGGACAACGACTCCGCCCGGCGCACTCCGGACCTGCTACCCCGTGACGAGGTGGCACGGGCGATCAACTCCGAGGTCAAGGCCGGTCGCGGCACCCCGCACGGCGGGGTCTACCTCGACATCGCGTCCCGGCTGACCCCGGCGGAGATCAAACGCCGGTTGCCCTCGATGTACCACCAGTTCATGGAGCTGGCCGAAGTCGACATCACCAAGGAGCCGATGGAGGTGGGTCCCACCTGTCACTACGTGATGGGTGGTGTGGAGGTCGACGCCGACACCGGCGCGGCCAAGGTTCCCGGCCTGTTCGCGGCCGGCGAGTGCTCCGGTGGCATGCACGGCTCGAACCGGCTGGGCGGCAACTCGCTGTCCGACCTGCTGGTTTTCGGCCGGCGAGCCGGCCTGGGTGCCGCCGACTACGTACGCGCCCTGAGCAGCCGTCCGGCGGTGTCGGATCAGGCCATGGAGGACGCGGCGACGTTCGCCCTCAAGCCGTTCTCGCGACCGGCCGACGGTTCGGCGGCGGAGAACCCGTATGCCCTGCAGATGGACCTGCAGCACGTGATGAATGACCTGGTCGGCATCATCCGCAAAGAAGAAGAAATCACCCGGGCGCTAAAGCTGCTCAAGGAGCTCTGGGCGCGGTACCAGAACGTCCATGTCGAAGGCGGACGCCGGTACAACCCGGGCTGGAACCTGGCGATCGACCTGCGCAACATGCTGCTGGTCAGCGAATGCGTGGCCAGGGCGGCTCTGGAGCGTACGGAGAGCCGCGGCGGGCACACCCGCGACGACCACCCGAGCATGGATTCGGCTTGGCGTAACACGTTGCTGGTGTGCAAGGAGGCTTCGCAGGACGAGGTCGACGCCACCGGCGACCACATCACCATCACCCGCCAGGAGCAGACCCCCATGCGGCCTGACCTGCTGGAGCTCTTCAAGATCTCCGAACTGGAGAAGTACTACACCGACGAAGAGCTGGCCGAGCACCCGGAACGGAGAGCCTGATGGCGTACAACGCATGCATGCGGGTCTGGCGCGGCGACGAAAGCGGCGGCGCGCTCGAAGAGTTCACCGTCGAGGTGAACGAGGGTGAAGTGGTGCTCGACGTCATTCACCGGCTGCAACAGACCCAGACGCCGGATCTGGCGGTGCGCTGGAACTGCAAGGCCGGCAAGTGCGGATCTTGCTCGGCGGAGATCAACGGCAGGCCCCGGCTGATGTGCATGACCAGGATGTCGACCTTCGAAGAGAACGAGGTCGTCACCGTCACCCCGATCCGGACCTTCCCGGTGATCCGCGACCTGGTGACCGACGTGTCGTTCAACTACGAGAAGGCACGCGAGATCCCGTCGTTCACGCCGCCCAAGGAGCTGCAGCCCGGTGAGTACCGGATGGCCCAGGTCGACGTTCAGCGGTCGCAGGAGTTCCGCAAGTGCATCGAATGCTTCCTGTGCCAGACCGTCTGCCACGTCATCCGCGACCACGAGGAGAACAAGCAGGCATTCGCCGGTCCGCGCTACCTGATGCGCATCGCCGAGCTCGACATGCACCCGCTGGACACGGCGGATCGGCAGCAACAAGCTCAGGAAGAGCACGGGCTGGGCTACTGCAACATCACCAAGTGCTGCACCGAAGTCTGCCCCGAGCACATCAAGATCACCGACAACGCGCTGATCCCGATGAAAGAACGGGTCGCCGACCGCAAATACGACCCTGTCGTCTGGCTGGGTAACAAGCTGTTCCGGCGTTAATCGCTGCCGCACCGGGTATCCGGAGGGCATGCGAGGAACGACCAGCGACAACGAGATTCGAACGGCGATTCGGGAGTTGTCCGTCCGCGCCGAGCTGGCGCGCAAAGAGGGACGGCACGACGACGCGAGCGAGATCGAAGGGCGGATCGACGCCTACCGGAGAGAACTGAGCACACGGCC